>JBQTJF010000322.1:0-5302 GCA_052387375.1 Betaproteobacteria bacterium
GGGACTTGCCGTTCGCCGTCTCGAGAGCGTCCAGGGCGTAGCTGCGAACGAGCTTCGGCAGGTACTTCGAGAAGGCGGCGGCCGAGTCGAAGAGCTCCAGGCCGACCGGCCGGCCGTCGATGGCGACGACGGCGCCGCGCTGGCGCGGCTCCGGCCGGAAGGCGCCGGCATACGCCTGCAGGTCGCGGGAGCGGCCGAGGTAGGCATCGGACATGGCGCCGGTGTCGGAGTCCACCTGGAAGGAGCTGAGCTTCGCGGAGACGTCGGACCAGATCTCGCCCTGGTCGGCGTCGCGGCTGCGGCGCGCCATGAGCGACTCGGAGACCTGCACGGCTTTCTTGGCGCGCGCCTTGGCGAAGAGGGTGCGGTGCGCCGGGGCGAAGTCGCGCGAACGGTAGGACCAGCGGCCTTGCTCGACGCACGACACCGGGATGACGAGCTTCTGGCCGGCGCCCACCAGGATCGACAGGTTGACGATGCGGTTCTGCTTCGCGCCGGCGAGCTCGTCGCCGTCGACGAGCAGGATCTTCTCCGCGGAGCCGTTCTCGAAGGCGAGCTCGGGCACGCGGCCGGCTTCCGACACCTCGGTCACGCGCGCGAGCTTGCGCTCGAGCGCTTCGTCGAGCAGCAGATAGCCGGGCGGCTGGTCGCGGCTCGAGGCGAGCGGGAAAAGCGCGAGGTTGCGGTGCACCTGCGGCGCGCCGAGACGGACGGCGGCGAGGGCGTCACGAATCTGGGTCATGGAGCCTCCTCCGTTGAGGACCCAGTATGCGGAGGGTGGTGGCTCAGGGCGTGAGCCCGGGGCATGGCGAGAGGGGGACAAAGGGCAAAAATGCTTCCGATCGGAAGCATTCTCGAACGGAGTGAGCGAGACTCCTTACGGAGCTTGCCCGCAAGTCATGAGCGGTCGAGATGATCGAGAAAGGCCTGCACGGTCAGGATCGAGCTGACGCCGTGCTTCTTCAGCGCGAGAAGCCCGCTCTTGTCCCCGGTGACCAGGAGCTCGGCCGCGGCCGCCTCGCCCGGCAACGCCCGGGGCCAGCCGCTGCCTGAAGAAATCGCGCCGGCTGACGCGCTTGATCTCGTCGAGCTGGCGCTCGCACGAGGCGAGCTGGAAGCGTCCGTCGCGCCACGCTTCGTAGAGCCGGTCCGGAGCCGTGCCGCGGGTGAGCAGCGCAGAGAGGAGGACGTTCGTGTCGAGGACGACGCGCACGCCTCAGGTCATCGCCTGCGGCGCTGGCGCTCCTTGCGTACCTCGCGAACCGCTTCGTCGACGGCAGCCTGAAGCTTCTCCGGGCAAGGTCCTGGTTGCGGTCCTTGAGACCCTGCACCCGGCGCTCGAGCATGCGCCAGCGCACGGCATCCTCGACAAATTTCGAGAGATCGCCCTTCTTCATGCCCTGCGCGCCGTCCTGCATGCGCAGTAGCTGGGCCTCGCGCTTTTTCCGACGAGCATGGCGCGCAGGGCCTCGGCGAGCGGGCGGGCGGCGTTGAAGGTGGCGCTGGTGACGATGACCGCGAGCTCGGCGCCGATCGCCTGCTGGTCGTCCTTGAGCTCTGGATGGTGTTAAGCGGCAAGAACAAATCTAGTGGCCGGAGGGCAGGCGCACGTGCTGCAGGAGGTCGGCGCCGTTCATGCCCTTGGGCACCGGCACGATCTCGTCGAGCGGGAAGGCGGCGCGCAGCTCCGATTCGAGCGAGAGCTCGAGCGCCTCGCGGCGCTTGAGCTCCTCATCCAGCCTCCCCTGGTAGTCGACATCGACGTTCTTCTTCGCCTCCTCGAGGTCGCGCAACCGGCGCCGGAGCGTGGCCGGCCGCATGCATCAACTCCTACAGCCGGGCGTCGTGCCGCACCATCGCGTGCTCCCAGCCCAGCAGCCGCTCGTCGGCGGTCATCAGGGCGGCGCGATGATGCAGGGCGGTCGCGACGATCAGCCGGTCGACGGGATCGCTGGGCAGCCCGCCCAGCCCGGCGGCGCGGATGCCCGCATTGCCGTCGACCGCGAGCTCGACGAGCCCGGCGGCGAGCAGCCGCCCGCGCCACTCGCCGGCTTCGGCGGGCAGCTCGAGCCGCTGCCGGGCCTGGAGCAGCGCCGCTTCCCAGAACGACATCGCGCAGACTGCGACTTCGCCGCGCCCCCAGAGGCGCTCGATGAGCGCCCTCGCTTTGCGGCCGAGCCTGCGCTCCTCGAAATCGGCCCACGCCAGCACATGGGTGTCGAGCAAGATCACTTCAGCGCTTCCCAGAGCTCGGTGCCGATTGGAGAAATGATATCGCCCAGGATCCTGCCCTTGCCCTTGTGCAGGCCGATGAGCGACTTGGCGCGCGGGCCGCGATGCGGCCGCAGCTCGGCGACCGGCCTGCCGTTCTTGGTGACCACGATCGTCTCGCCGGTGCGCGCGACCTCGTCCATCAGCGCGAGGCACCTCGCCTTGAACTTGGAGGCTTGGATGGTTTGCATGACCACTATTCTGCCCATGGTCATGTAAGTGGTCAATCGTGCGCGGCACCGGCAGGGCTTACAGCACTTCCCACCAAGGTGCGGCGAGCACGTCGGGCGCCAGCCATTCGAGCGAGGCGCCGGTGTGCAGCAGCAGCCCCGCGCGCGAGCGCTTGCCGTACTCGGCGCGGAAGGCGCGCAGGTGCGCGGCGTCGGCGAGGCGCGGGCGCGCGAGCGCCCCCATGCCGGCTTTCCTGCGGAGTGCTAGGATCGCGTCAACCATGTCAATCGAGGTAATCGCATGATCCGCGAAGCCCCCGCCATGACGGTGCGCCAGAACCTGGGCGACCTGCTGAACGAGGTGCAGTACCGCAAGGGCCGGATCGTCATCACCAAGGGCGGCAAGCCGGTCGCGGCGCTGATCGACATTGCGCTCTTCGAGCGACTGCGCAAGCTCGACGAGGAGTTCGAGCAGATGTCCGGCCGCCTGGCCAAGGCCTTTGCCGGCGTGGGACCGGCGAAGGGCTCGGCGCTCGTCGACGAAGCGGTCAAGGCCGCGCGCCGCAAGCCGCCGCGCAAGTGAGGGTCATCCTCGACACCAACGTGCTGGTGTCGGGGCTCATGTTCCCGCAGAGCGTTCCGGGAACCGCGGTCGCGGCCTGGCGCGAGGGCCGCTTCGACCTCGTGCTTCCCCTCGCGCAGCTCGAGGAGGTCGGCCGCGTCCTCGCCTACCCGAAGATCCGCAAGGTCCTTCGATGGGACGACGAGGCGATCGGAGGCTTCCTGCGCCAGCTCTATCTCCGGGCGGACGTCGTCGAGCCCGCGGCGCAGCCGGTCGAGGTGCGCGACAGCGACGACCTGCACGTGCTCCAGGCGCTCGCCTCCGGGGCAGCGGAGCTGCTGGTCACCGGCGACGAGGACCTGCTCGCGCTGCGCGGGCGGCACGCGATCGAGACGCCGGCCGAGTTCGTGAAGAGGCTCTAGCGCCGGGCGAAGCCTTCATGCCGTGCATGACGATCATTCACGACGTGAATGAATTCGAGCCGGAGGACGCACGGGGCGAAAGCATCGCCGGGAAACGCGGCGCGGCCCGGGCCAGGGGCGCGGTAGTACGGGTGTAATCCGGAAGGACTAGGCTGCAAGGCACGGCTCATGCACCGTATTGGCCGAGTATGGAAAACATGATGCCTGTCGACGACACCAAGCTCGAAGCGGAGCTCGAGTCCTGGGACTGGGCGAGGACCGCCGGCGTGTCCGCGGAGGAGCTGCGCGAGGCGCTGCGCAACTCGCTCGGCGGGGCCGAGCTCGCGCAGCCCCGGATCGCCAAGGCCGCTTAGCCGCTTAGCCGGCCCTCGTCACCTGCACCCCGGTGCGTCGCCGGCCGGCGGGGCGCTCGGCGACGCGGATCTCGACGTCCTTGCCCAGGCGCGTCAGGAAGTCCATGAGCCGCTCGACCGAGAAGCGGTTGAGCCGGTAGCGGGAGAGGTCCGACACGTGCGGCTGGCGGATGCCGAGGAGCCTGGCGGCGCGGTCCTGCGCGAGGCCGCGGCTGCGCAGGACGCGGTTGACCTCCATCGCCAGCTCCACCTTGAGGCTGCGCTCCTTCGCGTCCGGATAGCCGAGGTCGGCGAAGACGTTGCCGGTGCCGGCAGTCACTTCAGTCCGCTTCCTTGCCATAGCGCGCACGCTATACATAAGAGACTAAAGAGGTATGCAGGTGCGGCCCGCCACGGCTCGCGCTCAGCGCGCCTTTCGCAAGCCTGCGGCGAGCTCTGCATGCGCCGTCTGCAGCCAGGCGGAAAAGTCGTCCTTCAGCTTCTCGACCAGGGCAATCAGCTCGCGCAGCTCGTGCTCCGACACTTCGGCCGCATCGTAGGTGGTCCGATGCCGCTTCTTGCGCCACGCGTCGAGCGCCGCGACCGCGCCGGCATCGGCTCGGATCGTGAAAGCGAGCGAGGCCAGCGTGACGGCGTGGTGGCCGGGAAGGTTCGAGCTCGTGCGATAGCCCTCCGCGCGCAGGGCGGCAGTCGCGAGCGCCAGGGCGGCGTTGTAGGCAAGCATGAACCGCCCCTCGGCGCTCACGCCGGCCGTGCGGCTGTCGGCAAGCCGCCTATCGGCCAGCTCGGCGAGGCCGGCGATTTCCTGCCTTGCGGGCTTTTGGCGCTTGAGGCGCCCCTCCTTCAGCCAGCGCTCGAAGCTCACGCTCCTCCCCGATCAGAAAGATCTTCGGCCCCTGCAGCACCTCGGCAAGAAACGCGTTGCCCGCGGCGGCCTTCTCCGAGAGCTCAACGGACGGATACACGGTCGGGTTGACGCTGCGGCGCAGGGCCGCCTCGGCTGGCAGCAGGCGCTCGGCCACGTCGGCGAAGGCGACCTCGCCGACCACCATCACGTCCACGTCGCTCTCGGGCCGCGCCTCGCCGCGGGCGAGCGAGCCGTACACGAACGCCGCCCGGATGCGCGGCGACAGCGGCGCGAGCGCGCCGCGCAGCACGTCGGCTACGCCGAATGTCTTGACCACGATGCCGCGCAGCTCCTGGAAGAGGGGCGACTCGCCGTTGGCGCGGAAATACACCTGGCGGCCCCGCGCCTCGCGCACGACGAGACCCGCCGCCGCGAGCGCGGCCAGCTCGCGCTGCAGCGAGCTCGGCGAAGTCCCGGCCGCGCGCGCGATCTCGCGCAAGTAGAACGCGCGCTCCGGGTGGTTGAAGAGCAGGCCGAGCACCGCGCGCATCGAGCGGCCGAAGAGCACGGCGGCGGGGTCGGTGGCGGCAGGCCTCGTACGCATAACGCGTACAATTGTACGCAGAATGCGTACCCTGGGCAATTCGGGGGCTCCGAGTAGGCCGGGGCGCGCGAGC
>JBQTJF010000323.1:0-9659 GCA_052387375.1 Betaproteobacteria bacterium
TTGAGGTCCTGCTCCCAGTTGCGGTCGGATTGCACCACGGTGGGCTTGAGCAGGATCACCAGCTCCTTCTTGATCACCCTGCGGTCTGCATTGCGCAGCAGCGCGCCGGCGCCGGTGTCCGAGATGCCCGGGATGCCGCCGCGCTGGTCGCGCGCGTCGACGCTCATCAGCCCGCCGATCGCCACGATGTTGCCGTCGCTCACGCGCACGATGGTGTCGGTCTCGTTGACGGCACTCTTCGCGAGCGGCAGCGTAATCGGTTGCACTCCCGGACCCAGATTCACTACTCGAGTGCTCTCCGTGACCTCGCTCACCGCGGGGTGGATGTGCAGGATGATGTTGCTGCCCTCGTCGATCTGCGGCGTCACGTCGAGCACGATGCCGGAGAAGAACGGCTGCACCGTCACGGTAGGCGAGGTCTGGACGGCGGCACCGGTCGTGGTGCTGGTCGTGCTCACGTTGGTGACGAAGAACTCGTCGGTGCCGACCTTCAGCACCGCCTTCTGGTTGTTGAGGGTGGCGATGCGCGGGCTGGAGAGCACCTGCACGTTGCCCTGCGACTCGAGGAAGGTGAGCAGCGAGGCGAAGTTGGAGGTCTGCAGCGCCAGCCCGAACACCGCCCCGGCCGGGTTCTGCGCCGCGAGGGCGCCGGCGGTGGCGGCGATACTGCGGCTGGTGGGGTCGGCGGTGACGCTGGAAGTGCTGAGGACCTGGGATCGAGCGCCCAGCTGGGTGCTCACCGTGGCATTGGTGGAAAGCTGGCCGATCGCCAGGTGGCGGTTGAACACCGCCCAGTTGATGCCGGCCTGGTACTCGTCGGAGAGCGTCACCTCGATGATCTTCGCCTCGAGCATCACCTGCCGCTCGATGGACAGGCGCGTCGCGCGCAGGTACTCCTCGACCGCGCGCAGCTGCTGCGGCAGGGCGCGCACCACCACCACGCCCGACTGCGGCGTCACGATTACCGAGGTGCCGGCGCCGGTGCCGACGATGGCGAGCAGCGCCGTGCGCAGCTCGCCCCAGAAGTCGCTCTGCTGCTGCGTCGTGACGCGGCTCGACTCGAGCGCGCGGCTCGAGGTGGCGGGGGTCTGCGCCGGGCCGGCGAGCGTCGGCGTGGTGGTCTGGCCGGTGTCGGTGACGGCGCCCGAGGTGACGCGGACGTCGGAAATGCCGCGGCGCTGCCCGGGCAGGTAATTGACCTGGAACACCCGCGTCTGCAGCCCCGCCGGCTGCACGAGGATGCGCCGGCCGTTGATGCGGTAGTCGTAGCCGTAGAGCTCGCGGATGGCCGAGAGCGCCTCCTCCACCGAGACGTCCTTCAGGTTGACCGAGATGCTCCCGCTCACCTCCGGATGCACGAGCATGCTGTAGCGCGTGCCGGAGACGATCGACATGAACACCTGCGTCGCCGGCGCGTTGTTGACCGAGAGGTCGAAGCGCGGCTCGATCTCCAGCCCGGAAACTTCCGGCATGCCCATCTGCACCGGCGGCAGCAGCGCGCGGTCGAGGGCCTCGGGGCGTGCCGGCGGCTTTCTCTCCCCCGCGCGCGCCAGCTCGTCGGCGATGACGGGATTGATGCCGCTCGGCGGCGGCGGCGCCGCGCAGCCTGCAAGAGCGGCCGCCAGCGCGAAGATCGCGGTGCCCCTCATGCTATTTCTTCGCCGCGCGGGACGGCGGCTTCTTGTCGATCGCCGGGTGCATCAGGAGAACGTCGCGGCCGCCCTGCTTTTCGAGCACCGCGGCGGAGTCGCTGAGGCCGACGAGCGTGCCGCCGCGCGCATCGCCGCCGATCGGCACCACCTTGCCGTCGATCACTGCGAGCTTGCGCTCCGGGGAAGTGAGGATGACCTGCACGCCGGCGCCGGCGGGAGCCGGCGCGCCGCGCCTGCCGGCAGTCGCCGCCTCCTGCGCGTCGGCCGGCCGCATCGGATCGACGAGGATGCCGGAAGGCGCCTGCGCCTGCGCGGCACCGACGCCGGACAGGAACGCGGTCAGCAAGCACTTACGCAGAAGCCGTTGCGGCATCAGTACGCCTTGCCCCCCGGAAGCAATTACTTCAAGTTATAGCAATAAGCGCTTGTCGTCAAATGAGTTTTAAATGGAAAGCAGGGACGCACTCCGGCTCAAGCTGTGCAGCACGACGCGCAGCCTGACCTCGGGGTATTGCTCGACGCGCAGCTCGACCGTTCCCCATAGCAGCGCCGGGCCGCGCTTCTCCAGCTCCTCGAGGTACTCGAGCAGCGCAAAGTACGAGCCCTTCACCGACAGCTCGACCCCGTGGCGGTAAAGGCTGGTCTCGCCCGCGCCGGCGCGCACCGGGACGCCGGGCAGGAGGCGGAGCGATTCCAGCTCCACGGCCTTGCTGCGGCCGAGGATGTCCTTGAGCAGCGCCGGCAGGCGCTCCGGGGCGATGAGGACGCTTTGGCGGGCGGCGAGCGCGCTGTCGAGGTCGGCGATCTGGCGCTTGAGGGTGTCGATCGCCGCCTGCCCCGGATGCTGCGCCTTGCCGTCCCCGCCCTTGACGGCGCGCTCGATCTGGACGCGGATCTCGGTGATCTGGTTCTGGTCGCGGGTGACGCGATCGATAAGCGATTTCTGCTTGCGCAGCACCGGGTCGAGGAGCGCGACGTAGGCGAGCAGCAGCACCACCAGGCTCACCGAGGCGAACAGCATCGCCCGCTCGCGCAGGCTCATGTCGTCGATGCGCGCCGCGAGCGCCTTCCAGTCGAAGCTCATTTCTTCTCCTGCTTGGGCGTCGAAGCCAGGGTGAACTCGACCACGCCCGCGCCCTGCGCCGAGGCCGGCCGGCGGATCTCCAGGCGCGCGAAGGCCTGGCCACGCAGCGCCTCCTCGCGGCGCAGCCGCTCGAGGTACGCGGCGACGAGCTCCGGGTGGGTGGCGAGCCCGGCGATGGCCACCTCGCCGTCCTTGTCGGCGAACTGCACGCGCGTGAGCCACACGCCCTGCATCGACAGCCGCGCCAGCGCCCGCAGCGACGCCGAATAGCCCTCGCTGCGGCCCAGCCCGCTCTCGGCGAGCGCCTGGGCGGTGCGGTTGCGCTCGGCGAGCGCCGCCTCGAGCTTCTTTTTCTCCTCGGCAAGCGCCTTGGCGCGCACTTCCGGGCTCTCGGCGGCGCTGTAGACCTTCAGCCGCTCGATCTCGCTTCTCAGGCGCTGGCCGGAGTCGGCGACGCGGACCTCGAGCAGCGACGTCTGCAGCGACACGTAGCCGTAGAACGCGGCGATGCCCAGCACCACGAGCGCGGTCGCCTGCAGCATGGCCACCGCCGAGAAGACTTTCTTCTGCTTGCGGAACAGCGGGCTGTAAAGATTGATCTGCTGGCTCATAGCACCCGCTTCTCGATGCGCAGCCCGGCCCCCAGCAGCTTCAGCCAGCGCGCGCTCTCGGCGGCGCTCCAGGCGGCGCTCGCCGCCGGCAGCCGCATCACCTGCGCGAGGTCCAGCGGCTCGACCGGCAGGTAGAGATTGGCCGCGAGGTGCGCGCGCAGGCCGGCTTCCTCGGGCACCGGCCCGAGCAGCACGCGGCCGAGCGAGAAGAAGGGAAAGCTGCGCTCGCAGTGGTCGAGCGAGCGCTGCGTCTCGACCAGGATGCGATCCAGCAGGCGCGCGCGCTCCTCCTCCCCCGCCTCGGCGAGCTGCGCCGCGGTGACGTCGAGCCGGCGCGAGAGGTAAAGCTCGCCGCCGAAGACGGCGGTGATGAGCCCGCCGTGCTCGTCGAAGCTGAGCGCGACCGCGCCGCGCTCGCCCGCTTCGAAGAGCACGGCGGCGTTGCGCTGCGCGGTATCGGGAATGTCGATGACGGCGAGGCGGATGCCGGCGCCCTCCCGCCGGTCGAGGGTGGCGCGGAGGGTGTCGTTGCGCGCCGCCACCGCGTACATCTGCTGCGGCCGCGCCGCCGCGCCGGCCGGCAGCGGCAGGTCGAGCACGTCGATCGTCGCATCGTCGACGTGGTAGTCGAGCATGTCCTTGATGCGCCAGCGGATCGCCGGCTTCAGCTCGTCGCGCTTCACCGCCGGCGCGTCGACGAGCAGGATCTGGTACTCGGCCGGCTTGAGCAGCGTCGTGCAGGCGAAGCGGCGCGCGCCGAACTCCTTCGCGATGCGCTCGAGGGAGCGCGGCTCCTTGGGCTCCCAGTCGCGTTCCTCGGCGAACTCCGCCACCGGGCGATCGCCCTCGTGGCGCACGTGCGCGAGGCTCACCTTGCGGCTGCCGAGCTCGACCACCAGCCAGCCGGGGGCGGCGCCGCGTCCGAGCCTGCCGAGGAAGGAGCTCATGCGCAAACAAAACGGGGCACCCCGTGAGGTGCCCCGTTCGTCACGCCCGCGGGCGCGTCAGGACGAGTAAGTGCCCGTGCCGACACTCGCGACGATGGTGCTGCCGGTGTTGGCGGCGCAGCTTGCCAGCGCCGCGCCGGTGTCCATGATCAGCGTCACGTTCACCTTGCCGCCGTGTACCACGTAGGCGCCCGAGCAGACCGCGCCCGGGATCTCCGCCAGCACGTGCGCCGGCGTCGGCGCCACGGCGACGTTGCGGTTTCTCGCCGCCGCGATCGCCACCGCGCTCGCCGTCGAAGCGACCGCCGCGTTCTTCGTTGCATCCTGCGATTCCTGGGTGAGGTTCAGGTACCGCGGCACCGCAACCGCCGCGAGGATCCCGAGGATCACGATCACCATCACCAGCTCGATCAGCGTGAAGCCTTCTTCTTGCCTTCTCATCCCCTGCCTCCCGTATTCTGGGCCGCAGCCCGACCCGCAGTCTGACCGCGGATGTTTTCCTTGTCAACCACTTAGCTGCAGAACTGCGAGTCGTTTGCAAAGATTTGTCGACTTACAGCAATGGCCGCAACCCGAGGCCGAAGAGGATAAAAGCGCTGCCGGCGAGCACCAGCGCGCCCGCGAGCCGCGGGTGGCGGCTGACCCACTGGTCGGGCTGGAAGCGCATTTCGTCCAGGGTCCGCGCGCTCGTGCGCTCCAGGTAGGCGCGGTCGGCCCAGGCCTCCACGCCCTTCAGGAGGCTGGGCCGGAAGCAGAGCACGACGCCCGCGGCCAGCGCGGCGAGGTTGCCGACGATGAAGAAGAGCCGCACGCTCTCGAAGGCGAGCTCGAGCACGCCCTGGCTGCCGAGGTCGCGCAACGCCCGCGCCAGCGCCCCCGGCGAGAAGCCGAAGGTGAGGACGTCGAGGCAGTAGAGCGCGCCCGCCACCACCGCCAGGCCGAAGACGCGGTGCATGCGGTAGACGTAGCGCTTGATGTCGCGCGGCCGGTCGAAGCGCTGCACCGCCTCGCGCGTCGAGATCCAGCGCGAGAGCCGCTCGTTCCAGCGCAGGGCGCGCGCGCTGTCGAAAACGAGCGTCAGGCCGACCGCCAGGGCGAGCACCGCGCCGGCGAGGAAGACCACGAGCAGCGTCTGCCCGACGATGCCGATGAGGAACTCGACCGCGCCCCTCATTGCGCCGCCTTCCAGCTGTAGGGCTCGACCGCGACCAGGCGCAGGCCGCGCGCCGAGTCGCGCCCGGGGTCGAAGCGTCCGTCGCCGTCGAGATCGTCGTAGTCGGCCTCGACGCGCCAGCGCGCGCGCGCCCGCCCCTGGAGCGAGGAGACGAACTGCTCCGGGAAGCGCACCACGTAGACGAGGTTGCGCTCCTTGGTGTCGAAGTACCAGCTGCCGGGCGCGACCGCGGCCGGGTCGGCGGCGGCGTACTCCCCGGCATAGGTGTCGGGGCGCTCGGCGAGCAGCTTCATGGGGTTGCTGCCGCCCGCCGCCGCAGCCACGGCATCGCTGCGGCCCTTCACCGCCGCGCCGGCGAACTCGATGTAGAGCGCGCTGCGCAGGCCCGAGAGCATGCTCTCCACCATTACTCGCTCGGCCTCGAAGCGCAGGCGCAGCAGCCGGTCGACCGCCACCAGCATGAGCAGGCTGACGATGACGATGACGATGACCAGCTCGAGCAGCGAGAAGGCGCGCTCATCGCGCACCGCCGCCTCCGCGAGCTGCCGAGGCCATGTCCCACCTCGGCAGGAATACGCCGAGCGCGAGGATCAGCACCAGGATCCCCACGAACACCAGCAGGATCGGCTCCAGCTTCGCCGTCAGCCCTTCCACCTCGATCGTCACCTCGCGCTCGTACATGTCGGCGATCTCGGCCATCAGCTCGTCGATCTCGCCGGTCTCCTCGCCGACCGCCACCATCTGCAGCACCACCGGGTCGAAGACGCCGGTGGCCACCGCGGTGCGCAGGATGCTTTCGCCGCGCTCGATGCCGTCGCGCATCTGCAGGATGCGCGCCTCCAGGTAGGCGTTGTCCACCACCTCGGCGACCAGGGCGAGCGCCTGCACGATCGGCACGCCGCTCTTGCCGGCGAGCGCGAAGCTGCGCGAGAAGCGCGCCAGCGTCGCCTTGTGGATGAGGCCGCCGATCACCGGCAGCCTGAGCTTGAGCCAGTCCCAGCCGTAGCGGCCCTTCGGCGTCTGCGTGTAGAGGCGGAAGCCGACCGCGGCGGCGGCAAGCCCGATCAGCATCAGCCACCACCAGGCGACGAAGGCGTCCGAGCTGGCGATCAGCACGCGCGTCATGAGCGGCAGCTCGGCCTTGAAGCTGGCGAACATCCTGGCGAAGGCCGGGATGACGAAGATGTTGACGATGAACATCGCCACCGCCAGCGCGCCGATGACGATCATGGGGTAGCGCAGCGCGGCGCGGATGTCCTCGCGCATCTTCTTCTCGAAGGCGAAGAACTCGTACAGGCGCAGGAACACCTCGTCGAGCCGCCCGGTCATCTCGCCGACGCGCACCATGTTCACCATGAAGCCGGAGAACACCTTCGGGTGCGCGCGCAGGGCGATGGAGAGCTCGCGCCCCGACTCCAGGGCCTCGCGCACCTCGCCGACCACGCGCGCGAGCGTCGGGTTCTGCGAAGACTCCTGCAGCCCGGCGAGCGCGCGGATGATCGGCACGCCCGACTTGAGCAGGGTGTGCATCTGGCGCGAGAAGAGCATCAGGTCGGCGAGCTCGACCCCCGGCTCGCCGAAGCGGATCTCCAGGCGCTTGCCCGCGCCGGCGCCCGCAGCGGCCGCGGCGGCGCCCGAGGCCTCGTTGATGTGCACCGGGGTGATGCCGGTGCTGAAGAGCTGGTCGGCGACGGCGCCGCTGCTCGCGCCTTCCAGCACGCCTTTCACGAGCTCGCCGCGGGAGTTCCGCCCCTGGTAGGCGAACTGCGGCACGCTAATCCTCGGCCTGGCTGATGCGCATCACCTCGTTCAGCGTGGTGCGGCCGGCGGCGACGAGCGTCGCCGCGTGCTGCACGAACCTCGCCCCCGCCATCGCCTCGCGCGCCGCTGCGGCGAAGGCGCCGACGTCCTGGCGCGCCACCGCCTGCGTGAGCGGCGGCGTCATCTCGAGCATCTCGTAGACGCCGCCGCGGCCGCGGTAGCCGGTGTTGTTGCAGTGGCCGCAGCCGCGGCCGTGCTTGAAGCCGCCGCCGGCGAGGCCGGTCGCCTCGGCGAAGCGCGCTTCCTGCGCGCTGGGGCGGTAGTCCTCGGCGCAACCCTCGCAGATGAAGCGCACCAGGCGCTGCGCGATCACCGCCTGCAGCGCGCTCGCCACCATGAAGGGCGGCACGCCCATGTCGAGCATGCGCGTGGGCGAGCTCGCCGCGTCGCGCGTGTGCAGCGTCGAGAGCACCATGTGGCCGGTGATCGCCGCGCGCAGGCCGATCTGCGCCGTCTCGGTGTCGCGCATCTCGCCGACCAGGATCACGTCGGGGTCCTGGCGCAGCACCGAGCGCAGCACCGCGGCGAAGGTGAGGTCGATCTTCTCGTTCACCTGGATCTGGTTCATGCCCGCCACCTGGTACTCGACCGGGTCCTCGACGGTGATGATCTTGCGCGCCGGGGTGTTGAGCTCGTTGAGCGCCGCGTAGAGCGTGGTGGTCTTGCCGCTGCCGGTGGGGCCGGTGACGATCACCGTGCCGCTCGAGCGCTTCAGGATCTCGCGGAAGCGCGCCAGCAGCGGCGCCGGCATGCCGAGCGTGTCCAGGCCGAGCAGGCCGCTCGAGCGGTTGAGCAGCCGCATCACCACCGACTCGCCGTGCTGCGTCGGCATGGTGGAGATGCGCACGTCGACCGGGTTCTGGCGCACCACCACGTGGAAGCGGCCGTCCTGCGGCAGGCGCTTCTCCGAGATGTCGAGGCCCGACATCAGCTTCAGGCGCAGCGCCAGCGCCTGCGCGACGCGCGAGTCGGCCTCGGTCTGCACGTGCAGCTCGCCGTCGATGCGGAAGCGGATGCGCAGGCGGTCCTCCTGCGGCTCGACGTGGATGTCGGAGGCGCCGACCTGCGTGGCGTCCTCGAAGATCGACTGCAGCAGCTTCACCACCGGCGCGTCCTCGGCGCCGAGCTGCGCGCCGAGCGCGCCGAAGTCGATCGCCTTGTCGCCGCCCAAGTCCTGCTCGAGCTCCTTGGCGAGGCCGCTGATCTCCTCGGTGCGGCGGTACACCTGGTCGAGCGACTGCAGGAGCTGCGCCTCGGCGACCACCGCCGGCTCGACGTCGCGCTTGAGGATGCGCGTCAGCTCGTCGAAGGCGAAGAGGTCGGTCGGGTCGGCCATGCCGACCACCAGCTTGGCGCCGCGCTCCTCGAGCGCCAGGGCGCGGAAGCGCCGCGCCGCGGCCTCCGGCAGCTTGCTCACCACGGCGCGGTTGAAGCTGTGGCTCTTCAGGTCGACGTAGCGCAGGCTGAGCTGGCGTGCCAGCGCCTGCGCGATCTTGTCCTCGGTGGAAAGCCCGAGGTCGATGAGCACCCGGCCGATGCGCCGGCCCGAGCGTTTCTGCTCCTCCAGCGCGAGCCTGAGCTGCTCCTGCGAGACGAGCTTCTGCGCCACCAGGATCTCGCCCAGGCGCAGGCGCTGCGGACGCGCGCTCGGTGTGCTCGCCATGCTGCCGGGCAGTTTACTAGAATCCGCGCGATGCCCGAGTCGCCGCAGCCTGACCCGATTCTGCAGGCGCGCGCGCGGCTCGCCGCCGGCCGGCCCCGCGAGGCGCTCGCTGCCGCCGAGCAGGCGCTCGCCGCCGCGCCGCGCGACCCCGATGCGCTCTACCTCCTGGGCGCCGCGCACTACCGCTGCGGCGAGCTCGGCCCGGCCGAAGCGCGCCTGAAGCAGGCGATCGCCGCCGACGGCGCCACGGCGAGCTTCCACGCCGCGCTCGGCAACGTGCTGCAGGACCGCGGCGACCTCGGCCAGGCGATCAAGGCCTACCGGCGCGCCCTGCGCCTGCAGCCGACCCTCGCCGAGGCGCACAACGACCTCGGCACCGCCTACTTCGCTTACGGCGACAGCGCGCGCGCCGCGGAGAGCTACCGGCGCGCCGCGGCGCTGCGCCCGGCGAACGCCGTGGCCTGGGCCAACCTCGGCGCCGTCTACCGCAAGCTCGGCCTGGCGCGCGAAGCGCGGCAGGCGATGCAGAACGAACTTTTTTGCCGCATCAAGAACGTCTTTCTCCGAAAAAGCATCTCATCGGCAGAAGAAGAGCTGGAGCGCGGCAACCCGCGGCTCGCGGCGCGGCTGCTGGGGGAGCGTCCGCATGATCGCGCGCTCCTCGCACGCGCGCGGCATCGGCTAGGGCTGGCAGTGGAAGAGCAGGA
>JBQTJF010000324.1:0-9582 GCA_052387375.1 Betaproteobacteria bacterium
CGCTCGGGGTCCTTCAGCGCGAAGAACTCGTAACGCACCGCGTCCTTCGATTCGATGGTGAGGCGGGTGTATTCCGGCGAGGGCCAGATGCGGCTCGCCAGGACCTGCGCCTCGGCGGCGCCTAGGAGAAAGCAGGAAGCGAGGAGAGCCAGGAGCGCCCGGCCGGCGTGCGCGCCTCGTGCCGGGCACGGCGGCCGTCGCCCGAGAATTCCAGCGCCACCTCCACGTCCGGCGCCGCCAGATGCGGCGCCGCCCGCTCCGGCCATTCGACGATGCACGCCGAAGCCGGATTGAAGTATTCGCGGAAGCCTGAGCTCAGCCATTCCGACCGGTCCTTGAACCGATAGAAATCAAAATGATACAAGTTTAAGCTCGAAAGCTCGTAAGGTTCAACCAAAGTGTAGCTCGGGCTCCTGACCCGTCCGGCATGGCCAAGGGCGCGCAGGAGGCCCCGCACCAGGGTGGTCTTGCCCGTGCCGAGCTCGCCCTTGAGGTGCAGCACTCGCCCCGGGCCGATGCCCGCGGCGAGCGCGGCCCCCAGCCGCTCGGTGGCCGCGGCGTCGGGCAAATTAAACTCGGGTGTCATGGACACCACGGCGCTCGCGCAGCGGATCAAGGCCTGGGGCGCCGAGCTCGGCTTCCAGGCGGTCGGCATCGCCGATGCCGACCTCGCCGCGGCCGAGCCGCGGCTGCTCGAATGGCTGGCGCAGGGCTGGCATGGCGAGATGGAGTATATGGCGCACCACGGCACGCTCCGCTCGCGGCCGGGCGAGCTGCATCCTGGCACCTTGCGCGTCATCGCCTGCCGGATGAATTATTTGACTGAAGAAAAAGCGGATCCTGCAGAAAACAAGGCCGAGATCGCTCGATACGCCCGCGGCCGGGACTACCACAAGGTGCTGCGCAGCCGGCTGCAGAAGCTTTGCGAGCGCATCGAGGCCGAGATCGGGCCGTTCGGGCACCGCGTTTTCTCGGACTCCGCCCCGGTGATGGAGGTGGAGCTCGCGGCGAAAGCGGGCCTCGGCTGGCGCGGCAAGCACACCCTTCTCCTTTCGCGCGATGCCGGCTCGTGGTTTTTCCTGGGCGAGATTTACTGCGATGTCGATCTCCCGGTGGATTCCCAAGAGAAAGATCGTTGCGGCACGTGCGAACGCTGCATCGAGGTCTGCCCGACGCAGGCGATCCGCGGCCCCTACCGGGTCGACGCCCGGCGCTGCATCTCCTACCTCACCATCGAGCACAAGAGCGCCATCCCGGAGGCGCTGCGGCCGCTGATCGGCAACCGCGTCTACGGCTGCGACGACTGCCAGGCGGTGTGCCCATGGAACCGGTTTGCGCAATTCACGAAAGAAAAAGACTTTGAACCGCGAAACGGCCTGGACCGGGCGACCCTGGTCGAGCTCTTTGCCTGGACGGAGGAGGAGTTCGACCGGCGGCTGCGCGGCTCGCCGATCCGGCGCATCGGCTACGAGCGCTGGCTGCGCAACCTGGCGGTCGGCCTGGGCAACGCACCGGGCTCGGCGGAGGTGGTGGCGGCGCTGCGGGCCCGCGAGGACCATGCCTCCGCGCTAGTCAGGGAGCACGTGAAATGGGCACTCTCGCGACATGAGGCGCGCCATGAGCGGCTGGCGGCCGGATAGCGAGCTGCCCGGGTTCGAGGCGCTCGAGCTCGCCTTTCCGGACGACTACGACGGCCCGGTGGTGGCGACGCTGGTGCGCCTGCCGGCGGCCGATGCGCCGCAGGGCGCGGTGCTCTACGTGCACGGCTTCAGCGACTACTTCTTCCAGCGCCACATGGCGCAGCGCTTCGCCGCCGAGGGCTATGCTTTCCATGCGCTCGACCTGCGCAAGCACGGCCGCTCGCTGCGGCCCCACCAGCATCCCAACTTCTGCAAGGGCCTGAGCGAGTATTACGCCGACATCAGCCGCGCCATCGAGGCGATCGGCGCGCCGGTGCTGCTCGCCGGGCATTCGACCGGCGGCCTCGTCTGCTCGCTCTACGCCCACGAAGGCGAGCGGCGCGACGCGGTGGAGCGGCTGTGGCTGAACAGCCCCTTCCTCGACTGGAACGTGTCCGAGTGGCGCAAGCGCCAGGTGCACGTCGCCGCGGCGCTCGGGCGCTTCTTTCCCTTCCTCAACGATCCGAAGGCGTTCAAGCCCGACTACACGCAGGCGCTGCTCGAGGAGTGGCAGTTCGACCTCAAGCTCAAGCCGCTGCAGGGCTTTCCGCTCTACTACGGCTGGGTCGGCGCCGTCTCCGGCGCCTTCGCCAAGGTGCACAAGGGGCTCGCCATACGCTGCCCGGTGCTCTCCATGCACGGCGACGAGTCCGACGTGGTGCTCGACTGGCGCCACATCGCGCGCTGGTCGCGGCTGCTCGGGCCGGAGGTGACGGTGCTCGCCTTCCCCGGCGCCTGGCACGACCTCGTCTGCTCGCCGCGGCGCATCCGCGAGGAAGTCTTCAGCCAGCTCTTCGCCTGGGCGGAACGAGTCGCAGCGTGACGAGCGTGGCGGCGGTCCACGCGAGGTAGATCGTCGTGAACACCCATTCGGGCGCGCGGTAGTAGAGCAGCTCCCGCACCCAGCGCGCGACGAACGATTCGGCCCGCACCCCGCCGCGCAGCATGTCCTCCCACACGGTGAGCGGGCAGGCGACGCCGGCGATCGCCTCGGCGGCGACGAAGCCGATGGCGCCGAGGTGGAGGTAGCGGAACCAGGGGTTGCGCACCCAGCCCCAGCCGAGCGCCGCGCCGATCCAGGTCAGGATCAGGCCGCCGACGATGAACAGGACGATCGCGAAGTGAAGGACGAGCAGCGCGTCAGCCGCGCTCACGCGGCCTCGCCGCATCCGCGATCCACTCGCTCCACGAGCCGGCGTAGAGCTTGCCGCCCGGCAGGCCCGCGTGCTCCATCGCGAGCAGGTTGTGGCACGCGGCTACGCCTGACCCGCAGTAGTGCACCACGGTGGAAGGCGCGTGTCCGGCTAGAACTTTCTCGAACTCCTTTCGCAGTTCCTCTTTACCTTTGAAAGTCCCGTCCGCCTGCACGTTCTCCATGTTGAAGCGGTTCTTCGCGCCGGGGATGCGGCCGGCGACGGGATCGATCGGCTCGCTCTCGCCGCGCCAGCGGGCAGCGGCGCGCGCGTCCACAAGGAGAAGGTTTGCAAGGCCGCGCTGCACCTCGTGGACATCAACTGCAGCATCGTTTCGAACCCGGACCGGATGGCGCGTGGGCGGGAAGCGCGGCACCTCCGCGGTCACGGGACGGCCTTCCATCACCCACTTGGCGAAGCCGCCGTCGAGCACCGCGACATCGTCGTGGCCGACCCAGCGCAGCATCCACCACAGGCGGGCGGCCATGGCGCCGTTGGCGCCGTCATAGCAGACGACGCGGTGCTCGGGCTTCAGCCCCTGCTGGCCGAGCCAGCCGATGAAGGCGCCGGGCTCGGGCAGGGGATGGCGGCCGTTCGTGCCGTCCTTGGGAGCGGAGAGATCGCGGTCGAGGTGCGCGAAGGCCGCGCCCGGGATGTGGCCCTCGCGGTACTGGCGCTCGCCGAGGCCGGGATTCGCGAGGTCGTGGCGGCAGTCGAAGAGCCGCCAGGCGCCGAGCTTATCGGCTAAGGCTGCGGTCGAGACGAGCGTGGAGCCACTCATGGAAATGCACCTCCGCGTCCTCCAGGGGCGACGGGTCGGGGCCGGCGTCGTCCATGCCGCGCTCGTAGAGCGCGCGGCGCCCGGCGTCGAGGCGCTCGCAGATCTCGGTGTCCTCGATCGCAGTCTCGACGTAGGCCGCCTGCTGCGCCTCGACGAACTCGCGCTCGAAGAGCGCGATCCCCTCGGGGTAGTAGAACTCCACCACGTTGGTGGTGCGCGTCGGCGAGCGCGGGATGAGGTGCGAGACGACGAGCACGTTCGGGTACCACTCGAGCATGAGGCCCGGGAAATACGTCATCCACAACGCGCCCTGCTTCGGCGCCGCGCCGTCGAGGAACTTCAGGCAGGCGTCGTGCCAGCGCCGGTAGGTCGGCGTGCCCGGCCTGCCCAGGCCGGCCTTGGCGGCGACGATCTGCACCGAGAACTCGCCGCCGTAGTCGACGCTGAAGTTCGCGCAGTCGGTGAAGTTGCCCAGGCCGGGGTGGAAGGGCTCGACATGGTAGACCTCGAGGTAGGTCTCGATGAAGGTCTTCCAGTTGACGTCGTATTCGTCGATGCGCGCCGAGTCGAACACGTAGCCGCTGAAGTCCCAGTCCGCGGCGGTGCTGATGCGCGCGAGGTCCTGGCGCGGGTCGCGCGGGCCGGTGAAGCGCAGCCCGTTCCAGCTCGCCAGCGGCGCCGAGCGCAGCTTGACGCACGGGCTCTCGGGGAAATGCGGCGCGCCGAGCAGCTCGCCCTTCAGGTCGTAGGTCCAGCGGTGCAGCGGGCAGACGATGTTCTCGGCGTTGCCGCGGCCCTTGAGCATGATCGACTGGCGGTGGCGGCAGACGTTCCAGAGGAGCTGCACGCCCTCGCGGCTGCGTACGAGCATCTGCGCGTCGCCCGTCCACGCGAGCGTGTGGTAGTCGCCGACGCCGGGCACCATCAGCTCGTGGCCGACGTAGTTGGGACCGGCATCGAAGAGCAGCTTCTTCTCCAGCGCGAAGACCTGCGGGTCGAAGTACCAGGACATCGGCAATTGGGGGCTCGCCGGGCGCACTTGCGCGAGTCGCGCGACATCTACCATTTCGTTGTAAAGCTCCTAGAAAAACAGTATTTTACTCAAAGATGAGCGACCCTTCAGGCGAGCTTTCCTTCGAGAAAGCGCTCGCCGAGCTGGAAAAAATCGTCAAGCGCATGGAAGCCGGCGAGCTGTCGCTCGAGCAGGCGCTCGCCGCGCACAAGCGCGGGCTCGAGCTCGCGCGCTTCTGTCAAGGCCGCCTCGAGGCGGCGCAGCAGCAGGTCAAGGTCCTCGAAGGCGAGGTGCTGAAGCCGCTGTCGGCCGCCGCCGCGCCGAGTGAAGACGACTGAGATCGACTTTCAGGCCTGGATGGGCGCCATCCAGGCCCGGATGGAGGCGGTGCTCGCGCGGCTGCTGCCGCAGGCGCACGTCGCGCCGGCGCGGCTGCACGCCGCCATGCGCTACGCCGCGCTCGAAGGCGGCAAGCGCGTGCGGCCGCTGCTCGCCTTCGCGGCCGGCGAGGTCGCCGGCGCGCCGGCCGAGCGCCTGGAGATCGCCGCCGCCGCGGTCGAGCTCATCCACGCCTATTCGCTCGTGCACGACGACCTGCCCTGCATGGACGACGACGTGCTCCGGCGCAGCAAGCCGACGGTGCACGTCGAGTTCGGCGAGGCGACCGCGCTCCTCGCCGGCGACGCGCTGCAGTCGCTCGCCTTCCAGCTGCTCGCCGAGCACCGGCTCGCGGACGACGCGCGCGTCCAGCTCGAGATGCTGAAGGCCCTCGCCGCGGCGGCCGGCTCGCGCGGCATGGCCGGCGGCCAGCAGATCGACCTCGATTCGACCGGCACGCCGCTCAGCGTGCCGGCGCTCGAGTTCATGCACATCCACAAGACCGGCGCGCTGATCCGCGCCGCCGTCCTGCTGGGATCTGCCTGCGGGAATTCCCTGGGGGAAGCGGAAAAGGCGAAGCTGGACCGCTACGCGAAGGCGGTCGGGCTCGCCTTCCAGGTGGTGGACGACATCCTCGACTACGACGCCAGCACCGCCACGCTGGGCAAGACTGCCGGCAAGGACGCCAGGCAGGGCAAGCCGACCTACGTCTCCGCCATGGGCATCGCCCGCGCCCGCGAGATGGCCGAGTCGCTGCGCGCCCAGGCGCTCGGCGCGCTCGAGGGCCTGGGCGGCCGCGCGGCGCGCCTTTCGTCGCTCGCGGACTTCGTCGTTCTGCGAAAATTCTAGGCATGAGCACCCTCGCGGGCGACCTGCCGGCCGATGGCGCCAACGCCATGTACGAGCTGCTGAGGACGATCGACGATCCCGCGCAGCTGCGCGCGCTCGAGCGGCGCCGGCTGCCCCAGCTCGCCGACGAGCTGCGCGCTTTCGTGCTCGAGTCGGTGTCGAAGACCGGCGGCCACCTCTCCTCCAACCTCGGCACGGTCGAGCTCACCATCGCGCTGCACTACGTGTTCGACACGCCCGAGGACCGCATCGTCTGGGACGTCGGGCACCAGACCTACCCGCACAAGATCCTCACCGGCCGGCGCGAGGCGATGGCGCGGCTGCGCATGATCGACGGCATCTCCGGCTTCCCGCGGCGCAGCGAGTCGCGCTACGACACCTTCGGCACCGCGCATTCGTCGACCTCGATCTCCGCGGCGCTCGGCATGGCGGTTTCCGCCAAGCTGAAAAATGAGAAACGTCGCTGCATCGCCGTGATCGGCGACGGCGCCATGTCGGCCGGCATGGCTTACGAGGCGATGAACAACGCCGGCGCCATGGACGTGGACCTGCTCGTCATCCTCAACGACAACGAGATGTCCATCTCGCCGCCGGTCGGCGCGCTCACCAACTACCTGGCGCGGCTGCTCTCCGGGCGCGTGTACTCGAGCGCGCGGCGCGCGAGCGAGCACCTGCTGAAGCGCGTCGGCGTCTGGGAGCTGGCGCGCCGCGCCGAGGAGCACGTCAAGGGCATGGTGACCCCCTCGACGCTGTTCGAGGAGTTCGGCTTCAACTACCTCGGCCCGATCGACGGCCACGACCTCGACGCGCTCATCCCGACGCTCGCCAACATCAAGAAGCTGAAGGGCCCGCAGTTCCTGCACATCATCACGCGCAAGGGCCAGGGCTACAAGCTCGCCGAGGACGACCCGATCGCGTATCACGGGCCGAGCAGATTCGATCCTTCCATCGGCATCAAGACCACCACCGGCAGCCGGCCGACCTACTCGCAGGTGTTCGGGCAGTGGCTGTGCGACATGGCGGCGCAGGATGCGCGGCTCGTCGCGGTGACGCCGGCGATGCGCGAGGGCTCGGGCATGGTCGAGTACTCGGCGCGCTTCCCCGAGCGCTACTTCGACGTCGGCATCGCCGAGCAGCACGCGGTGACCTTCTGCGCCGGGCTGGCCTGCGAGGGCATGAAGCCGGTGCTCGCCATCTACTCGACCTTCCTGCAGCGCGGCTACGACCAGCTCATCCACGACGTGGCGATCCAGAACCTGCCGGTGCTCTTCGCCCTGGACCGCGGCGGCCTGGTCGGCGGCGACGGCGCCACGCACAACGGCGCCTTCGACTACGCCTACCTGCGCGCCGTGCCCAACCTCACCGTGATGGCGCCGGCGGACGCGGAAGAGTGCCGCCGCATGCTCACCACCGGCTTCGGCATGAGCTCGCCCGCCGCGGTGCGCTACCCGCGCGGCGCCGCGGCCGGCGACACGACCTCGAAGCTGGAACCCCTGCCGCCCGGAAAAGGCGAGATCCGCCGCCAGGGCAAGCGCGTCGCCATCCTCGCCTTCGGCGCCACGCTCAAGCCCGCGCTCGAGGCCGCCGAGTCCCTCGACGCGACGGTGGCCAACATGCGCTTCATCAAGCCCCTCGATGTGGAGCTGATCAAGCAACTCTCCAAAGAACATGAGCTGCTGGTCACCATCGAAGAGCATCAGATCATGGGCGGCGCTGGATCGGCAGTTCTGGAGAAACTGACGGAGTTGAAGTTTGCAGGCAATGTCCTCCTGCTAGGCCTGCCCGATCGCTTCATCGACCACGGCGACCCGGCGAAGCTCCTGGCCTCGGTCGGCCTGGACGCGGCGGGCATCGCCGCCTCGATCCGCGGCGCGCTGGGGAACGCTTGAGGCGCCTCGCCGCGGCGCTCGCGCTCGCCGCCGCGAGCTTCGGCGCCTCGGCGACCACGGTGATGGTGATGTCCATCGGTCCGGGCCGCGTCGAGCTGCTCGTCAACGGCGCGGTGGTACGGAGCTTGCGCCCCGGCGAGACCTCGCCCGAAGGCGTGCGCCTCGTCGAGATCGGCCCGCAGGGGGCGCTTCTCGAGGTCGATGGCCGGCGCTGGCAGATGGCGCTCGGCTCGAGCACCAGCTCGAGCGTGGTCCTGCAAGCCGACGCGCGCGGCCATTTTTTCGCCAATGCCATGATCAACGGCGTGCCGGTGCGCTCGCTCGTGGACACGGGTGCCTCCGCGGTGTCGCTCAACCTCGCCGACGCGCAGCGGCTGGGCGTCAACCTCGCCGGCGCGCAGCGCATCGCCATGCATACCGCCGGCGGCGTGCGGCAAGGGCTGCGCGTGAAACTGGCGGTCGTGCAGCTCGGCGACATCGTGCTGCGCGACGTCGAGGCCACCGTCAGCGTCGCCAACGAGCTGCCTATCGTCTTGTTGGGAATGAGTTTTCTGAATCAGGTGGAAATGCAGCGCAGCGGCGGCACGCTCACCCTGACGCGGCGCCATTAATAGCCGAGTAATTTACTCGGATGTTAAAATGAAAGTCATGAAAGCCCGCGACCTGCACAACATCCCCGACGTCCAGTCGACCCCCGACTCGCGCAAGCTGGCGATCGACAAGGTGGGCGTCAAGGCGATCCGCCACCCGGTGCGCATCATGGAGCGCGCCGGCGGCGTGCAGCACACCATCGCCACCTTCAACATGTACGTGTGCCTGCCGCACCACTTCAAGGGCACGCACATGTCGCGCTTCGTCGAGATCCTCGAGGAGCACGAGCGCGAGATCACGGTGGAGACCTTCCAGGTGATGCTGCGCGAGATGGTCGAGCGCCTGGAGGCCGAGGAAGGCCACATCGAGATGGCCTTCCCCTACTTCATCGAGAAGAAGGCGCCGGTCTCGGGCGTGAAGAGCCTGATGGACTACGAAGTGATCTTCATGGGCGAGATCAAGAAGGGCAAGCCGAGCTTCACCATGAAGGTGGTGGTGCCGGTGACCAGCCTCTGCCCCTGCTCGAAGAAGATCTCCGAGCGCGGCGCGCACAACCAGCGCTCGCACGTCACGGTGACGGCGCGCACCAGCGACTTCGTCTGGATCGAGGAGATCGTCGACATCGTCGAGAAGCAGGGCTCGAGCGAGCTGTACGGCCTGCTCAAGCGCCCCGACGAGAAGCACGTCACCGAGCGCGCCTATGACAACCCGAAGTTCGTCGAGGACATGGTGCGCGACGTCGCCGCGGCGCTCAACCTCGACGAGCGCGTCGAGGCGTACGTGGTCGAGTCGGAGAACTTCGAGTCGATCCACAACCACAGCGCCTACGCCCTCATCGAGAAGAACAAACGCGCCCGCTGAAGGGGTTTCTCCCAAGTCTCTTACTCCTCTGGGGGATGGCTTTTACGGAAGACACCCTGGCACAAGACTTCGCCGCCCAGCGGGCCCGGCTGGTCGAGGAAGTCGACGCCATGTACGCCGAGACGCGCGCCGACACCGGGCTCGCGCGCATGTCGCCGGCGGTGCGCGCGGCGCTCGGCAAGGTGGAGCGCCATCGCGTGGTGCCGCCGGGCGAGGCCTCGCGCGCCTACCGCAACCACCCGCTGCCGATCGGCAGCGGGCAGACCATCTCGCGCAGCATCACCTGGAAGGTCTCCACCGTGATCTCGCGCTCGTGCTCCTCGAGGATCTCGACGAAGCGCGACATGTG
>JBQTJF010000325.1:0-6162 GCA_052387375.1 Betaproteobacteria bacterium
GCCGCGCGGCAGCCGCACCGGCTGGCAGGGGGCGGCGCCGCGCCGCGCCCCCCCTGCCCCGGCCTGGTGCGCCGCGCGCGCCGGGCGCGCCGCCGCCGCGTCGCGCGGCGGCGCCGCGGCGCGCGCGCGCAGCTCGTCCACGTGGCGCGTCGCCGCGCCGGCCTGGCGCGGGTCGAGGAGCTGCAGGCGCGCCTCGGCCTGCGACAGCCAGCCGTCGTCGCCGCGCAGAAGCAGCGCCTTGCTGCTCGCCGGCCCGGTGCGGCCCTTCAGGCCCGGGAAGAGCGCGTGCGCCTCGTCGCTCGCCGCCCAGCCGGGCACCTCGCGCACCGTGGTGCGGTAGGCGAGCGTCCAGGCCTCGAGCCCGGCGAGCTTGCGCGGCTGGCGCTCGAGCGCCTCGATCGCCGCGAAGGCCGGCTCGCCGATGCGAAAGCAGGGCGTGGCGTGCAGCGGCGGCCCGGCTTCGGCGTAGCCCTTCCAGGTGAGCACGTAGCGGCGCGCCGGGCGCGGGCCGCCGGCGGCGAGCACGAGCGCCTCGCTCTCGGCGAAGAGCCCCTGCTGCGCGAGATAGCGCAGCTGCGCGAGCTGCCGCTCGCGCGCCGGCTGCTCCGCGGCGCGCACCTCGGTGAGCAGCGTCACCGCGAACTGCCCGGGCAGCGGCCGCTGGCCGATGCCTTCCTCGCCCTGCAGCTCGGGACGCGGATAGGCGAGATCCGGGGCGAGGCAGCCGCCCTGCGCCTCGCGCGGCACCGTCATCAGGTGGCGCAGCAGCGCCGGCTGCATCGCCGCCGCCGAGACGGCGCGCGGATTGCCCGGGATGTGCCCGCGATCCCACAGCCACCAGCCGATATAGGGCCCCAGCGCCGCAAAACCGACGACGCCAATTCCCGCCATCAGTTTCGCCTTCGTCACTGCAGGTCCAGCGCGTAGCGCTTGAGGGCGGAGAGCGGCACGTAGTTGAGCACGTTCTCGTGCGTCGCCTCGAGGATGACGCGCGGCGCGCGGCCGGCCTCCCAGGCCTCGACCCAGCGCAGCACGTGCAGGCACCAGCGCCCGCCCGGCTGCAGGCCGCGGAAGCGCAGCTCCGGGCGCGGCGTGACGAGATCGTTGCCGCGGCTCGAGCTGAACTCGAGGAACCCCTCGGTCACCTGCACGCAGATGAGGTGCGCCACGCCGTCGTGCGCCTGCGTCGCGCACATGCCGTCGCGGAAGTAGCCGGTGAGCGGGGCGTAGCTGCAGGCGCGCAGCTCGCCGCCGAGCACGTTCTTCTCCGGCGTGACGGCGCTCATCGGCGCGACGGTGCCGACCCCCTGACACCCCCTGGAAGGGGGAAAGGCACGCGGGCCGAAGGCGAGCGGGGGGTTCTGTTGAGGGGCTGGAACGCGAGGAAGAAGGAAGCAAAATCGGTACGATCGTACCGATTTCGATGTACCCCCCGCTGCCTCCGACAAAGCAGCGTCCCACTCATGCGGCCTCGATGATGCGCTTCAGCGCCGCCACGTCCTTGCCGATCACCCGGAAGCGCTGCGGCAGCGTCTCCAGGCCGGCGAGCTCCGCCGGGCGCTGCGGCTCGCGCCCCAGCGCCGCGCCGATGGTGTCGGCGAACTTCGCCGGCAGCGCCGTCTCGAGGCAGACGAGCGGCACCAGCGGCTCGCGGTGCTCGAGCCCGACCTTCACGCCGTCGGCGGTATGCGGATCGATGATGGTTTTGTACTTCTCGAAGATCTTCCTTATCGTCGACAGCCGGTCGGCGTGCGTGCTCTTGCCGGAAACGAAGCCGCTGGCCCTTGTTTCCTGATGGAAGGCGGACAGGTCGATCTCGCCTTCGCGCTCGAGCTGGCGCCACAGGCCGCGCAGGCGCGCGCCGTCGCGCCCGAGCAGGTCGAAGGCGTAGCGCTCGAAATTCGAGGCCTTGGAGATGTCCATCGACGGGCTGGAGGTCGCCTGCACCGCCCGGCGCACGCGGTAGCGGCCGCTGCGGAAGAACTCGTGCAGCACGTCGTTCTCATTGCTCGCCAGGATCAGCCGCTTGATGGGCAGGCCCATGCGCCGCGCCACGCAGCCGGCGTAGATGTTGCCGAAGTTGCCCGAGGGCACGGCGAAGGACACCGGCTCGCCGTCGCGCTGCGTGGCGGCGAAGTAGCCCTTGAAGTAGTACACGACCTGCGCCGCGACGCGCGCCCAGTTGATGGAATTGACCGCGCCGATGCGCTGGCGCGCCTTGAAGGCGGCGTCGGCGTTGACCGCCTTCACCATGTCCTGGCAGTCGTCGAAGCTGCCCTCGACCGCGAGGTTGTGGATGTTCGGGTCCTGCAGCGAGAACATCTGCGCGCGCTGGAAGGCGCTCATGCGCTGGTGCGGCGAGAGCATGAAGACGCGGAGGCGCCGCTTGCCGCGCATCGCGTACTCGGCCGCCGGGCCGGTGTCGCCGGAAGTCGCGCCGAGGATGCTCAGGTCCTGATTCCTTCCTTCCAGAAGGTCTTCGAACAGACCACCCAGGAGCTGCAAGGCGATGTCCTTGAAAGCGAGCGTCGGGCCGTTGGAGAGGCAGAGCAGGTGCAGCCCCGGCTCGAGCGTGCGCAGCGGCGTGACGTCGGCCGAGCCGAAGACCTTCGCCGTGTAGGTCTCGCGCACCAGCGCCTCGAGCGCCGGCACGTCGTCCATGTATTGCGAGAGGATGGCGAGCGCGAGATCCGGGTACGAAAGGTTCCTCCACCTGCCGAGATCGGCGTGCGGAAACTCCTCGGGCACATAGAGCCCGCCGTCGGGCGCCAGGCCTTCCAGGAGGATGTCGCTGAAGCGGCGCGGCGGCGCCTCGCCGCGGGTGGAGAGGTAGTTCACGACTACAGCAGCGTTTCCAGGCGCAGGCGGGTGACCTTGCCGACCACCGTGGGAAGCCTCTCGATGCGGCCGATCGCGCGCTCCACGTTCTTCTCCAGCGCGAGGTGCGTAAGCATGACGATGTCGACGCGGCTCTCGCCGGCGCCGGGCTCCTTCTGCACCATCGCGTCGATCGAGATGCGCGACTCGGCGAGGATGCGCGTGATGCGCGCCAGCACGCCGGGCTTGTCGACGACGCGCATGCGCAGGTAGTAGCACGTCTGGATCTCGGCGATATCCAGGACCGGCACGTCGGAGAGCTGGTCGGGCTGGAAGGCGAGGTGCGGCACGCGGTGCTCCGGGTCGGCGGTGATGAGGCGCGTCACGTCGACGAGGTCGGCCACCACCGCGCTCGCGGTGGGCAGCGCGCCGGCGCCGGCGCCGTAGTAGAGGGTCGGCCCGACTGCGTCGCCCTTCACCAGGATCGCGTTCATCACCCCCTCGACGTTGGCGATCAGGCGCCGCGCCGGCACCAGCGTCGGGTGCACGCGCAGCTCTATGCCTTTTTGCGTTTGTTTTGTGATTCCCAGCAGTTTGATGCGGTAGCCGAGCTCCTCGGCGTAGCCGATGTCCGCGCGGGTGAGGTTCTTGATGCCTTCCTTGAAGCACTTCTTCAGCTGCATCGGGATGCCGAACGCCAGCGCCGAGAGGATGGTGAGCTTGTGCGCGGCGTCGACGCCCTCGATGTCGAAGGTCGGGTCGGCTTCCGCGTAGCCGCGCGCCTGGGCGTCGGCGAGCGCCGCCGTGAAGGCGAGGCCCTTGTCGCGCATCTCGGAGAGGATGAAGTTCGAGGTGCCGTTGATGATGCCGGCGATCCACTCGATGCGGTTGGCGCTCAGGCCCTCGCGCAGCGCCTTGATGATCGGCACGCCGCCCGCCACCGCCGCCTCGAAGGCGACCATGACGCCGCGCTTCTGCGCCGCGGCGAAGATGCGGTTGCCGTGCGTGGCGAGCAGCGCCTTGTTCGCCGTGACCACGTGCTTGCCGCTGGCGATCGCCGCGAGCACCAGGTCCTTCGCCGCGCGCGTGCCGCCGATCAGCTCGACGACGATGTCCACCTCGGGCGAGCGCGCCACGGCGAAGGCGTCGGCAAGGACTTTCGCCCTTCCCTTGACGATGGATCTGGCTTTTCTTGTTTCCTTATCTGCGACCAGCGTGATGCTGATCGCCCGCCCGGCGCGGCGGCGGATCTCGCCGGCGTTGCGGTTGAGGACTTCCCAGGTGCCGCCGCCGACCGTGCCGATGCCCAGCAGTCCGACCCTGATGGGCTTCAAGCAGCTCCTCTGAGAAGCCCGTCCTTGCGGAACATGTCGCGGATCCCCCGGACGGCCTGGCGCAAGCGGTGCTCGTTCTCGATCAGGGCGATGCGCACGTGGTCGTCGCCGTAGTCGCCGAAGCCGATGCCGGGCGAGACGGCGATCTTCGCGCCGTCGAGCAGGCGCTTGGTGAACTCGAGCGAGCCGAGCGCGGCGTAGGGCTCGGGGACCTTCGCCCACACGTACATCGAGGCCTTGGGCACCTCGACCATCCAGCCGGTGTCGTGCAGGCCCTTCACCATCACGTTTCTTCTCTTTTCGTAGGTTTCTCTTATGCAAGCGACGCAATCCTGCGGTCCCTCGAGGGCGACGATCGAGGCGACCTGGATCGGCGTGAAGCTGCCGTAGTCGTGGTAGCTCTTGATGCGCGCGAGCGCGTTCACCAGCTCGCGGTTGCCGACCATGAAGCCGATGCGCCAGCCGGCCATGTTGTAGCTCTTCGACATGGTGAAGAACTCGACCGCCACCTCGCGCGCGCCGGGCACCTGCATGATCGAGGGGGCCCGGTAGCCGTCGAAGACGATGTCGGCGTAGGCGAGGTCGTGCACGACCAGGATGTCGTGCTGCTTTGCCAGAAGGACGATTTTCTCGAAGAACGGCAGATCCACGCACTTCGCGGTGGGATTGGACGGGAAGCCGAGCACCAGCATCTTCGGCTTCGGCGTCAGCTCGCGGATGGCGCGCTCGAGCTCGGCGAAGAAGTCCACGCCCGGGGTCATGCGCACCGAGCGGATGTCGGCGCCGGCGATGATGGCGCCGTAGATGTGGATGGGATACGAGGGGTTGGGGACCAGCACCGTGTCGCCGCGCTCCAGGCAGGCGAGCATCAGGTGCGCGAGGCCTTCCTTGGAGCCGATGGTGACGATCGCCTCGGCGTCCATGTCGAGCTCGACGCCGTAGCGGCGGCGGTACCACTCACAAATTGCTTTTCTTAATCTGGGAATCCCCCGTGACACCGAGTAGCCGTGGGTATCCGGCCTGGCGCTTGCCTCGACCAGTTTGTCGACGATGTGCTGCGGCGTCGGCCCGTCGGGGTTGCCCATCGACAGGTCGATGATGTCCTCGCCGCGCCGCCGCGCCGCCATCTTCAGCTCGTTGGTGATGTTGAAGACATAGGGCGGCAGCCGCGTGATACGCGGAAAATCCTTAGTTCTTGAAAACTCACGCATTGCTAGAATTCTAGCGTGAAACTCCACGCCTCCGTCCCCGGCGCCGCCAACGTCATCAACGCCTATGGCGAGGACTACGTGATGGTGAACGGCGCGCGCTACGCGGCGAGCGTCATCGTCACCGCCACCGAGGTGCGCGACTGGGATGCTTCGTCGTTCGAAAAACTCGCGCCCGAGGACTTCGATGCCCTCAAAAACCTCGGAGCGGAGATCGTCCTGCTCGGCACCGGGCCGAAGCAGCGCTTCCCCCATCCGCGCCTCACCGCGGCGCTCGCGCGCGCCGGCATCGGCGTCGAGGTGATGGACATGCAGGCCGCCTGCCGCACCTTCAACATCCTCGTCGCCGAGGAGCGCAAGGTCGCCGCGGCGCTGCTGTTCGAATGAGTCTCTTTCCGGGCTTCACGCAAAGGAGGATCCGCGTCGGCGGCGCCACCATCAACCTGCGCGTCGGCGGCGAAGGGCCGCCGCTGCTGCTCCTGCACGGCTATCCGCAGACGCACGTGATGTGGCACAAGGTGGCGCCGCCGCTCGCGCGCGAGTACACCGTGGTGTGCCCCGACCTGCGCGGCTACGGCGATTCCTCGAAGCCGAAGGGCCTGCCCGACCACTCGAATTACTCGAAGCGCGCCATGGCGCTCGACATGGTGGAGGTCATGGAGTCGCTCGGCTTCGTCGCCTTCCACGTCGTCGGCCACGACCGCGGCGGGCGCGTCGCGCACCGCATGGCGCGCGACCACGGCCGGCGCCTGCGCACGCTCACGGTGCTCGACATCTCGCCGACGCTGAAGATGTACGAGAGC
>JBQTJF010000326.1:0-5207 GCA_052387375.1 Betaproteobacteria bacterium
AGACGGCGGCGTCGGGATGCTGGAGCGCTCGACGTCGTCGAAGGTCCAGGTCTGCAGGTGCTCGCAGTTGGGGCACTCGGTGCTGTGCTGCGTGAGCGTCGCCGCGCGGAAGGCCTCGTAGGACATGTCGAAGCCGGTGGCGATGAGCGCCTTGCACTTCTCGCAGCGGATCTTCAGCATGGCCATCGCGGCCTCGCTCCCCCTGGCCGCGAAGTGTACTACCGGCTAGGCGAGCGCGACCAGCGCCACCACGAAGGCGAGGCCGACTGTATAGAAGAGCAATTCCAAGGCGTCCATTCCGGCATGCTGCCCGGCGCGCATGGCAGCGCCGTTTCGCGCGCCGGCGCGGCGCGTTGCAGCTGAAACTCAGGCCGGCAGGTCGAACACCAGCACCTCCGCCGCCTCGCCCTTCTCGAGAACGATCTTCCCGTCCTCGGTCACGAGCGCGTCGCCGGCGCTCAGCGCATGGCCGTTGACGCTGATCCTGCCGCGGGCGACGTGGACATAGCCCTTCCGGGGTGCGATCTCCGCCCTCTCGCCTTTGTCGAAGAGGCCCGCATGGAGGAAGGCATCCTGCTGCAGGCTTACCGAGCCCTGGCGGCCGTCGGGCGAGGCGACCAGGCGCAGCCGGCCGCGCTTCTCGCTGCCGTCGAAGTGCTTCTGCTCGTACGAGGGCGGCACCCCGGCGCGGTCTGGCTCGATCCAGATCTGCAGGAAATGCGTGACGTTGCGCGGATCGTGGTTGTACTCGGAATGGCGCACGCCGGTGCCAGCGCTCATGCGCTGCACGTCGCCGGGGACGATGGTCGAGGCGTTGCCCATCGAGTCCTTGTGCGCCAGCGCGCCCTCGAGCACGTAGGTGATGATCTCCATGTCGCGGTGGCCATGCGTGCCGAAGCCGGCGCCCGGGCGCACGCGGTCCTCGTTGATGACGCGCAAGGGGCCGTAGCCCATGCGGCGCGGGTCGTAGTAGCCGGCGAAGGAGAAGCTGTGCCAGGAATCCAGCCAGCCGTGGTTGGCGTGGCCGCGCTCGGCGGCGGGTCTCAGCTCGGCCATGGCCGAGTTTACCGCGGGCGATGGCACGGCTGATGCTAGGGCACGGCCATGCTGACCTGGGCGGTAGCCTTCCTTTTCCTCGCCATCCTCGCCGGCGTGTTCGGCTTCATCGTCGCCGGGCCGGTGGGGCCGGTCCTGTTCGTGGTCTTCTTCGGGCTCTTTCTCTGGTCGCTCGTCCGCGACCGCACCGACCGCACCCGGCGCTGATCCGTTCGGACGCGCGTCAGCCATTTGAAGGGTTTTTCTGGCGTAATTCCCGCCATGCGCGCTCTCGCCCGTCTCCTGCCGCTCCTCTTTTTCGTCACCGCGATCCACGCCACCACGCCCGAGCCCTACGTCGGCCAGCCGGGCAAGGACGTGGTCTGGGTGCCGACGCCGGAGGCGCTGGTCGAGAAGATGCTCGACATGGCGAAGGTGACGCCGCAGGACTACGTCATCGACCTCGGCTCGGGCGACGGCCGCAACGTCATCGCCGCCGCGCGCCGCGGCGCCAGGGCACTGGGCGTGGAGTTCGACCCCGGCCTGGTCGAGCTGGCGCGCCGCAACGCCAGGGCCGCGGGCGTCGGCAACCGCGCGCGCTTCGTCCGGGGCGACATGTACCAGGCCGACATCTCGAAGGCCACGGTGCTGGCGCTGTTCCTGCTGCCGCAGAACCTCGAGGAGCTGAAGCCGAAGTTCCAGCGCCTGCGGCCCGGCACGCGCATCGTCGTCAACGGCTACGAGATCCCCGGCTGGGAGCCGACCGAGGTCGGCAAGACCGAGGGCGAGTGCAGCTCGTGGTGCACGGCGTATCTGTACATCGTGCCCGCCAAGAGCTACTAAAGACTCAGTCCTGCTGCAGGCTGAATTCGCGCACCGTCGCCGCCGTCTGCCAGCCGAAGCGCACGAACGCGAGCCCCTTCTCCTTCATGGTCGGCACGTCGGCGGCGGCGGGCAGGCGCTCGGGACTGGTCACGGCGAGGATGCGCAGCTTGCCGGCCTGGTGCGAGGGCAGCACCGAGAGCGTCGGCGAGACGAAGAGGTGCACCCGCCCGGCGAGGAGGTCGGGCATCACCTGGGTCGCGCCCTTGTAGGCGATGCCGGTCATCTGGATGCCGGTGAGCTTGCCGAGCTCGAGCGCCAGGATCTCCTGCGCCGAGCCGCGCCCGACCGAGCCGTGGTTCACCTTGCCGGGATTCGCCTTGGCGTAGGCGAGGAAGGACTCCCAGTCCCTGGCCGGGACCTCGTTGGTGGCGGCGACGCCGTAGTAATCGAGGCGGCGAACCCGCGCCACGAGCACGAGTGGCGCCTGCCCGAGCGCGTCAGGCTGCCCGCGGGCAAGAAGCTCATCCCCGGCATCGTCACCTACTCGAACGTGACGATCGAGCACCCGGAAGTGGTCGCCGAGCGCATCGAGCGCTGGGCCGGCACCGCGGGCCGCGGGAACCTCATGGCAGGAAACGACTGCGGCTTCCAGTCCACCGCCGGCAACACCGAGATCCCGATGAGCGTGGCGTGGGCGAAGCTCGAGGCGCTCGGCCGCGGCGCGCGCCTCGCCTCGGAACGGCTCCCGCGGTAGGCGCATAACTGCTGTCTCCTGTCGTCTTCAACAGGAGGTTTCTATGCGCAAAGTTGCGTTCTCGCTTCCGATCCTCGCCCTGGCGCTCGCCGCCGGCTGCGGGTCCGTCGAAGAGAAGGCCACGCCCGCGCCGGTGGTGACGACCCCGCCGCCCGCGGTCGTCGTGCCGCAGGCCACGCTGCCCGCCGTCACCGTCGCCGTGCGGCCCGGCAACGGGCGCATCGAGTCGATCGCCGCGGTGCCGCCGAGCGCCGCCGCCTGCGGCTCGAGCAGCGTGCGCCGCATCGGCGTGAAGATGGACGACGGCACCATGCAGTTCCTCGATACGAGCGCGCCGACCTCGAGATCGGCGACCGCATCCAGGTCACCGCCGAGGGCAACATCCGCCGCTAGCGGCGAGCAGTCACTTCCGCAGCTTGGCGTCCGCGAGCTCCCTGAAGAAGGCCTCGTGGTCGCGGAGGTCGAGGAGAAACGCGACCTCGTGCTGCGGAAGCTGACTGTGCGGCACCTTCCTCTTCAGCTTCTCCAGCAGGTCGAGCACCTCGCGGATGCGCTCGACGCTGGAGGTCTCGACGAAGGTGCGGATCTGGCTGCGCGTCATGTGTCGCCTTCGCCCGGCTTGCGCTGCCGCTCCCCGAGCAGCAGGCGCCGGAGGGTGCGCAGGTCGTTCAGGATGCGGTGGCCGCCGTCGACGTGCCAGGCGAGCCGCTCCAGCTTGTAGGTGACGAGCTGCAGCGCTTCGAGCTGGCGCGCCGCGCCTTCGGAGCGCGCGCGCGCCACGTCCGCCTCCACGGTCTTCCTCGTCTTCTCGATTGCCTCGCGCAACAGGCCGAGGTACTCGAGAGAGCTTTCGATGCTGTCGAACGGGGTGCGTTCGTCGGCCATGCCAGGGACTATCCCGCCTGAGCGTAGTAGCGCCTCCTTTATAGCGCTTCGGGAACCGCTGCGCGCGCCGGGCGTCATACCGGGAAGGCGGGGCTCCCCCGTGGCGATCCTGGCCCGATTCCAGGGAAGAGGTACTTGCGCCATCGGCCCACAGCCCCGCCGCCCTGCGTCGGCGCCGGCGCTTCAATCCGCGAAGCTGATGTCCTTGAAGCCGACGCTGTATTCGAGGTCCTTCAGCGCCGGGTTGCCCCGCAGCTTGGGCGCGCCATGGCAGAAGGAATGCCCCTCCTTCGGCTTGATTATCCTGTCGGAGCTGAAGGTCCCGGCGCCGTATCCATCGATCAGGTTGCTGCTGTAGCCGGGCCGTCGAATCTCGAGCTGGAACTCGATGCTCCTGACCGTTCGATCGGTCGCGTTGTCGATGACGACGCTGAGCGGACGACCAGGGGGACATTTTTCCGGGCCGTACTGGACCTTCACCACCACGTTGTCGCGCGCTTCGCGCTCGACGCGTTCTCGATGGTCAACGTAGAGATAGAGCCCGACGCCGGCTGCGAGGGCGACCGCCAGCACCACTCCCATCCGCTTCGGGAATACGAGCAGGAGGATCAACCCGACGATGAGCGCTATCCACGCCATGGCGATACCGCTGCGTAAGACCCGCCTCGGCTAGCAGCTCCTCGTCGCCAGAATCGGGGCTGCCACTCCTCCACGCTTCGCGAACATCGTGGCCCTTCTCCCGTAGCCACCGCGCGAGCGTCGCGCCCGCGCAGCGGTCGACGAGAAACTTCATCCACTCACTCGCACCGCGTCAAGCGAGTCGTTGGCGATGACAGCGTGCGCGTACGCCAGGCATGCCTGGATGTCGTCCCGCGTAAGGTCCGGATAGTCCTTCAGGATGGCCTCCGGGGTTTCGCCCTGCGCGAGCAGGCTCACTATCAGCTCGACCGAAATGCGCATGCCGCGCACGATCGGCTTGCCGCCGAAGATCTTCGGATCCGCGGTGATGCGCTTCAAGAGCTCGCGTTCTGCGGTAGTCACGACAATATCCCGAACCTTTGGAACTTGATCTTACCAGCGAAGCCGCAGCGAGGGGGATGTCCCGGAATGTGTTGAACGGATGAGGTGAGGGTGGCGGCTCCTTTTGCCTGCATATGGTATGCAGGCGGTCGCCAAACCAAAAAAGGAGCCACCAAGATGAAGTCTCTCACGAAGTCGATTCGAATTCCGCAGCGGTCTTTTGCCAACGTCGTTCCGGTCGGCGTGCCACCGCTGGCGGCGCTGCTCTCTGACGTGAAGAGCGCGTGCTACGGCCTGTGCGTGCATGCCGGCAAGGAAGTGCTTTCGGCGATGCTGGAAGGCGATCGCGTCGCGCTGTGCGGCCCGAAAGGCCGGCCAGACGCTGATCGGCGTGCCGTGCGCGGCGGGCACACCCAAGCGCTAAACCGTCCACGGAAACGGGGCAGCTCCACATACCCGCAACGTCAAGCGCTGGCGCGATGGCCACATGCTGCTGCGCTGGGTTGCCTCGAGCCTGCATGAGGCCAGCCGTGGATTCCGCGCGCTGCGCGGCTTCCGCGACATGAAGCGACTTGTGCTGGCGCTCGCGCAATCCGTGCAAAGCGATTCTGCTCAACTCAAGGTCGCGTAACATGCCAAATCCGGAGCCGTCGCTCGCTCATCGTTCAACACGCTTCGGGACATCGCC
>JBQTJF010000327.1:0-15639 GCA_052387375.1 Betaproteobacteria bacterium
CTCCTCGCGCCAGGGCAGGATGCCGAAGGCCTCGGGGTTGGGCCAGGGGATGTGCCAGAAGGTGATGATGGTGGCGTTGGGCAGGCGCTCGCGCACCAGGCGCGGCAGCAGCGCGAAGTGGTAGTCCTGCACGAGGATGATCGGGTCGTCGGTCTTCGCCTCGTCGGCGACGATCTCGGCGAAGCGCCGGTTGACGGTCTGGTAGTGCTCCCAGTCGGGGGCGCGGAACACCGGGCGCGTGTGCGCGATGTGGCAGAGCGGCCACAGGCCCTCGTTGGCGAAGCCGAAGTAGTAGCCCTGCTCCTCCTCGGGCGAGAGCCAGACGCGGCGGATGCGGTAGCTCGGGTGCTCGGGGGGCACCATGACGTGGTCGTGCTTGTCGACCGTCTCGCGGTCGGCGCTGCCGGCGCCGTGCGCGATCCAGGTGCCCGAGCAGGCGCGCACGATCGGCTCGAGCGCCGTCACCAGGCCGCTCGCCGGGCGCTGGATGTCGATGACGTTGTCCTTGCGCCGCACGTGGATGTAGGGCTCGCGGTTGGAGACGATCAGCACCTCGTCGCCCTTCAGGTCCTGGCGCAGGATGCGCCGCAGCGCGTCGGGGCCCCAGGTGGTCTGGCTCTCGTCGCGCGCGCGGCGCTCCGACTCCATGTCGAGCAGCAGCGCCTGCAGGTCGCGCGCGATCGGCCTGAGCTCGGGCGCGGTGCCCTTGAAGGCGACCGGCGAGCGCAGCAGCGTCTCGCCCGAGAGCAGCGCCTTCATGCCCGCCACCCAGCCGCGCCAGCTGATCTCGGCGATCACCACCGTGATCAGCGCCACCACCGTGGCGATGCCGGCGAACAGCCACAGCACGTACTTCTTGGTGTCGTCGCTGCGCCGCTGCACGAAGCTCATGTCGTGCACGATGACCAGCTGGCCGAGCAGCGCGCCCTCGTAGGAGACCGGGTTGGCCGAGACGTGCAGCGGCCCGTCGGCAAGCTGCAGCACCCAGTTGCGCGGCTCGGGCGTCTCCGCGGCGGCGCAGCCGACCGCGCCGGGGAAGGCCGAGGTGGCGTAGCGCAGCTTGCCGTCGCGGTCGCAGAAGGCGAGCGCGTAGATGCGCTCGCCCTCCATGATGCGCTGGAAGTAGCGCAGCACCCGCTGCCGCGCCCCGCGCGGCGGCTCGCGCATCAGCTCGGCGAGCGGCTCCTGCGCGGTCTGCGCGATGAGCGCGCCGCGCGCGTCGAGGTCGCGCACGAACCACTGGAAGGTGAAGCGGTCGACGAGCGGCACCACCGCGTAGGCGATCGCCGCCAGCGCGAGGGCGAGAGGCACGACGAAGCGCAGCGAGAGCGGCATCCGGCTCCTGTAGTGAAATGCCCTTTCCCCCTTAGCAAATTTTACGCCGTCGGCCCCGACGGCGCTGTCGCTTTTCGGCTACAGGAGGCGCTCGTCGTCCTCGGCGCCGAGCAGGCTGCGCGCCTGCGCGTCGGGCAGCGCCTCGACCTGCTTCAGCTTCTTCGCCATCTGGCGCGTGCGCAGCTCCGCGGCGTCGATCGAGTTGGCCACCGTCTCGAGCTGCGCCTTGGTGCGCGCCAGCACCTCGCCGAACTTGCCGAACTCGTTCTTCACCGCCGAGAGCAGCAGCCACACCTCGCTCGCGCGCTGCTCGATGGCGAGCGTGCGGAAGCCCATCTGCAGGCTGTTGATGATCATGGAGAGGTTCATCGGCCCGGCGATGGTGATGCGGTGCTCGCCCTGCACCGTCGCCGCGAGGCCGGGGCGGCGCACGATCTCGGCGTACAGGCCCTCGGTGGGCACGAACATGATGGCGAAGTCGGTGGTCGCCGGCGGCTCGAGGTACTTCTCGCGGATGGTGCGCGCCTCGAGCTTGACGCGCGCCTCCAGCGCGCGCCCCGCCTCCTCCACCGCCGCCGGGTCGGCGCGCTCCTGCGCCGCCAGCAGCCGCTCGTAGTCCTCGGCCGGGAACTTCGAGTCGACCGGCAGCCAGACCTGCTGCTGCCCCTCGCGCCCGGGGAGCCGGATCGCGTACTCGACGCGCTCGCGCGAGCCCGGCCGCGTGGCGACGTTGGCGGCGTACTGCTCGGGCACCAGCATCTGCTCGAGCAGCGCGCCGAGCTGCACCTCGCCCCAGGTGCCGCGCGTCTTCACGTTGGTGAGGACGCGCTTGAGGTCGCCCACGCCGGTGGCGAGGCTCTGCATCTCGCCCAGGCCCTTGTGCACCAGCTCCAGGCGCTCCGACACCTGGCGGAACGACTCGGAGAGGCGCTGCTCGAGCGTGGCGTGCAGCTTCTCGTCCACGGTCTGGCGCATCTGCTCGAGCTTGGCAGCGTTGTCCTGCTGCAGCCGCTCGAGGCGCTGTTCGAGCGTGTCGCGGATGCGCGCCAGGTTGTCGTCGATGCTCTTGCGCACCTGCTCGATCTGGCTCGTCTGCATCTGGCTGAAGCCCATCAGCCCGCGCGAGAGCTCCTCGCGCGCGCCGCGCTCGCGCAGGAGCAGCAGCGCCACGAACCCCGCCGATGCGCAAGCGGCGATCAGCGTCAGCACGAGAAGGATTTCGAACATTCGGGGATTCTAGACCGCAGCTAGCGGCGATAAACCTCGCGTCGGTGACCGACCGCGAGGGCTAGCACCACGAGGCGCTCGTCACGGATGTCGCAGATGATGCGGTAGTCGCCGACCCGGTATCGCCACAGGCTTTCGCGCCCGCCTTTCAGCGGCTGACCGAAGTGCCTGGGATTCTTGCAACCCTCGATGCGATCGTCGAGCCAGCCGAGGATGCGCCGGCGCACCGGCGGGTCGAGCTTGCGCAGCTGGCGCTCGGCCGTATCGGCGATCTCAACCGTCCAGGCCAAGCTCTTTGCGCAGCGCGCGCAAGGATTTCGAGGAGCGGGTCTTGTGCAAGGCCTTCTCGGCGAGCTCCAGGTCTTCGGCGTCCTCCAGCACCCTCAGGATGGCGTCGCGCACGACCTCGCTCTTGCTGCGGCCACGCACGCGGGCGAGCGCAGCGAGCTTGGCTTCCAGCTCCTTCTCTAGGCGGATGGCGAGCATCGCGACTCCTGTATGACGATGTATTACAGGTTACGCCGTCGGCGCGCGCGGGTCAACCCGCCGCAGGCTCGCGGACCCTCGCCTTAAGCGAGCCTTAAGCATCGGGCGCCGAAGATCGCCGCGGTCCATACCTGAGGAGGAGACGAGCATGCCTAGCCTGCGCAAGCGTTGGGGGGAATACCGGCCGAGCAAGACCGAGGCGTTCTGGACCGCCGTCGGCGGCATCGCCGCGACCCTGGTGATCGGCTTCGGCTTCGGCGGCTGGGTCACCGGCGGCACTGCAGAGAAGCTGGTGCAGACCGCTGCCGACAACGCGCGTCACCAGCTCGCCGCCGCGATCTGCGTCAGCGAGTTCATGCAGGCGAAGGACGCCGGCGCGCGGCTCGCCGACCTGAAGAAGACCGAGTGGTATCAGCGCGACAAGCTCGTCGCCGCGAGCGGCTGGGCGACCATGCCCGACCGCAAGGAGCCGAACATGGCCGTGGCCGAGATCTGCGCGGCGAAGCTGGCCGAGATGCCGGCGGCGAAGAAGCTCTAGCGCCGAAAAACAGAAAATCAGGGACAGACCACGTTTTCCGTAGCTACGCGGAGAGAAACGTGGTCTGTCCCTGATTTTTCACTGATTTTTCAGATTTTTCAAACGGAGTCGCGCAGCGTAAGCGCCGGCGAAGCGCGCAGGACTTTCCGCGACGAGAGCCAGGCGTTGAGCGAGAGCAGCGCCAGGCCGGCGAGCGGGCCGGCGATCCACAGCTCCGCCGAGGGCGGCAGGTCGAGCTCGAAGACGCGCCGCGCCAGGAGCTGGCCGATCGCCGCGGCGCCCAGCGTGGCGAGCAGGCCGGCGATCGCGCCCATGGCCAGGAACTCGATCCTCTGCGCGCCGGTCACCTGCGCGCGCGAGGCGCCGTAGACGCGCATCACCGCCGCCTCGCGCCGGCGCTCGTCCTCGGTGGCCACCAGCGCGGAATAGAGCACCAGCAGCCCGGCGCCGAGGGCGAAGAGGAACACGAACTGCACCGCGGCGATGAGCTGGTCGATCACGCCCTGCGCCTGGCGCACCGCCGCGCCGACGTCGACCAGGGTGACGTTGGGGAAGCGCGCCGCCAGCTCGTTCACCAGCCGCTCCTCGCCCGGCTCGAGGCGGAAGGCGCTGATGAAGGAGGCCGGCATGCCTTCGAGCAGCCGCGGCGGCGCGATGACGAAGAAGTTCACCTTCATCGAGTCCCAGCGCAGCTTGCGCAGCGAGCCGATGCGCGCGCTGAAGCGCTCGCCGCCGACCGTCCAGGTGAGCTCGTCGCCAAGCTTCCAGCCGAGGCGCTCGGCAATGCCAATTTCCACGGACAGGGAAGATTCATTGGGCAAAAACCACCTCCCCGCCACCACCTCGTTGTGCGCCGGGGCCTCCTCCATGTAGGAGAGGTTGAACTCGCGCTCGATCAGCCGCCGCGCGCGCTCCTCGGTGTAGTCGGCCTCGCTCACCGGCTTGCCGTTGTGCGCCACCACGCGGCCGCGCACCATGGGATACAGTTCCAGATCGACTTTCCTCTCCGTCAGCATCTGTTGAACAGCGTTGCGCTGATCCGGCTGCACCCCGACCAGGAAGCGGTTGGGCGCATCGGCCGGCGCCGAGCGGCGCCAGGCGTCGACGAGGTGGTTGCGCGTGAAGGAATGCAGCAGCACCGCGGTCAGCCCCAGCGCCAGGCTCGCCACCTGCACCGCGTTGCCGCGCAGGTGGCGGCGCAGGTTGGCGAGGCCGTAGCGCAGGCGCCGGCCGCCGAGGCGCGCGACGCGCCGGTGCGTGAGCAGGCGCAGCAGCCCCCAGGCGACGGCGAAGAAGGCGAGCACCGCGGCGGCGAAGCCGCCGACCACGGTGAGGCCGAGCTTGAGGTCGCCCGCCTGCCAGACGAGCAGGCCGCCGAAGGCGAGCGCGCCGACGACGTAAGAGGCAAGCGTGCCCGGCGTCGGCGCGGTCTCGCGGCGCATGACGCGCAGCGCCGGCACGTCCTTGAGCTGCAGCAGCGGCGGCAGCGCGAAGCCGAGCAGCAGCACCAGGCCGACGAGGAAGCCCTGCAGCGCCGGCGCCGCGCCCGGCGCCGGCAGCTCGCCCCTGAGCACGCCGGCGAGCGCTGCGGCGATCGCCGCCTGCGCGGCGTAGCCGATCGCCGTGCCCACCGCCGAGGCCGCGACGCCGAGAATGAAAAATTCAGTGCCGAAGAGAAGGACCAGCTTGCGCTGCGTCGCACCGAGACAGCGCATCACCGCGCAGCCGTCGAGGTGGCGCTCGACGAAGCGGCGCGTGCCGAGCGCGATCGCCACGCCGGCGAGGATGGCGGCGAGCAGCGCCGTCAGCCCGAGGAAGCGCTCGGCGCGGTCGATCGAGGCGCGCACCTCCGGCCGGCCGGTCTCGAGGTCCTCGACGCGCTGGCCGCGCTCCAGGCGCTTTTGCATCTGGTTCTGGAAGGCTTTTATGCCCTCGGAAGAACCAGACGCGTAGACGTAGTACCAGACGCGGCTGCCGGGCTGGACGAGGCGCGTCGCCGGCACGTCCTCGAGGTGCATCATCAGCCGCGGCGCGATGTTGAAGAAGTTGGCGCTGCGCTCGGGCTCGAGCGTCAGCACCGCGGCGACGCGCAGCTCGGCGCTGCCCAGGCGCAGGCTCGCGCCGACCGGCGCGTTGAGCGCCGAGACCAGCCGCTCCTCGATCCACACCGTGCCGCGCGCCGGCCCGCCCTCGGCGGGCGCGTCGGCCGCCCCCGGCGCCGGCGCGGTGCGCAGCCGCCCGCGCAGCGGATAGTTCTCGCTCACGCCCTTGACGCCGACCAGCTGGCTCTCGCCGTTGGCGAGCGCCATGCTGACGAAGTTCACCGCTTCGGCGGATTGCAGGCCCGCTTTCCTGATTTCTTCGGCAATGTCTTTTTTCCATGCATGATCGGAAACGAGGACCAGATCCGCCCCCAGGAGCTGGTGCGCGTCGCGCAGCACCGCCTGCGCGAGCCGGTCGGCGAAGAAGGCGACGCTGGTCAGCGCCGCCACGGCGATGACCAGCGCGGCGGCGAGCACCCGCAGCTCGCCGGCGCGCCAGTCGCGCACGAGCATGTTGAGCGCGGTCCTCACTGCACGATCCTCCCGCCGGCGAGGCGCAGGCGGCGGTGGCAGCGCGCGGCGAGGCTCTCGTCGTGCGTCACCATCACCAGCGTCGTGCCGTACTCGCGGTTCATGCCGAAGAGCAGCTCGATCACCCCGTCGCCCGAGCCGGCGTCGAGGCTGCCGGTGGGCTCGTCGGCGAGGAGCAGCTTGGGGCGCACCACGAAGGCGCGCGCCAGCGCCACGCGCTGCTGCTCGCCGCCGGAGAGGTGCTTGGGATAGTGGTGCAGCCGCTCGCCCAGGCCGACGCGCTCGAGCATTTGCCGTGCAAGCTGTTCAGGATCGTCTTTACCTGCCAATTCCAGCGGTAGCATCACATTCTCCAATGCCGTCAGCGCCGGCAGGAGCTGGAAGGACTGGAAGACGAAGCCGACGGCGCGGCCGCGCATCTCGGCGCGGGCGTCCTCGTCGAGCGCGAAGATGTCGGCGCCCTCGAGCTCGACGCTGCCCGCGCTGGGGGTGTCGAGGCCGGCGAGGATGGCGAGCAGCGTCGACTTGCCCGAGCCCGAGGCGCCGAGCACGGCGAGCGCCTCGCCGCGCGTGACCTGGAGGTCGATGTCGCGCAGAATGACGAGGTCGGAATCCCCGCTCTTCACCGTCTTGCCGATGCCGCGCGCGCTCAACAGCTTGCTGTTATTCATGGTCCTGGCGGTGGTGGGCGGCGCGCACGCTGCCCAGGAAAGAAGCATCCTCGTCTTCGGCGACAGCCTGTCCGCGGCCTACGGCATCGCCCAGGCGCGCGGCTGGGTGGCGCTGCTCGGCGAGAGGCTGAAGCGCGAGCGACCCGATTAGAGCGTCGTCAACGCGAGCATCTCCGGCGAGACCACCGCCGGCGGGCGCGCGCGGCTGAAGGCGGCGCTGGCGCGGCACCAGCCGGCGCTGGTCGTGCTCGAGCTCGGCGCCAACGACGGCCTGCGCGGCCTGCCGCTCGCGCAGATGCAGGCGAACCTCGCGGCGATGATCCGCGAGTCGCAGGCCGCCGGCGCGCGCGTGCTGCTGGTCGGCATGAAGATGCCGCCCAACTACGGGCCGGACTACGCGCAGGCCTTCGCAGCGGCGTTCGCCGAGCTGGCGCAGCGCCACCAGACCGCGCTGGTGCCCTTCCTGCTGGAGGACTTCGCCGAGAACCCGGAGCTCTTCCAGAGCGACCGCATCCACCCCACCGAGGCGGCGCAGCCGCTCATGCTGGAAAGGATATGGAAAGAGCTGCGGCGCATGCTGTAGGGCCCGGCCAGCTCTCGGGCTTCGACGCCATCATCGATTGCCGCACGCCCGCGGAGTTCGCCGAGGACCACGTCCCCGGCGCCGTCTCGGCGCCGGTGCTCGACGACGCCGAGCGCGCCGAGGTCGGCACGCTCTACAAGCAGGTGTCGCCCTTCGAGGCGAAGAAGGTCGGTGCCGCGCTGGTCGCCAGGAACGTATCGAAGCAAATAGAAAAGCAGTTCTCCGACAAACCGAAAAACTGGAAGCCGCTGGTCTACTGCTGGCGCGGCGGCAAGCGCTCCGGGGCGATGGCGCACATTCTGCGCGAGGTCGGCTGGGACGCGCATACGCTCGAAGGCGGCTACAAGGCCTACCGCCGGTGGGTAGTAAAGGAATTGCAGGTTCTTCCCGAGAAGTTTTCCTTCCAAGTCGTGCATGGCCCCACCGGCAGCGGCAAGAGCCGCTTTCTCGCCGCGCTGCGCGAGGCCGGCGCGCAGGTGCTCGACCTCGAGGCGCTCGCCGCGCACCGCGGCTCGGTGCTCGGCGGCCTGCCCGGCCGGCCGCAGCCCTCGCAGAAGATGTTCGAGAGCCTTCTGCTAGAACACCTATCCGGGTTTGCCATCCGCGTTCCAGTTTTTGTGGAAGCCGAATCGAAGAAGATCGGCGAGCTGCAGGTGCCCGAGGCGCTGATGGAGCGCATGCGCGCTTCGCCCTGCGTGGCGCTGGAAGCCGCGCTCGAGACGCGCGTCGAGCTGCTGCTCGAGGAGTACCGGCACTTCCTCGGCGATCCGGCGGCGCTCGAGGCGCAGCTCGACTGCCTCGCCGCTTTGCATGGAAAGCAGCACATCGAGGAATGGAAGCGGCTTGCGCGCCGCGGCGAGTGGCGCGAGCTCGTGGCGCGGCTCCTCGCCGAGCACTACGACCCCGCTTACCGGCGCTCCTCCAGCCGGAATTTTCCAGGGTTGGCCGCGGCGCAGACAGTCCACATTCAGAATGCTGAAGGACTGACTTTCGCGCAGGCGGCGCGACAATTGACCGGTTCATGAGCGAGGAGCTGCGCGACAAGGAGGCCGCCGACTATCTCGAGGGCCTGCTCGAGGGCTTCGTCGCCTACGACGCGAACTGGGTGATGACCTACATGAACGCCGCCGGCGAGCGCATCCTCGGCCGCCGCCGCGAGGACGTGCTCGGCAAGACCTGGCACCAGGCCTTCCCGCACGCCGTGGGCAACCCGGTCGACCACATGTACCAGCGCGTCATGCGCACGCGCCGGGGCGAGACCGCAAGCGCGCCGAGGAGGCGCTGCGCGAGGACGACCGGCGCAAGGACGAGTTCCTCGCCACGCTGGCGCACGAGCTGCGCAACCCGCTGGCGCCGATCCGCAGCGGCCTGCAGGTGCTGCAGATGGCGAAGCCCGGCAGCGACGCGGCGCGGGAGGCGCAGGCGATGATGGAGCGGCACATCGCCCACCTGGTGCGGCTGCTCGCCGACCCGGTGCGCCTCGCGCAGGTCGTCGCCAACCTCCTCAACAACGCCGCCAAGTACACCCCCGAGGGCGGCCGCATCTCGCTCTCGGTGCGGCGGGTGAAGGGGCACGCGGTCATCGACGTGCGGGACAACGGCATCGGCATCGCCCCGGAGATGCTGCCGCGGGTGTTCGAGAAGTTCGCGCAGCTGCCCGGCGCGCTCAAGCGCTCGCACGGCGGCCTCGGCATCGGCCTGTCGCTCGCGCGCACGCTGGTCGAGCTGCACGGCGGCAGCATCGAGGCGAGGAGCGCCGGCGAAGGCAAGGGAGCGCAATTCGTCGTATCGTTGCCGGCTTTGGCGGCGCCGCCGCCGGGGGAAACGGCACCATGAGCGACGAAACCTTCTACGCGCGCACCTTCGCGCTGCTGGCGCTGCTCGGGCTCGCCTACCTCCTCTACCAGATCCTGCTGCCGTTCTTCGCGCCGATCGGCTGGGCGGCCTTCATCGCCTTCCTCCTCAACCCGACGCAGGGCTGGCTGACGCGCAAGCTGGGCGACCGCCCGAGCTCCTCCTCGGCGCTGCTCACGCTCGCCACCTTCCTCATGCTCATCGGCCCGCTCGCCGCGCTGGGCGCCGCCTTCGTCGCGCAGGTGGCGGAGCTGCTGCGCTACGCGCAGGACTTCGCCGCCCAGCACAAGCCGGCGGACATGTCCGAGATCGCCTCGGTGCCGGTGATCGGCCCGGCCATCGTCTGGGTGCAGGAGACGACCGGCTACTCGCTCGCCCAGCTGCAGGCCTACGCCCTGCAGGCGGCGCGCACCGTGCTCACCTGGCTGGCGGGGCTGGGCAAGATGGCCTTCGTCGGCGCGCTGGGCACGGTGATCGGCTTCGTGCTGATGATGTTCATCCTCTTCTTCGCCATCCGCGACGGCGGCGCGATGTTCCGCGACCTGCGCGCGCTGGTGCCGATGGCCGAGGGCGAGCGCGGGCGGCTCTTCGCGCACCTCGGCTCGGTGCTGCGCGCCATGGTCTACGGCACCGGCGTCACCGCCATCGTGCAGGGCATCCTCGTCGGCATCGCCTTCGCCGTCGTCGGCCTGCCCTCGCCGATCGTCTTCGGCGTGCTGGCGGCGCTCTTCGCGCTGGTGCCGATGGCCGGCACGCCGGTGGTGTGGGTGCCGGCGGCGATCCTGCTCGCCGTGCAGGGGCGCTACGGCGCGGCGCTGTTCATGGCGCTCTGGGGCGGCTTCGTCACCACCATCGACAACTTCCTGCGGCCGATGCTCGTCTCGGGCCGCGCCCAGGTCGGCACGCTCACCGTCTTCATCGGCGTGCTGGGCGGCGTCGCCGCGTTCGGGCCGATCGGCATCTTCCTCGGCCCGCTGGTGCTGGCGCTGGTGATCGCGCTGCTGCGCTTCGTGCTGGAGATGCGGGAAAAGGGGTCAGAGCAATTTTCCGGATAACCGCGAAATTGCTCTGACCCCGTTAACCGCTTACGCGTTCAGGCCGGCCAATACCTTGACGTGTTGCACGACGCTGCGGCCGAGCGCGGAGAGCGAGTAGCCGCCTTCGAGCATCGACACCATGCGCCCCCTGGCGTGGCGCTCGGCGACGGCCTTCACCTGCTCGGTGACCCAGCCGTAGTCGGCGTCCGAGAAGCGCAGCATCGCCATGTCGTCCTCGACGTGCGCGTCGAAGCCCGCAGAGAACAGCACTAACTGGGGTTTATAGCTTTCGAGAGCAGGAATCCAGGCCTCCCGCACCGCCGCGCGGAACTCTTTCGAGCCGGCGCCGGCCGGGAGCGGCACGTTCACCATGTTGCGCGCCGGGTCCTCGGTGCCGCTGTACGGGTAGAAGGGGTGCTGGAAGATCGAGGCCATCAGCACGTGCGGGTCGCCCTCGAAGATGTCCTCGGTGCCGTTGCCGTGGTGCACGTCGAAGTCGACGATCGCCACGCGCTCCAGGCCGTGCGCTTGCATCGCGTGGCGCGCCGCCACGGCGACGTTGTTGAAGATGCAGAAGCCCATCGGCCGCGCGCGGCAGGCGTGGTGGCCCGGGGGGCGCACGCTGCAGAAAGCGGTAAGGGATTTTCCCGACAGAACCAGATCTGTTGCGAGAACGGCTGCGCCCGCCGCGCGCAGCGCCGCGCCGAGGCTGTGCGGGTTCATCGCCGTGTCCGGGTCGAGGTGCACGGTGCCCGACTCGGGCGCCGCGTCGCGGATGGCGCGCACGTATTCAATGGGATGCACGCGCGCGAGCTGCTCCTCGCTGGCGAGCGGCGCGTCGTGGCGCTCGAGGTGCTGGCCGATGCCGGAGGCGATGAGCTGGTCCTCGATCGCGGTGAGCCGCGCCGGGCGCTCCGGATGGTAGGCGCCCATCTCGTGCTTCAGGCAGTCCGGATGGGTGATGAGCGCGCACGGCATAAGGCATTGAATCTTAGCGCATCGAGTACAATGCCGGCATGCTCCTCAAGGCGGAATTCCAGCCGCGCGCGCCGAGCGTGGCGCCGATCGACCGCGTCATCGAAGCGGCCGGGCGCATCATCCTCGGCAAGGAGACGCAGGTGCGCCTCGCGCTCGCCGCGCTGCTCGCGCGCGGGCACCTGCTGATCGAGGACCTGCCCGGCGTCGGCAAGACCACGCTCGCGCACGTGCTGGCGAAGTCGCTGGGGCTGCACTTCCAGCGCATCCAGTTCACCAGCGACATGCTGCCCGCCGACATCATCGGCGTCTCGATCTACGAGCGCGAGACCGGCGGCTTCAGCTTCCACCCCGGGCCGATCTTCGCGCAGGTGATCCTCGCCGACGAGGTGAACCGCGCCACGCCCAAGACGCAGTCGGCGCTGCTCGAGGCGATGGAGGAGCACCAGGTCACCGCCGAGGGCGCGACGAGGAAGCTCCCCGAGCCCTTCTTCGTCATCGCCACGCAGAACCCCTCCGAGCAGGTCGGCACCTTCCCGCTGCCCGAGTCGCAGCTCGACCGCTTCATGATGCGCATCGAGCTCGGCTACCCCGACCGCGACGCCGAGCGCGCGCTCCTCTCCGGCACCGACCGGCGCGACCTGCTCGCCACGCTCGACCCGGTGATGTCGCCGGCGGAGCTGGTCGAGCTGCAGGCGGGCGTGGAGAAGATCCACGTCGCGCCGGCGCTGCTCGACTACGTGCAGGCGATCGTCGAGCACACGCGCCGCTCGCCCGACTACGTCGCCGGCCTGTCGCCGCGCGCCGCGCTGGCCCTGGTGCGCTGCTCGCGCGCCTGGGCGCTGCTCGAGGGCCGCGACAAGGTGATCCCCGAGGACGTGCAGGCGATCCTGCCCGGCGTCGCCGTGCACCGCCTGCGCCCGGCGCACGACTCGGCGCGGCGCGTCGACGTCGGCGCGCAGCTCCTCGCCGCCGTGCCCATTCCATAGAGAAGGAAAACACCCTCCACCCTGCCGAGGCGCCGCCGCGACGGCGCCCGGCGAGCGCGGCGTGGGCCGTGTGGGTGTTCTCCGTCTCCGCGGTGCTGCTGGCGCTGGGCGCCTGGACCTACCACGCCGTCGAGTCGAGCCTGCGCGAGCTGCGCGCCGGCGCGCTCGCCTCGATGCTGGAAGCCGAGGCGAAGACCCTCGCGGTGTGGATCGAGACGCACAAGGCCGACATCCGCCGCATCGCGCGCGACGCGCAGGTGCGCGATCAGGTGGTGGCGCTCGCGCGCATCGCCTCGCGCCCCGGGACCGCGCCGGCGGACTACTGCAACGCCCCGGCGCGCCGGCCGCTCGTCGAGCGCCTCGGCGCGCTGCTCGAGGAGCAGGGCGCGGTCACCTTCAACGCGGTCGACCGCTCGCGGCGCATCATCGCCTCGCGCTTTCGCGAGCACTGCGGCCTGCGCCTCGCCGACGCCGCCTTCGAGCGCGACCTCGCGCCGGTGTTCGCCGGCGAGACGCGCTTCGTGCGCCCGCGCGAGCAGCACGAGCGCCTCGAGTCGCCGCCGGCGGCGCCGCCGCTCGAGCGCGCCGTCACCTGGGTCGAGACGCCGGTGCGCGACGACTCGGGCGCCATCGTCGCCGCGCTCGCCTTCGGCGAGTATGCCGACGGCGAGTTCGCCGAGATCCTCGCCGCGGCGCGCAACGGCGAGACCGGCGAGGCCTATGCCTTCGACGCCGAGGGCCGGCTCCTCTCCCCCGGGCGCTTCGGCAGCGGCAGGAGCGCGCTCGCCGCGCGCGCCGCCGCGGCGGCGCAGGGCGTGGCGCTCGATGCCTACCCCGGCTACCACGGCGCGCCGGTGATCGGCGCCTGGCGCTGGCTGCCGGAGTACGACTTCGGTGTCGCGGCGGAGATCGGCGAGGCGGAGGCCTACGCGCCGCTGCGCTACCTCAACATCGCCTTCGGCGTCGTCTTCAGCGCCCTGGTGATCGCCGTCTTCGCCGCGCTGGCGAGCACGCTCTCGGTGCTGCGCCTGCGCCGCCAGCTCGGGCACGGGCGCAAGCTCGGCCCCTACCGGCTGACGAAGCGCATCGGCGAGGGCGGCGTCGCCGCCATCTACCTCGCCGAGCACGACCTCCTTAAGCGCCCCACCGCGGTGAAGCTGATGAAGCCGGCGCGCATGACCGAGGTCCTCATCGCGCGCTTCGAGCGCGAGGTGCAGCTCGCCTCCAGCCTCTCGCACCCCAACACCATCGAGATCTTCGACTACGGGCGCACGCGCGACGGCCTGCTCTACTACGCGATGGAGTACCTCGACGGCCTCACCGTGTCGGAGGTCCTCGCGCGCGACGGCGCCGTCCCGGTGGCGCGCACCGTGCACATCCTGCGCCAGGTGTGCGCGGCGCTCGCCGAGGCGCACGGCAAGGGCATCGTGCACCGCGACATCAGCCCCGACAACATCATGGTGTGCCGCCACGGCGGGCAGTTCGACTTCGTCAAGGTGCTCGACTACGGCCTGGTGAAGCAGATGGACCCCAAGCAAGTCACGCGCGACCTCACGCACGGCCTGCGCATCGTCGGCACGCCGCTCTACATGGCGCCGGAGCGCCTGCGCGACCCCTCCGACGTCGACCCGCGCGCCGACATCTACGCCGTCGGCGCGGTCGCCTACATCATGCTCACCGGCCGGCGCATGTTCGCCGCCACCGACGACCTCGCTCTCACCAGCCAGGTCCTCAACGAGTCGCCGCTGCCGCTCGCGGAGGCCGCGAGCCAGCCGCTCCCGAGCGACCTCGAGCACCTGGTCATGTCCTGCCTCGCCAAGCGCCGCGAGCACCGCACCCAGCGCGTCGCCGACCTCGGCGAGGCCTTCGACGCGCTCGCCGCCGAGTACCGCTGGACGCAGGCCGACGCCGAAGCGTGGTGGGCGAAGCTGCCCAAGGCTGCGTAGGTCCATGCAGCACGGCTGCCCCTTGTGCGCCGCGGACCTTTCCCGGCACCGCAAGCTCATGCGCTCGGTGATCCCGCGCATGGAGTTCGACTGCCCTCACTGCCGCGGGCGCATCGAGGTGAACGTGCACCCGCTCGAGTCGGCGCTCATGGTGGCGAGCTTCCTCGCCTTCGTCGCCTTCGGCGCGCTCTACTACTTCTCCGGACGCGAAGGCTTCGTCGTCGCCGCGCTCGCCTCGCTCTCGCCCGCGGCGCTGCTGCCGTTCCTCGAGCGGCACGGGTTCAGGGGCTGGCCGCGCTACCGCAAGCCCGGGTCGGAGCAGCGGTAGCGCCGCAATCCGCGTTGTGGGCAGAATTTCCTCTCCAACCCCTGGTGATCGACTCGCAGCGCCAGTACGCGAGCGTGGTGGTGCCGGCGAAGCGCTTCCTCTTCCCGCCCTACTCGTTCGCCGCCAACTGCTACTGGCCGGAGAAGAAGCCCGCCGCGAAAGCCGCCAAGAAATAGACCGGCCCCGGAAGCGGGCGGCGGCAGCCGCAAAATGGGTACGATCGTACCCATTCTGCCTTTACCCGCCCGCTAGCTAGGCCGGCACTGGTTGAACATCAAATCGTAGAAGGCGGTAACCGTTCTCTTGTTGCGCTCGAGCTGGTCTCCCACGGTCAATGCTCTCGGTGGTCGGACTGGCGCCTACCGTGGAGGTTTGCGGCGCAGCGAGCCCGGCCGTTGATGAAGCGAGGCGGTTGATGCCGCGTCCGGCAACACCGCCATGTTAGAAGGCGCTACTTGCGGTAGGCGGCATCAAGGGCGATGCCGACGAAGAGCACCACAACGGCCAGAAGCAGAATACCGGGTAGAAGCTCCATGCCTACAGTCTACCTATTTGATCAATGCGGCGCTCGATTTGCCGGTGCACAAGAAGAATACCAGCGCCGAGCAAGACCGCACCGAATGCGCCAATAAACCAAAGCGTTGGGTTCGCGCTGATAGGTGTTGAGATCAGCCATCCGACTAGCGCGATCTCCGTCGCGACCATGATCCCGAGCCAGAACCTGAGATAAACAAGCTGCTCCTTCAGGCGATCGAGCTCGGACATGGGCTTCATGCATCAACGTGCCTCCCGCTCCATGCGTTGACAGCGCCTTCTAACGCCGCCGCGGTTCAGCGGCGGCCGAGCGAAGCGAGGCCGTCCGCTGGAACCGCTTGTTAGCCCTTCTTGCGCTCATAGAGATAGGCAGCGGTGCCGATCGCGAGAAAGATTAGCGCCACTACGTCCGCAAGTACGACGCGACGTATGAGATCGTTGAACTAAACCGCTTACGCGGTGGTATTGAACCCAGAAGTTTGTTCCTGTTGTTTCAGCGCGTTTCGTATCGCATTGTCATGAGTAGCTGAGGTCTCCAATCCTTGATTGCGGGGGATGTCCCC
>JBQTJF010000328.1:0-16361 GCA_052387375.1 Betaproteobacteria bacterium
AACGAGCTCGAGCGCCTGATCGGCAAGAAAACCAAGCTCCTCATCCTCAACTATCCGCATAATCCGACCGGCGGCTGCCTGACGCGCAGGGACCTCGAGGCGGTGGCCAAGGTGCTCGAGAAGCACCCCCAGGTCTGGGTCTACGCCGACGAGATCTATTCGCGGCTGGTGTTCAACGGCGATTTCTTCTCCATCGCCCAGCTGCCCGGGATGTACGAGCGCACCATCATCTCCGACGGCGCCTCGAAGACCTGGGCGATGACCGGCTGGCGCATCGGCTTCACCTCGAATCCCATCCTTGCGCCGGTGTTCACGCGCTGGATCACCAACACCGAGTCCTGCGCCTCGCAGATCAGCCAGTGGGCGGCGCTCGAGGCCATCAACGGCCCGCAGCAGGCGGCCGAGGCCATGAAAGACAGCTTCTTGGCGAGGCGAGATCTGATCGTGAAGCTCCTGAATGACGTCCCCGGCGTCAAGTGCCAGGTGCCCGGCGGCGCGTTCTACGTGTGGCCGAACGTCACCGAAGCCTGCCGCATGATCGGCGCCGCCGATTCCGAGGAGTTCAGGAAGCGCCTGCTCAACGACGCCGGCGTGGCGCTGCTCGCCGACATCCATTTCGGCAGCCGCGTGCCCGGCGAGGGTCAGCACGTGCGCTTCTCCTACGCCGCCTCGAAGCAGCAGATCGAGGCCGGCGTGCAGCGCATGGCGGAGTTCATCCGCAGGAACACCAAGAAGGCGGCATGAGTCCCGGGGGGCGCGGGGGGGCTGTGCCCCCCGCTACGATCTGGAAGCCCTCGGTGACCGTGGCGGCGGTCATCGAGCGGGATGGCAAGTTTCTCCTCGTCGAAGAGCGCATCGAGGGCAGGCTGGTGCTCAACCAGCCCGCCGGCCACCTCGACCCCGGCGAGTCGCTCGCCGACGCCTGCCGGCGCGAGGTGCTCGAGGAGACCGCGCACCGCTTCGAGCCGACCGGGCTGGTAGGCGTCTACCGCTGGCACTACCCGGAAAAGGATGTGACCTTCCTGCGCTTCTGCTTCAAAGGCACAGTGGGAGAAGCGAAGGACGTTCCCCTGGATAAAGAGATCGTCCGGCTGCACTGGCTGACGCCGGAGGAAATCCGGGCGCGCAAGGCGCAGCACCGCTCGCCGCTGGTGCAGAAGTGCGTCGAGGACTTCCTCGCCGGCCGCGACTTCCCGCTCGAGCTCTTCTCCCGCGAGTTCGCATGAAAGTGGTGGTCGGCATGTCGGGCGGGGTGGACTCCTCGGTGGCGGCGCTGCTGCTCAAGCGCGAGGGCCACGAGGTGTTGGGCATCTTCATGAAGAACTGGGGCGAGGACGACGAGTACTGCCGCTCGCGCCAGGACTTCATCGACGCCGCCGCCGCCGCCGACGTGATGGGCATCGACCTCGAGGCGGTGAACTTCTCCGCCGAGTACAAGGACCGCGTCTTCGCCGACTTCCTGCGCGAGTACGCCGCCGGGCGCACGCCCAACCCCGACGTGCTGTGCAACGCCGAGATCAAGTTCCGGGCCTTCCTCGACCACGCCATGCGCCTCGGCGCCGAAGGTATCGCCACCGGGCACTACGGCAGGACAGGAAGAACGAACGGGCGCATTGAGCTTCTCCGGGCAAGCGATGCGTCGAAAGACCAAAGCTATTTCCTGCACCGGCTGACGCAGGAGCAGCTAGCGCGCGTGCTCTTTCCGGTGGGCGGTCTGAAGAAGAGCGAGGTGCGGCGCATCGCGCGCGAGGCGGGCCTGCCCAACCATGCCAAGAAGGACTCGACCGGCATCTGCTTCATCGGCGAGCGGCCGTTCCGGGAGTTTCTGAGCAATTACCTGCCGAGGGTTCCTGGACGGATAGTCGATGAGAAGGGCAAGACCCTGGGCGAGCACATCGGGCTCGCCTTCTACACCATCGGGCAGCGCAAGGGCATCGGCATCGGCGGGCCGGGAGAGCCGTGGTATGTCGCGCAGAAGCGGATGGCGTCGAACGAGCTCGTGGTGGTGCAGGGGCACGACCATCCGCTGCTCATGAAGCGCTCGCTCGAGGCGGCGGATGCGAGCTGGATCGCGGGCAGCGCGCCCGCCGCGCCCTCGGCGCACACGGCGAAGACGCGCTACCGGCAGGCGGACGCGCCGTGCACGCTCGCCGGGGTCATTGACTCGGAGATCCGCGTCGATTTCGCGGCGCCGCAGTGGGCGGTGACGCCCGGGCAGTCGGTGGTGCTCTACGACGGCGAGGTGTGCCTCGGCGGCGGCATCATCACTTAGGCAGCCGCGGCACGGTGTCGGCGAAGGCGCCGCGCTCCATCAGCTTCTTGTATTGCTGCGCCAGGCCGGGGTACTCGGCGTGCCAGTCGACGCCGCCGGGCTTGCGGAAGTCGAGCCAGCCCAGGCAGCAGCCCAGGGCGATGTCGGCGAGGGAGTAGCGGCCGTTGTGGCACCAGGCGCGGCCGTTCAGCTCCGACTGCATCTGCGCCATGCCGCGGCGCATGCGCGCCACCTGCTTGCCCGACCAGGCGGCGCTCTGCTCGTTCCTGTCGCGCAGCGACTCGTAGCGCGCGAGCAGCCCGGCGTCGAGCACGCCGTCGGCGAGCGCTTCCCAGCGGCGCACCGCGACGCGCTCGCGCGTGTCGTCGGGGATGAGGCGGCTGATCGGCGAGACGCTGTCGAGGAACTCGACGATGACGCGCGAGTCGTAGAGCGCCGTGCCGTCGTCGAGCAGCAGCGTCGGGATCTTGCCGAGCGGGTTGTGGCGGTTGACCGGGTTCTCCGCCGGGCTGACGTCGACCTGCTCCATGTCGCAGTCGATCCGCTTCTCGGCGAGGACGATGCGCACCTTGCGCGTGAAGGGGCTGGCGGGCGAGCCGAGGAGCTTCATGAAGGGCGCGGATTATACCTGTCCGATGCAGGCCTTAACGCGCCGCCTGAGCTCGGGGATGACACGGCGCGCGAACCAGGGGTTCCTCCGCACCCAGGCGCGGTTGCGCCAGCTCGGATGCGGCAGCGGGAAGTACTCGGGCAGGTAGTCGCGGAACGCCTTTACGGTTTCAGACAAAGAGGGTCTTCTCAAAGAACCCAAATAGAACTTCTGGGCGTACATGCCGACGAGCAGGATTAGCTTGATCTCCGGCAGCGCGGCGCGGAAGCGCGGCTGCCACTGCGGCGCGCACGCGGGGCGCGGCGGCAGGTCGGCGCCGTCGACGGTGCCGGGATAGCACAGGCCCACGGGGACGATGGCGATGCGCGAGGCGTCGTAGAAGAGCCCGCGCTCGAGCGCGAGCCACTCGCGCAGCACGTCGCCGGAGGGATCGTTCCACGGCAGGCCGGTCTCGTGCACGCGCCGTCCCGGCGCCTGGCCGACGATGAGAAGGCGCGCGGCTGCGCCGACGCGGAACACCGGTCTGGGCTCTACGGGAAGCTCGGCGGCGCAGCGCCTGCAGGAACGCGCTTCGTCGCAAACCTTGGAAAGACTCGGGGAAGGGGAAACTCTCACGCCCCGTATAATAAAGGCCCATGCCCTCGCCGCTCGCCGCGCTGTCGCCCCTCGACGGCCGGTACGCCAGGACGGCCGATCCCCTGCGCGGTTACTTCAGCGAGCAGGCCCTCATCCGCCACCGCGTGCAGGTGGAGCTCGCCTGGCTGCAGGCGCTCGCCGCCGAGCGGGCGATTCGTGAATTGAAGCCGTTTTCCGGGAAGACGCTCAAGGACCTCGAAAAACTGGTCAAGGGTTTCTCGGAGCGCGACGCCGAGCACATCAAGAACATCGAGGCCGAGACCAACCACGACGTCAAGGCGATCGAGTACTGGCTGCGCGCCAAGCTCGGCAGGAACGCCGAGGCGCAGAAGGCGCTGGAGTTCATCCATTTCGCCTGCACTTCCGAGGACGTCAACAACCTCTCCTACGCGCTGATGGTGCGCGGCGCGCGCGAGGCGGTGTTGCTGCCCCGGCTCGACGCGCTGGTCGCCGCGCTCAAGGCGCTGGCGAAGCGCCACGCCGCGCTGCCGATGCTCTCGCGCACGCACGGCCAGGCGGCGACGCCGACCACGCTGGGCAAGGAGATGGCGAACTTCGCGCACCGCCTCGGCCGCGCCCGCGCGCGCATCGCCCGCGTCGCCGTGCTGGGGACGATGAACGGCGCGGTCGGCAACTCCAACGCGCACGTCGCCGCCTACCCGGGCTTCGCCTGGGAGCGCTTCTGCCGGCGCTTTGTCGAGGGGCTGGGGCTCGAGTTCAACGCCTACACGACGCAGATCGAGCCGCACGACTGGCTCGCCGAGCTCCTCGACGCCTACGCGCACGCCAATTGCGTGCTCCTCGACCTCGACCGCGACCTCTGGGGCTACATCTCGCTCGGCTACTTCGCGCAGAAAGCGAAGAAGGGCGAGGTCGGCTCCTCGACCATGCCGCACAAGGTGAACCCGATCGACTTCGAGAACTCCGAAGGCAACGTCGGCGTCGCCAACGCGCTGCTGCGCCACCTCGCGGAGAAGCTGCCGGTGTCGCGCTGGCAGCGCGACCTTTCGGACTCGACGGCGCAGCGCAACGTCGGCGCCGCGCTCGGCCACACGCTGCTCGCCTGGCGCTCGTGCCTGCGCGGGCTTGCCAGGCTGCAGGCCGACCCGGCGCGGCTCGCCGCCGACCTGGAGGCGAACTGGGAGGTGCTCGCCGAAGCGGTGCAGCAGGTGATGCGCCGCCACGGCGTGCCCGACGCCTACGACAAGCTGAAGGCGATCAGCCGCGGCCGGCGCCTCGAGCGCCGGCAGCTGGCGCAGTTCGTGAAGGCGCTGCCCATCCCGCCCGAGGCGAAGAAGCGCCTCCTCGCGCTCACCCCCTCAAGGTACACCGGCCTCGCCGCCGAGCTCGCGAAGCGGATATAGGACGCTCGCGCGGTTAGATGCTGCACGCCGGCACGATCTTCCTGTCGTCGTTCTTGCTGTTCCTGGTGCAGCCGCTCATCGCGCGCCTGATCCTGCCCTGGTTCGGCGGCAGCGCCGCGGTGTGGACCACCTGCATGCTCTTCTTCCAGGCGCTGCTGCTCGCCGGCTACGCCTATGCGCACCTGCTGAACGGCAAGGTGCCCGGGAAAAGGCTGCAGATGGGAATCCACACGGCGCTCATCGTCGCCGCCGTTCTCGTGCTGCCGGTCGCGCCGGCCGAGATCTGGAAGCCCGCCGGCGACGAGGAGCCGGTGAGCCGCATCCTGCTGCTGCTCGGCGCGACCGTGGGCCTGCCGTACTTCCTGCTCGCCTCGACCAGCCCGCTGGTGCAGGCGTGGTTCGCGCGCGCGCGGCCGGGGGAGAACCCGTACCGCCTCTTCGCCGTGTCGAACCTCGCGTCGCTGGTGGCGCTGCTCGGCTACCCGTTCCTCGTCGAGCCCTTCTTCAGCGCCCGGGCGCAGGTGGCGATCTGGTCGTGGCTCTTCGGCGCCTTCGCGGTGCTGTGCGCGGTGACGGCGTGGTCTGCTCCCGCCGCGGCGCCTTCGGAAAGAAGGGTCCATGAAGGATCGATGACGAAGTCGCCCGTTTTTCTTTGGCTCGCGCTCTCCGCCACCGGCTCGCTGCTGCTGCTCGCGGTCACCAACCACCTGACGCAGAACGTCGCCTCGGTGCCACTGCTGTGGCTCGCGCCGCTGACGCTCTACCTGGCGAGCTTCATCGTCACCTTCGAGGGCGGGCGCTTCTACCGGGCCGAGACGCTGTGGGCGTTCCTGCTCGCGTGGCTCGCCGGCATGGCCTGGCTGATCGCCGACGCCGACCTGCACTACGAGCTGGCGCTGCAGCTCGGCGTGTTCCTGCCGGGGCTGTTCCTCGCCTGCGTCTTCTGCCACGGCGAGCTCTACCGCCTGCGCCCGGCGCCGCAGCATCTCACCGGCTTCTACCTCATCGTCTCCGCGGGCGGCGCGCTCGGCGGGCTCGCCGTCGCCGTGGTGGCGCCGCTCGCCTTCAGCGGCTACTACGAGCTCGGCATCGGCCTGGTGGTGCTCGCGCTGCTCGCCGCGCTGCGCTTCATGGCCGTGGGCAGGATCGCCGGCCTCGCCAGCCTCGGCGTGCTGATGGTGGTGGCGGGCTGCGCCGTCTACGACGGCCTGCGTCACCAGCAGGACGTGCGCATCGCCACGCGCAGCTTCTACGGCGTGCTGCGGGTGAAGGAGTACGGCGAGCCCGGCCAGCAGACGCACCTGCGGCGCCTGGTGCACGGCACCATCATGCACGGCGAGCAGTACATGCACCAGGGCCAGCGGCGCATGCTGACGACCTACTACCACGAGCGCTCCGGCATCGGCGGGGCGATCCGCGCCAAGCAGGGCCGGCCGATGCGCGTCGGCGTGATCGGCTTGGGCACGGGCACCATCGCCGCCTACGGGCGGCGCGGCGACCTCTACCGCTTCTACGACATCGACGCGCGCGTGATCCGCCTCGCGCAGAGCGAGTTCACCTACCTCGGCGACAGCGAGGCGACGATCGAGCTCGCGCTCGGCGACGCGCGCCTGACGCTCGAGCGCGAGCCGCCGCAGGGCTTCGACGTGCTCGCCGTCGACGCTTTCTCGAGCGACGCCATCCCGGTGCACCTCATCACGCGCGAGGCGCTCGGCGCCTACCTGCGGCACGTGCAGCCCGACGGCATCGTCGCCTTCCACGTCTCCAACCGCTTCCTCGAGCTCGTGCCGGTGGTGGCGCGCCTCGCCAGGGAGCACGGCGCGCACGCGGTGCTGGTCGATGACAATCCCGACGAGGACGACGCCTACCGCTCGCGCAGCGACTGGGTGCTGGTGTCGCGCGACCCCGCGGCACTCCGGCACAAGGAGATCGCGGAGGTCGGCGCCGTGCCGGCCGAGGACCGGCCGGCGTGGCGCACCTGGGCCGACGATTACTCGAACCTGGTGCAGATCCTTAAGTGAATTCGGGGTCAGACCCGAATGGCACTTACTTAAGCTTTTTGGGGTGACCATGTTTTCGGACGTGCGCTGTGGCGGCCGCACGCGCTGTGGTGAGTAGCGGATAGGGTTTAGGCCTTCGCTTGACGGCTCTGGGCTCGATGCGACCGGGACGCGCCCCCACGCGTTGTTGCGCGATGAGGACAAATAAGCCCCCGAGCTTGTCGTCGTGTTCGGCGCCAGTGCCATGTTGAGCCCAGGCGATCCAGATCTGCACGGTGTGCTTGAAGCTCAGTTGGCGCGGCAAGCGCTCGGCCAGCAGCGCCGCTTGCGCCATCATCAGGCGAATGAGGTTGTAGGCGAGCAGATAGACCCAGATCTCCTTGATGACCATGGCCGGGCTCTGGCAGCTCAGTGTTTCCATCCCCAGGGTGGTCTTGATGTTGCGCAGATCCAGCTCGACATGCCATCGACTGCGATACAGGGACTTCAGGGCGGATTTGGCGGTTTTCTTCGGGCACAGCAGCGTGGTCACCAAGGTCTTGCCGCCGGTGCGCAATTCGCGCACCGTCATGGTATCGGGCGCCTGCTCGAAGTCGGCCTGGGTCATCCACTGCGGTTTGACCGTCGGCTTTTGCAGCACGATCAAATGGTCGCGCGGCCCCAGCCGCTGGCCGCAACGAAAGTCGCTACTGCGGCGGCGGGCGCCGTGTTGTTCAAACACGGCATCGATGCCCCGCTCGCGCAAGGTGCACAGCAGAAAATACGTGGCGTACAACGCATCGCCCAACAGCACGTCGCCGCACTCCAAGGTATCAAGTATCGAGCGCAGCAACGAGTGTTCATCGCCGCCCTTGCCCTGATATTGGCCCGCGGCCGCATTGAGCAGCGCCCCACTGCCCAGACACACGATGCCCACCATCCGGCACAAGGGGAAGCCCAGGCCGGGCCTCTGGCTGCGCGCTTGCGGATAAACCGCCTGATTGGCCGGGGTGTCGGGCATCGTCAGCGTCGTGCCGTCCACCAACCGTAGGCGACGGCCGCGCCAATGCCACGACTCGGGCGCGCGCGCCGCAACCCATCGCCCCGTGTAGCGCGCGAGCGTGCTCACCATCTCCACCGGCAGGCGTTGTCGCGCCTGGCAATAGGCTCCCGTATGCGTACTGCACGGCGCTAAACCTGCGGCCCAGCGCTTTACCGCCGCCTCGTTCACCGCGTTCTGGCAAGAACGATCGGCGCTGAGCCCCTGCGCCAGAAACATCGACAGCGTCTCGGTGGGCGGGAATAGCCGTTCCCGATGCGGCGGCAGCAGCGACTCGACCTGGTCGAACAATTCAGGACCCGTCAGCAGGTTGAAAAACGCATAGGAGTCGCTGTTGCGGGCATGGTGGCGAACGCGTCGTTGCCGTGCTTGCGCGCTGGGATTAGGATGCATTCTGGCTGGCTCCTCGGGTGATGGATGGTTGTGTCGTAACTTCCACCTTATCACTCGACTCGAGCCAGCTTCTTTACATCACATCAGCTACTTACCCCTAAGTAAGTGCCATTCGGGTTAGGGCCCGATTTGCTTGACAATCGTCGTGCCGATGTCGGGGCTGCGCGGGTTGACGTCCAGGCTGCGCGTGCGAGGAACGACGACCAAGTCCATGTCCTCCATCGGAATCGCGCCCATCAATACCTGGTCGCCGATGACGAGCGCCCCTGCAAAGCCCACGCGATTCTTGAAGCGGATCTCAATCGGTCCGACGTAGGGCACCAGGCGCGTTGAGCCGTCGGCTAGCGTCACCTCCTTGTCGGCGATCGCAGCAAGCTGCAGCCGAACGCGGATGTGCTCGGGAATGCAGAGATGGACCGCGCCCGTATCGGCCAATGCTTCGACCTCTACCGCGCCCAACTCGGGCAAGCGCGGGTTTCGCAGCAACAAAGTCCCACTCACAAGTTCAATGATAAGTGAGCTGCTCGCACACCGCTCCTTACAGCCGCTTCTAGGGTCGGCGGGTAGTCCGGATCGGTGTAGTCGCCTGCGAGCAGCACGCCGTCGACGCGCGTCGGCGGTGCCTTAATGCCGACTACCGAGGTAACCGTGGCTCGCTTCTCGGCGATCACGCGGGTCCAGGACGGTCTCGGAAGATTCTTCACTACCCCTTTCAGCTCCTGGTGGCAGCGCGCGGCCACCTCGTCGAGGGTCATCTGCTGATGGTCGCCCTGGGCGCTGATGACGCAGACGAGCCGGCCGCGCTCGCCGAGCAGCGCGCCGCGGTCGAACACCCACTGCACGAGGCCGTCGGAGAGGCCGAGCATGGGGAAGGGGAGCTTCACCGCCTCGGGATACTGGAGGTAGCAGGTGTAGATCGGCTGATAGGTGTAGTCGAGCTCGAGCCCGGGCAGGAGGCTCTTCAGCTGATGCGGCCCGACGGCAACGATGACGCCGTCGAAGCCTTCTTTAAGGGCTTGCAGGTCGCGCACGGTTTCCCGGAAGCGCAGCTCGCCACCCTTGCTCCTGACGAATTCGGCAGCGGGCTCGGGGAAGAGCCGCGAGAGATCGACGCGCGGCAGGAGAAGGTCGGCGCCGTCGGCCGCGCCCGCCAGGGTATCTCTCAGAATTCTGACGAAACGATTCGCAGAAGCCTGGCCGCTCGGGGTGTTGAGCGCCGAAACACAGAGCGGCCGCCATAGGTAATGCCCGATGGCGCCGTCCTGGTGGTGCTGGCGAAGAAGCTGGTCGACCGGAACATCTTCGTCCAGCATGAATTTCTTCGCGCGCAAAGCGGAGACGAACTTCACCGCTGCCATTCTTTCGGCAAGCGGCACGCCGCGCGCGGCGAGCAGGCCGAGGCCGAGGCCGAGCGGCATCGGCAGCCAGAGCGCGCGCAGCTGAAACCTGCCGGGGTAGCGGATCTCGAGCGGCAGCCGCAGCAGCGCGTCGCCGGGCACGCCGACGCTGCGCATCAGGGAAAAGAGCGTCGCGAAAGCGCCGACCAGGATGTGCTGGCCGTTGTCGAGCTCGGTGCCCTGCGCGAGCACGCGCCGCGCGCGCCCGCCGGGAACCTGCCCCGACTCGAACACCGTCACCGGCACGCCGCGCGCCGCGAGCGTCACCGCCGCCGCCATGCCGGCGTAGCCCGCGCCGACGACGGCTATGCGGCGAGCCACGTCTTCCAGGCGATGAAAAACTTGCGCAGCGGCGTGAGCGAGGTCTTCTGCTTCAGCACCCGGAAGCCGTCGCGCTCGATCTCCTCGAGCAGGGCGCGGTAGATCGCCGCCATGATCAGCCCGGGGCGCTGCGCCTTGCGGTCGGCGGCGGGAAGCGCCCGCAGGGCGCGCGCATAATGCTCCTTGGCGCGCTGCGCCTCGAAGCGCATCAGGCTGCGGAAGGCGTCCGACTCGCGCGCCTGCAGGATGTCGGCGGCGGGGACCGCGTGCGCCTTCAGGTCCTGCATCGGCAGGTAGATGCGGTTCTTGCGCGCGTCCTCGCCGACGTCGCGGATGATGTTGGTGAGCTGGAAGGCGATGCCGAGCTCGCGCGCGTAGTCGAGCGTGCGCGCATCGCGGTAGCCGAAGATGCCGGCGGCGAGGATGCCGACCACGCCGGCGACGTGGTAGCAGTAGCGCTCGAGGCCCGCCCAGTCGAGGTAGCGCGTCTGCGTGAGGTCCATCTCCATGCCGTCGATGATCTCGTTGAGCCGCTTTTCGCTGATGGAGAAAGCATCCTTGAAAGGCTCGAGCGCGCGGCTCACCGGATGCTGCGGCTTGCCGGCGAAGAGGTTGGCGACCTCGGCGCGCCACCAGGCGAGCTTCACCGCGGCGCGCTGCGTCTCGCTCGCCTCGTCGACCGCGTCGTCGACTTCGCGGCAGAAGGCGTATAGCGCCGTGATCGCGCGCCGGCGCTCGGGCGGCAGGAAAAGAAACGAGTAGTAGAAACTCGAGCCGCTCGCCGCCGCCTTCTGCTGGCAGTACTCGTCGGGGCTCATCGCGCAACCGAAAAACAGGGACAGACCACGTTTTCCGGGTGTGTCCCGATCGGGACACAAAGCGGATTCCCGGGCTGCCTTTCCAGCCCCGGTATGTCTTGGAAAACGCGGTCTGTCCCCGATTTCACCGATTTCATACTGATTTCATACGGCTCTGGCGAGCATCAGCGGCCAATCGAGCGCGCGCAGCACGGGGCGGCGGCGGAAGACGTCGTAGCCGGCGCGCTCGATCTTCTCCAGGATGCGCAGCCCGCCCTGCACGGTGGCGCGGATCTCCAGCCCGACGCGGCCGGGGAGCGAGCGGCCCAGGGGCGCACCGGCGAGAAGGAGATGCCGGGTTCTTTCCACTTCGAACTTCATCAATGCCCGCCAGGGGCCATCGCAGATCTTCCCGGCCAGGTGCCCCTCGCCGACGCCGTGCGCCGCCAGCTCGTCCTGCGGCAGGTAGATGCGGCCCTTGGCGTAATCGAGCTCGACGTCCTGCCAGAAGTTGACGAGCTGCAGCGCCGAGCAGATGGCGTCGGATTGCGCCAGCTCTGAGTCAGTCGTTCGTTTGAACAGGTGCAGCAGGAGCCGCCCCACCGGATCGGCGGAGCGGCGGCAATAGTCGAGCAGCTCGGCGAAGTTCGCGTAGCGCTTTTTCGTCACGTCCTGCGAGAACGCGTCCAGCAGGTCGGCAAATAGCGGAGGCGGAAGGGAATGCTCGCGGATGAGTCGCGCCACGTCGCGGAAAAGCGGATCTGCAGAATCCCCGGTACGGGAAATCTCAAGTAACTTTGATCTGTAGTTGTCGAGCTTCGCCAGCCGGGCGGACGCCGGGTCGTCGCCCTCATCGGCGAAGTCGTCGGCGCTGCGCGCGAAGCGATAGATGACCGAGATCGGCTCGCGTAACTTGGCGGGCAGCAGCAAGGACGCGACCGGGAAGTTCTCGTAATGGCCGACTGACACGCGCAGGTATAATACGTTGTTTTTTGAATCCTTTTTTGGCGAGGGTGGCGGAATTGGTAGACGCACCAGCCTTAGGAGCTGGCGCCGCAAGGCATATGGGTCCGAGTCCCATCCCTCGCACCAATTTAAGATCCGGGAATGGCTAACGTGGAAACCCTGAGCGCGCTCGAGCGGCGCGTGTCGATGAGCGTGCCCGCCGACGACATCGAGCGGCAGGTCGACGAGCGGCTGAAGAAGCTGGCGCGCAACGTGAGGATGCCGGGATTTCGGCCCGGCAAGGTGCCGCTCAAGCTGGTGGCGCAGACCTACGGTCCGCAGGTGCGCTCGGAAGTGCTGAGCGACACGGTGCAGAAGGCGTTCACCGACGCGGTGCGCGAGGCGAACCTCAAGGTCGCCGGCTACCCGCGCATCGAGAAGAAGGGCGATTCGGAGTTCAGCGCCACCTTCGAGATCTATCCCGAGGTGAAGGTCGGCGACCTCGCGTCGGCCTCGATCGAGCGGCCGCGCGTCGGCGTCGACGACGCGGCGGTCGACAAGACCATCGAGGTCCTGCGCAAGCAGCGCACCCGGTTCGTTCCCGCGGGCCGGCCGGCGCAGGACGGCGACCGGCTCACGATGGACTTCCAGGGCACGATCGACGGCCAGCCCTTCGAGGGCGGCAGCGCGCAGAGCTTCGTGTTCATGCTGGGCGAAGGCCGCATGCTGCCGGAGTTCGACGCCGCCGCGCGCGGCGTGGCCGAAGGCGAGGAGAAGCGCTTCGAGCTGAAGTTCCCGGACGATTACCACGACAAGGCGGTGGCCGGCAAAGCCGCTTCTTTCCAGCTCAAGGTTGCGAAGATCGAGCAGCCACAGCTTCCGGCGCCCGACGCCGAGTTCGCCAAGTCGCTCGGCGTCGCCGACGGCGACGTGGCGAAGATGCGCGCCGAGGTGCGCGGCAACGTCGAGCGCGAGGTGGCCAAGCGCATCGAGGGGCGCGTCAAGGCGCAGGCCTTGCAGGCGCTGCTCGACGCCACGCCGCTCGAGCTGCCGAAGTCGCTGGTCGAGATGGAGGCGCAGAGCCTGGTCGAGCGCGCCAGCGCCGACCTGCAGTCGCGCGGGGTCAAGCCCGAGCAGGTGCCGCTCGACCCGAAGCATTTCGAGGACACGGCGAGGCGCCGCGTCGCCCGGGGCCTGTTCCTCGCCCGGCTGCGGGACGCGGAAAATCTGGCGCCGAAGGCCGCGGAAGTGCGCGCGCTGATCGAGCAGGAGGCGCAAAGCTACGAGAGCCCCGCCGAGGTAGTAAAATGGTTCTACATGCAGCCGCAGCGGCTGTCGGAGATGGAAGGCGTGGCGCTGGAAGCGAATGTCGTCAAATGGGTCCTGTCGAAGGCCAAGGTCGCCGACAAAGACCTTTCCTTCGATGAACTGATGGGCAGCAACGCGTGAACTGGGAGAAAAACCCCAATGAAGTGAAAGACCTCGGGCTGATCCCGATGGTCATCGAGCAGTCCGGGCGCGGCGAGCGCGCCTACGACATCTATTCCCGGCTGCTGAAGGAACGGGTCGTCTTCCTGGTCGGCCCGGTGACCGAGATCACCGCCAACCTGATCGTCGCGCAGCTGCTGTTCCTCGAGTCGGAGAACCCCGACAAGGACATCTTCTTCTACATCAACTCGCCTGGCGGCTCGGTCTCGGCCGGCCTGGCGGTCTACGACACCATGCAGTTCATCAAGCCCGACGTGTCGACGCTGTGCGTCGGCCAGGCGGCCAGCATGGGGGCGCTGCTGCTCGCCGCCGGGGACGCCGGCAAGCGCTTCTGCCTGCCGAATTCCCGCGTCATGATCCACCAGCCGATGGGCGGCTTCCAGGGCCAGGCCTCCGACGTCGAGATCCACGCCAAGGAGATCCTCTACCTGCGCGCCCGCCTCAACGAGATCCTCGCCAAGCACAGCCGGCAGCCGATCGAGGTGATCCAGCGCGACACCGAGCGCGACTTTTTCATGGGCGCCGAAGACGCGGTAAAGTACGGGATAGCGGACAAAGTCCTGTCCTCCAGGGAGAACGCGTAAGTGTCGGAAAAGTCGTCGTCGGGGGAAAAGCTTCTCTACTGCTCGTTCTGCGGCAAGAGCCAGCACGAGGTGCGGAAGCTGATCGCGGGACCCTCGGTCTTCATCTGCGACGAGTGCATCGAGCTGTGCAACGACATCATCCGCGAGGAGACCGCCACCGATAAGGGCGGCAAGGGCGCCAAGTCCGACCTGCCGACCCCGCGCGACATCCGCAACATCCTCGACCAGTACGTGATCGGCCAGGACCTGGCGAAGAAGATCCTCTCGGTCGCGGTCTACAACCACTACAAGCGGCTCAAGCACCTCTCCAAGAACGACGAAGTCGAGCTCGCCAAGTCGAACATCCTGCTGATCGGCCCGACCGGCTCCGGCAAGACGCTGCTCGCGCAAACGTTGGCGCGGCTGTTGAACGTTCCTTTCGTCATCGCCGACGCCACGACCCTGACCGAAGCGGGCTATGTCGGCGAGGACGTCGAGAACATCATCCAGAAGCTCCTGCAGAACTGCGACTACGACGTCGACAAGGCGAAGCGCGGCATCGTCTACATCGACGAGATCGACAAGATCTCGCGCAAGTCCGACAACCCTTCCATCACCCGTGACGTGTCGGGCGAAGGGGTGCAACAAGCTTTACTCAAACTGGTCGAAGGCACGATTGCCTCCGTGCCGCCGCAGGGCGGGCGCAAGCACCCCAACCAGGACTTCGTCCAGGTCGACACCACCAACATCCTGTTCATCTGCGGCGGCGCCTTCGACGGGCTGGAGAAGATCGTGCGCAACCGCACCGAGAAGACCGGCATCGGCTTCGGCGCCGAGGTGCGCAGCCCGAAGAACTCCAAGGCCACCTACGACCTGCTGAAGAACGTCGAACCCGAGGACCTGATCAAGTACGGCCTGATCCCGGAATTCGTCGGCCGGCTGCCGGTGCTGGCGACGCTCGAGGAGCTCGACGAGCACGCGCTCATCCAGATCCTCACCGAGCCGAAGAACGCGCTGATCAAGCAGTACCAGCGCCTCTTTCACATGGAGGGCGTGGAGCTCGAGATCCGTACCGGCGCGCTCGGCGCGGTGGCCAAGCGCGCGCTGGCGCGCAAGACCGGCGCGCGCGGCCTGCGCTCGATCCTTGAAACCGTCCTCCTCGACACCATGTACGAGCTGCCGACGCTCGAGAACGTGAGCAAGGTGGTGGTCGACGAACAGATGATCTCCGCCGACGGCAAGCCGCTGCTCATCTACTCCGAGCAGCACAAGGTTGCCGGTAGCTCCGGGTAGAAAGAACCACGCTGCGGCCCTTCGGGCCGCTAAACGTTCAGAAAGAACCTTTCGTAACGTTTTCCGCGTTGCAGCGTGCACCGGTTGCGTGTACGCTCTGACGCATTGATTTTCCTGGGGAACCCGCGGCTGCCGTAGCTGCTCCAACCCCTTGAAGAGGCTAATCTAAATGTCCGAAACGCTCCCCGGCGCCGACATCGTCCAGTACCCGCTTCTGCCGCTGCGCGACGTGGTGGTCTTCCCGCACATGGTGATCCCGCTGTTCGTCGGGCGGCCGAAGTCCATCAAGGCGATGGAGACCGCGATGGAAGCAGGGAAATCGATCCTGCTGGTGGCGCAGAAGTCCGCGGCGAAGGACGACCCCGGCCCGCAGGACATGTATTCGATCGGCTGCGTGTCCAACATCCTGCAGATGCTGAAGCTGCCCGACGGCACGGTGAAGGTGCTGGTGGAAGGCGGCACGCGGGCGCGCATCCGCGAAGTGATCGACGTGCGCAGCCACTGGATCGCGGAGGCCTCGGCGATCCCGCCCGAAGCGGCGCCGGCGCCGGAGGTCGAGGCGATGCGCCGCGCGCTGCTCTCGGCGTTCGACCAGTACGTCAAGCTCAACAAGAAGATCCCGCCGGAAATTCTTACGTCTTTATCTGGAATTGATGAAGCCGGCAGGCTCGCGGATACGGTTGCCGCGCACCTGCCGCTCAAGCTCGAGCAGAAGCAGCAGGTGCTGGAGATGTTCGACGTGAAGGGCCGCCTCGAGCACCTGCTCTCGCAGCTCGAGACCGAGATCGACATCCTGCAGGTCGAGAAGCGCATCCGCGGCCGCGTCAAGCGGCAGATGGAGAAGAGCCAGCGCGAGTACTACCTGAACGAGCAGGTGAAGGCGATCCAGAAGGAGCTCGGCGAGGGCGAGGAGGGCGCCGACCTCGAGGAGATGGAGAAGCGCATCCGCCGCGCGCACATGCCCAAGGACGCGCGCAAGAAGGCCGAGTCGGAGCTGAAGAAGCTCAAGCTCATGTCGCCGATGTCCGCGGAGGCGACGGTGGTGCGCAACTACATCGAGACCATCGTCAACCTGCCCTGGAAGAAGAAGTCGAAGATCTCCAAGGACATCAAGGCGGCGCAGGAGATCCTCGACAAGGACCACTACGGCCTGGAGAAGGTGAAGGAGCGCATCGTCGAGTACCTGGCGGTGCAGACGCGCGTCGACAAGATGAAGGCGCCGATCCTGTGCCTGGTCGGCGCG
>JBQTJF010000329.1:0-12186 GCA_052387375.1 Betaproteobacteria bacterium
CGACACCTCGGCGAGCAACATCGTCACCATCATCTTCTCGGCGAACAGCCCGCGCATGGCCGCCGACGTGGCCAACGGCTTCGCCAAGGCCTACCTCGACATCGCCCTCGAGCTGCGCACCGAGCCCTCGCGCGAGGCCGCGGCCTGGTTCCAGGAGCAGCTCAAGGGCCTGCGCGTGCAGGTGAACCAGGCGCAGGGCAAGCTCACCGGCTTCCAGACGCAGAAGGGCATCGTCGGCACCGGCGATCGCCTCGACGTCGAGTCGGCGCGCCTCGCCGAGCTCACCCGCCCGCTGCTCGCGGCGCGCCACCCCCCCAACCAGGCGGCGAGCCGCCCCCAGCAGGCCGCCGAGGTGCTCGAGCGCGGCGCGGGGCCCGACGCGATCCCCGCGGTGCTCGCCGACACCTACATCAACGGCGTGCGCGGGGACCTCGGGCGCGCCGAGGCGCGGCTCGAGGAGTCGAGCGCGGTGCTGGGGCCCAACCATCCCGCCTACCAGCGCACCTCGGCCGAGGTGCAGGGCCTGCGCGAGAAGCTCGCCACGGAGATGAAGAAGCTGGTCGCGGGCCTGGGCAACGCGGTGCAGCAGAGCCGCCTGCGCGAGAAGGAGCTGCAGCAGGCCATGCAGGCGCAGGAGCAGCGCATCCTGGCGATGCGCGACTACCAGGCCGACCTGGCGGTGATGACGCGCGACGTCGAGAACGCGCAGCGCGCCTACGACGCCGCGCTGGTGCGCTACCAGACCAACGCCATCGACAGCCGCGCCACGCAGACCAACGTGGCGCTGCTCACCCCGGCGATCGAGCCGGTCGAGCACACGCACCCGAAGGTCGGCCTGATCTCGATCCTCTCGGTGCTGGTCGGCGCGATGCTCGCCGCCGGCGTGGTGTACGTGCTCGAGACGCTCGACCGGCGCGTGCGCTCGCGCGGCGACCTCGAGTCGCGCCACGCCGTGCCCTCGCTCGGCCGTCTTTACCGGTGGCAGCCCTCGGGCGGCAGGCTGCTCCCGGCGCCCATGCGCGCCGCCCGCGCCCTGCCCCAACCGTGGTGACCGACATGCTAGCCAAACCGACTGACAACGTGCTGCCGATCGAAGCCGCGCCCCGCGGCCCCGGGATGACCGCGGGCCGGCACCTCGGCGCCATCCTGATGGACGAGGGCAAGCTCACCGCCTCCGACGCCGAGCAGGTGCTCAAGCGCCAGCGCGAGCTGGGCTGGCGCTTCGGCGAGGCGGCGATCGAGCTGAACCTGATCACCGACACCGACCTGCGCCAGGCGCTCGCCAAGCAGTACGAGTTCCCCTACCTGGTGAGCGGGCCCGACGGCGTGGGCAAGGAGCTGGTCGCCGCCTGGGACCCGTTCCACCCGGTGGTCGAGGAGCTGCGCGGCGTGCGCACGCAGCTGCTCATCCGCTGGTACGACCCGGCGGCCAACCGCCGCACGCTCGCCATCACCAGCCCCTGCGCGCGCGAAGGGCGCAGCTTCATCGCCGCCAACCTGGCGGTGGTGTTCTCGCAGCTCGGCCAGAGGACGCTGCTCATCGACGCCGACTTCCGCGCGCCGCGCCAGCAGAGCATCTTCAACGTCCCCGACCGCTTCGGCCTGTCCTCGATCCTCTCGGGCCGCGCCGACCTGTCGGCGGCGGCACCGGTCGCCGGGCTCACCGGCCTCGCGGTGCTGCCGGCGGGCCCGCTGCCGCCCAACCCGCTCGAGCTGCTGTCGCGCGGCAGCTTCGCGGCGCTGCTCGGCAAGGCGCAGGCCGAGTACGACACCATCCTCATCGACACGCCGCCGGTGGTGGAGTACGCCGATGCGCAGTGCATCACCTTCCGCGCCGGCGACGCCCTGCTCGTGTCGCGCAAGGACGTGTCGCGCCTGGCCGATACCGAGCGCGCGGTGCGCGATCTCTCCGACGCGAGCGCGCGCATCGTCGGCACGCTGGTCAACGCGTTCTGAGAGTGCGGCGGCCGCCGAACCGCAAGGCGCTCGCCGCCGCGCTGGTGCTGCTGGTGGCGGCGGCGGTGGCCTTCGCCCGGCCCGCCGTCGGCGTGGCGCCGCTCGCGATGTTCAAGCAGTTCGTGGCGCCGGGAGGGCCCTGAGATGACCGCTGCAACGACGACGTACCTGAGGGAGCCGGGCAGCCGCTACCTGTGGGTGCTGGTGGCCCTGGGCCTGCTCGCCTTCGCCGCCGCCTCCGGCGTCTCGCTCGCGCTGGGCGAGCTGCAGGCGCTCTACATCACCATGGCGCTCGCGCTGTGCATCGCGGTGATGTACGACTTCCGCATCGGCGTGGTCGCGCTGGTGGCGATCCTGCCGCTGCAGGATTCCAGCGTCTTCCCGCACGCGCTGATGGGCGTCACCGGGCTCAACCCGCAGAACCTGGTGCTCGCCGCCACGCTCGCCTCGTACTTCGCGCACGGCCGCGTGCAGCACCCGGGGCGCTTTGCGCCGCGCCCGCTGGTATGGCTGTACGTGGTGCCGATCGCGATCGCCGCCGGCTTCGGCGCGACGCACGTGGGCGAGATCGCGCCGTATTTCTTCGAGGGCGAGGTCCTGCACTTCGACAACGCGGCCGGCTACCTGCGCGACCTGCTGGTCAAGCCGATGCTGATCGTGGTGCTGGCGCTGCTGCTCGGCGCCGCCGCCGCGACCTCGCAGAAGCCCGAGCGCTTCATCGTGCCGATCGCCGTCTCGGTGTGGCTGATCGCCGCGCTCGAGATCGGCTTCGTGGTCGCCTCCGGGGTGAAGCTCGGCACGCTCGCCTCGGCCGCCTCGCGCGAGTTCTTCACCGAGATCGGCCTGCACGCGAACGACCTCGGGCGCCTCTTCGCGGTCGCCTACGCGCTGCTGCTCTTCCCCTGGTGGGAGACCAGGCGCCCGGGGCCCAAGCTCTTCCTCTTCCTCACGCTGGGGGTGCTCTCCATCGCGCTGCTGCTCACCTTCTCGCGCGGCGCCTTCGCCGGCTTCCTGCTCGTCAACCTGCTGTTCCTCGCCTGGAAGTTCAACCTGAAGACGCTCGGCCTCGCGGTGCTCGCCTTCGCCATCTGCGCCAGCTTCGCGCCGGGCTACGTCATCAGCCGCATCACGCTGGGCTTCGACAGCGGCGACCCCGACGAGATCAGCGCCGGCCGCATCGAGGGCATCTGGCTGCCGCTGCTGCCGACGCTGCTGCACAGCCCGGTGTGGGGCTCGGGGCTGCTGTCGACCACCTGGTCGCTGCCGATGACCGCCGGCTCGATGCTGCCGGTCTCGCATCCGCACAACGCCTACCTCGAGACGCTGCTCGACATGGGCCTCGCCGGCCTGGCGCTGATCCTCGCCTTCTACTGGAGCGTCTGGCGGGGCTTCCGCGCCCTGGGCAGCAACGCCTGGCTGAGCCCGGAGATGCGCGGCTTCTTCCAGGGCGGCGCGGCCGCGCTGGTCTGCTTCCTCGTCACCGGCATGGCCGGCAGCAGCCTGCGCCCCGAGTCGGAGTTCGCCTACCTGTGGCTCGCCATAGGCATGATGTACGGGGTGGCCGCCCGGAAACCGGCCGGCTGATGCTCCCGCAGGCGCAGGCGCGCGGGGCGGCCGCGACCGAGGGCCGCCCGGGGCGGGCGCTGTCCCTGTGCTTCGTGGCGCCGCACGCCTGGCCGGCGCTCTCCGGCGACGCGCGCATCCAGGAGATCGGCGGCGCCGAGGTGCAGCAGGCGATCCTCGCGCGCCTGTTCGCCGCGAACGGCTACCGCGTCTCGATGATCTGCCTCGACCACGGCCAGCCCAGCCGCGCCGCGCCGGGCGGCGTGACGGTGCACAAGGCGTTCCGCCGCGACGCCGGGCTGCCGGTGCTGCGCTTCCTGCATCCGCGCCTGACCTCGATGTGGCGGGCGCTGCGCGCGGCCGACGCCGACATCTACTACTACCGCGCCTGCTCGATGTGGCTCGGCGTGCTGGCCGAGTTCTGCCGGCGGCACGGCCGGGGCTCGGTGTACGCCGGCGCCTCCGACCGGGACTTCGCTCCCGAGATCGCCGACCAGGTGCGCTACGCGCGCGACCGCTGGCTCTACCGCCGCGGCCTGGGCGCGGTCGACGCGATCGTGGCGCAGAACGAGGGGCAGCGCGCCAGCTGCCTCGCCAACTACGGTCGCGACGCGGTGGTGATCCCGAGCTGCTACGTGGCGCCGGCGACGCGCGCCAGCGCGGCGGCCGATCGCGTGCTCTGGGTCGGCATGATGCAGGAGAACAAGCGCGCCGAGCTCTTTCTCGAGCTCGCCGCGCGCCTGCCGCACCGGCGCTTCGTCGTCATCGGCGGCGCGCGCGCCGGCGCGTCGGCGTACTACGAGCGCATCCGCAGCCGCGCGCGGGGGCTGCCCAACCTCGAGTTCACCGGCTTCCTGCCGCTCGCCGCCGTCGAGCCGTGGTTCGACCGCGCGCGCGTGCTGGTGAACACCTCCGAGTACGAAGGCATGCCCAACACCTTCCTGCAGGCCTGGGCGCGCGGCGTGCCGACCGTGGGCACCGTGCACGCCGGGGCGAACCGCTTCGCCGCCGGCCTGCCGGCGCTCGCCGCCGAGGTCGAGCGGCTCTTCGACGACGCGGCCTGGCGCGCCGCCTCGCGCGCGGCGCGCGAGTACTTCGAAAAGAACCATTCGCCGGAGGAGGTGCTCGAGCGCTACGGGCGCCTCTTCCGGGAGATCACCGCATGAGGGCGAGCGGGGGGTGGGTCTTCGAAATGTTCCCGATCGGGAACATTTTTGGCCATGCCGCCCCGGTTTCCAACCCTGGTAACCAAACCCCCCGTTCGCCTTCGGCTCACGACCCCCTCGTCAGGGGGTCAAGGTCGTGACCGCCGCCGCCAGGACCATCGCCGCCCAGGGCCTGAAGAAGCGCGCGCTCTCGCTCGGCGCGGTGAAGGCCTTCGACCACGCGCTGCAGTTCCTGCTGCCGGTGGTGCTGGTGCGCTGCCTCGACGCGGCCACCTTCGGCGAATACCGGCTGCTGTGGCTCGCCGTGGGGACGGTGATGGCGTTCGCCACGCTCAACATGACCGGCTCGCTGTACTTCTTCCTGCCGCGCTCCGAGCCGCGCCGCAGGCGCCTCTTCGTGCACCACACCATGCTCTACCTCGCCGCGGCCGGGCTGCTGTGCGGGCTGGCGCTGAGCTCCTGGAACCCGCTCCTGCCTGCGGCGGTGCGGCCGCTCGAGGGCTACGGCGCGCTCGTGCCCGCGTTCGTCGGCCTGTGGGTGCTCGCGGTGCTGCTCGACTACCTGCCGACGATCGACGAGCAGATCGGCTGGCAGGCCGCCGCCACGCTCAGCATCTCGGTCCTGCGCGCGGCGCTGGTGGGCGCGGGCGCCTGGCTCACCGCCGACCTGGAGGTGGTGCTCTGGCTCCTGCTCGCCACCGCGGCGGCGAAGCTCGTCCTGCTCCTCGCCTACGTGTGCCGCCAGCACGGCCTGGGCCGGCCCTGGCTCGAGCGCGCGGCGTTCTCCGAGCACTTCCGCCATGCCGCGCCCTTCGGCGTGTCGAGCGCGCTCTTCAACCTGCGCGCGCAGGCCGATCAGTGGGTGGCGGCGACGCTGTTCGCGATCACCAGCTTCGCCGCTTTCTCCATCGCCGCCATCGTCACGCAGGTGGTGTCGGTGTTCCGCCACGCCGTGCTGGAAGCCTTCCTGCCCAGCATGAGCCGCATGCACGCCGGCGGCGACCTGCGCGGCATGATGGACATGAACGCGCGCGCCAACGTCATGGTGGCGAAGGCGCTCTTCCCGCTGCTCGCCTTCGCCTTCGCCTTCGCCGAGGACATCGTCGCCTTCGTCTACACCGCCGCCTACGTCGAGGCGGCGCCGGCCATGCGCGTGTACATCGTCGGCATGGCGGCGCTCGTCATCGAGGTGGGCAGCGTCATCCTGCTGCTGCGCCAGGGACCGTTCGCCGTGCGCCTGGGGGCGCTGCTGCTCGCCGCCTCGGCGGCGGCGAGCTGGGCCGGCGCGCACGGGCTCGGCCTCGCCGGGGCGGCGGCGGGCAGCGTGGCGGCGATCTACCTCGACCGCGCGCTCACCCTGCGGCGCATCGCGCGGCTCACCGGCGTCTCGCTGCGCCGCCTCCAGGACTGGCGCTGGCTCGGCGGCCTGCTCGTGCTCGCCGCCGCCGCGGCGCTCGCCGCCTGGCTCGCCGCCGGAGAGCTCTCCGCCGCGCCCCTGCCGCGCCTCGCCGCGGGCGCCGTGGTGCTCGCCGCGGTGTACGGGCTGCCGGTCCTCTGGCTGCGCCGGTGAAGGCCCTCTTCCTTACCGGGTCGCTCGTGCACGGCGGCGCCGAGCGCCACACCATCACCCTCGTCAACCGCCTGGCCGAGCGCGGCCACGAGTGCCACGCCGCCTACGTGCGCGACGACCCGAGCCAGCTCGCGCGGCTCACCGGCGCGGCCAGCGTGCAGTGCCTCCAGGCGCGGAAGTACATGGACCTTCGGGCCATCGGCAGACTGGCAAGCCTTCTTCATCAACACCGTTTCTCCATCATCCTTGCGGCGAACCAGTACGCGCTCCTCTACGCCTCGCTCGCGCGCCGGCGCGCGGGAGCGGACGCGCCGCTTCTCGCCACCTTCCACACCACCGTGCCGGCGAGCGCCAAGGAATGGCTGCAGATGCTCTATTACCGGCCGTTCTTCCGCGGCGCGGACTGCCTGGTGTTCGTCTGCGACGCGCAGCGGCGCTACTGGAACGCCCGGCGCCTGCGCGCGCGCCGCGACGAGGTGATCTACAACGGCGTCGACCTCGAGCACTGGCGGCCGCGCCCGGCCGCCGAGCGGGCCACGCTGCGCCGCGTGCTCGGCCTGGCGGAAGCGGACTTCGTGGTCGGCATGTGCGCCGTGCTGCGCCCGGAGAAGAACCACCTGCAGCTGGTCGAGGCGCTGGCGCGCCTGCGCGCGCGCGGCATCCGCGCCAGGGCGCTGCTCATCGGCGACGGTCCGATGCGCGCCGCGGTCGAAGCGCGCGCCCGCGCCCTCGGCCTCGCCGCCGAGGTGCTCGTCACCGGCTACCAGCAGGACGTGCGTCCGCTCATCGGCGCATGCGACGCGATGGCGCTGTGCAGCACGGCCGTCGAGACTTTCTCGCTGGCGGCGCTGGAGGCCATGGCGCTGGCGCGGCCGGTGGTGCACGCCGAGATCGGCGGCGCCGCGGACATGATCGCGAGCGGTCGCGACGGCGCGCTCTTTCCCGTCGGCGACACCGCCGCGCTCGTCGAGCGGCTGGCCGCGCTCGCCGCCCCGGCGGCGCGCGAGGCGTTGGGCGCGGCGGCGCGCGCCACGGTCGAGGCGCGCTTCTCGGAGCGCGCCATGGTCGAGCGCTACGAAACGACTTTCCTGGAACTCGATGCGAGGAGGAGCAGACGTGAGGACCTACGAAGACGCGCAGCAGCGTATTAGGGCCCGGCCGCGCACCTGGCTCGTCACCGGCGCGGCGGGCTTCATCGGCTCGCACCTCGCCGAGGCCCTGCTGCGCCTGGGCCAGCCGGTGGTCGGCATGGACAACTTCGCCACCGGCAAGCGCGAGAACCTCGAGCTGCTCGCGCGCGCCGCGGGCGAGGCGCGCCTGCGCGGCTTCCGCTTCATCGAGGGCGACATCCGCTCCCTCGAGGCCTGCCGCGCCGCCTGCGCCGGCGCGGCGGTGGTGCTGCACCAGGCCGCGCTCGGCAGCGTGCCGCGCTCGATCGACGACCCGCTCGCCACGCACGCGGCCAACGTCACCGGCTTCGTCAACATGGCGCTCGCCGCGCGCGACGCCGGCGTGGCGCGCTTCGTCTACGCCAGCTCGAGCGCGGTGTACGGCGACCACCCGGTGCTGCCCAAGCGCGAGGAGAGCATCGGCGCCGCCGCCTCGCCCTACGGCCTGTCCAAGCACATCGACGAGCTCTACGCCGGCGTGTTCGCGCGCTGCTACGGCTTCTCCTCGATCGGGCTGCGCTACTTCAACGTGTTCGGGCCGCGCCAGGACCCCGAGAGCGTATACGCGGCGGTGATCCCGGCCTGGACCGGCGCGCTGCTCAGGAACCAGACCGCCTACGTGAACGGCGACGGCCGCCAGGCGCGCGACTTCTGCCACATCGACAACGTGGTGCAGGCGAACCTGCTCGCCGCCACGGTCGAGCCGGGCGAGGCGCTCGACCAGGTCTACAACGTCGCGCTCGGCGAGCAGACCTCGCTCAACGAGCTGTTCGAGATGATCCGCGCCGCGCTTGCGCCGCGCCTGCCGCACCTGCGCACGGTGCGCGCGGTGCACCGCGAGCCGCGCCCGGGCGACCTGCCGTTCTCGCGCGCCGACATCGCCAAGGCCGAGCGGCTGCTCGGCTACCGCCCGCAGGTGCGCATCGCCCAGGGCCTCAAGCACACCATCGACTGGTACGCCGAACAGATGCTGGAGACGGCCAATGCCTGAGGTTCTTCTCAAGGAAGAAAAACCTGTCGTGTCGCAGGTCGCCGTGCCGACCGTCGCCGTGGTCGGGCTGGGCTACGTCGGGCTGCCGGTCGCCGTCGCCTTCGGGCGCGAGCGGCCCACCGTCGGCTACGACCTCTCGCGCCGGCGCATCGAGGGCCTGCGCCGCGGCGTCGACGCCACCGGCGAGGTCTCGGGCGCCGAGCTGCGCGAGGCGCGCCACCTGCGCGCCACCGCCTACCCGGCGGAGCTCGGCGAGGCCGACTTCGTCATCGTCGCCGTGCCCACGCCGATCAACGCCGCGCGCCAGCCCGACCTCGCGCCGCTCGCCTCGGCGAGCGAGACCGTCGGGCGCTACCTGAAGCCCGGCGCCACCGTGATCTTCGAGTCGACGGTGTACCCGGGCGCCACCGAGGAGGTGTGCGTGCCGCTGCTCGAGAAGCATTCGGGCATGCGCTGGCGGCAGGACTTCCACGTCGGCTACTCGCCCGAAAGGATCAATCCCGGCGACAAGGCGCACAGCTTCTCGAACATCCTGAAGGTGGTGTCCGGCGACGACGAGGAGACGCTCGAGAAGGTGGCGCAGCTCTACGACTCGGTGGTGAAGGCGGGCGTCTACCGCGCGCCCTCGATCAAGGTCGCGGAGGCGGCGAAGGTGATCGAGAACACGCAGCGCGACCTGAACATCGCCTTCGTCAACGAGCTGGCCATCATCTTCGAGAAGCTCGGCATCGACACGCACGAGGTGCTCAAGGCCGCCGCCACCAAGTGGAACTTCCTGCCCTTCCGGCCCGGCCTGGTGGGCGGGCACTGCATCGGCGTCGACCCCTACTACCTGACGCACAAGGCCGAGCTCGCCGGCTACCACCCCGACGTGATCCTCGCCGGGCGGCGCATCAACGACGGCATGGGCGCGCACGTGGCGCGCAAGACCATCCAGCAGATGATCCACGCCGGCCGCAGCATCAAGGGCGCGCGCGTCAACGTGCTCGGCCTCGCCTTCAAGGAGGACTGCGCCGACATCCGCAACTCCAAGGTCGCCGACATCCTGCGCGAGCTCGCCGAGTTCGGCGTCGAGGCGCACGTGCACGACCCGCTGGCGAGCTGCGACGAGGCGCTCGCCGAGTACGGCGTGCGCCTGGAGGACTGGGACGACCTGCCGGCGGCCGACGCGCTGATCCTCGCCGTTCCCCATGAGGCCTTCCTGAAGGTCCCGCAGGACCAGCTCCTGCGCAAGGTCGTGCGCTGCGGCTGCGTCATCGACGTCAAATCGGTGCTCGACGCGCCGTCGCTGCGCCGCGCCGGAATGCGCGTGTGGCGTCTCTAGCCCTCGCCGCCTCGCCGCAGCCGCGCAAGCTGCGCGTCGGCATCTTCGCCGGCGGGCGCCTGCAGCCGCGCTGGCTGGTGGAGGGCCTCGCGCGCGCGGCGCGATCGGAATTCGCGGAGGTGACGGTCATCGCCTTGTCGGAGCCCGCCCGGCAGGCGCGCGCGGGGCTGCTCGGCGCGTACGCCAGGATCGACCAGTGGGCGTTCGGCGCCGAGCCCTGCGAGCCGCTCGAGCTGCCCGCGCACGTGCCGCACCAGGTCCTCATCCAGGGGAAAACGTGGTCTGTCCCGGATTTCTTGCGCTTCCGCCTCGACGTCGCGCTGGCGCTGGGCGAGCTCGACGACGCCGCGCTCGACGGCATCGCCGCCCTCGGCGTGTGGCGCTACGGCTTCGACGGCTTCCGCGAGGTCGCCGACGGCAAGCCGGTGACCGGCTCGCGCCTGCTCGCGCGCCTGGCGGCCGGCGCGCCGCCGCGCATCGCCTACGAGTCCTGGTCGCGCACCTACCCGCTGTCGGTGGCGCGCAACCGCGGCGAGCTGCTCTACAAGACGGCGGAATTCGCCGAGCGCGCGCTGCGCGAGGCGCACCGCTCCGGGCGTGCCTGGCTCGAACAGTGCCGTTTCTTCAAGGTTGATGGGGAGGGGGCCGCGACCCCTTCCGCTACTTCCTTGCTCAAGATCGGCGGGCGGATCCTGCGCCGGGGCGTGGAGAAGGCGCTCGGCATCGACCAGTGGTTTCTCGCCTTCAGCCTGGGAAATGCGGCGCCGAATCCTTCGCTGGCGGGCTTCACGCGCCTCCTGCCGCCCAGGGACCGCGACTGGGCCGATCCCTTCGCCATCGAGAAGGGCGGCCGCTACTACGTGTTCTTCGAGGAGCTGCCGCGCGCCGCGCGCAAGGCGCACATCTCGATGCTCGAGATCGACGCCGAGGGTCGCTGGTCGGCGCCGGTGCGCGTGCTCGAGCGCGATTACCACCTCTCGTACCCGTTCCTGCTCGAGCACGAAGGCGCGCTGTACATGATCCCGGAGAGCGCGCAGCGCGGCCGGGTGGAGCTCTACCGCTGCACCGACTTCCCGCGCCGCTGGCGCCTGGAGAAGACGCTGCTCGAGGGGGTGCGCCTGGTCGACCCGACGCTGCACCGCGGCCCGGACCGCTGGTGGCTGTTCGCCAACGCCGCCCCCGGCGCGAGCCGCGTGTTCGACGACGAGCTGCACCTCTACCATGCGCCGGCGCTCGCCGGCGAGTGGCAGCCGCACCGCCGCAATCCGGTGCGCTCGGACGCGCGCTGCGCGCGCCCGGCGGGGCGCCTGTTCTGGAGGAACGGCGCGCTGCACCGCCCGGCGCAGATCTGCGTGCCGCGCTACGGCGCCGGCATCGCCGTGCACCGCGTGCTGCGGCTCACCCCGCACGAGTATGCCGAACGGCAGGTCGAGCGCGTGCTGCCGGCGGGCGACGGCCTGCTCGGGCTGCATACCTTGAACCGAGCGGGCCACCTCACCGTGGTGGATGGCTTCACCCGGCGTCGGCGACTCTAGCGCCCATGCAGAGCCCGCCCTATCCGCGTCTCGCCATGCTCGGCGCCGCGCCCGAGACGCGCTCGGGCATCGCCGCAGTGGTCGACGCCTACCGCAGCCACGGCCTGTTCAAGCGCTGGCCGATCGACTACCTGGCCACGCACGGCGACGGCGGGCTCGCTCGCAACGCCATATTGATGTTGAATTCCCTCAAGGAACTGGCAATGCGGCTTGCCCGCCATCGCCGCCTGGTGGTGCACCTGCACACGACCTCGCGGCGCTTCCTGCAGGATGCGGCGTTCATGTCCGCCGCGCTCGCGGCGCGCTGCCCGCTGGTGCTGCAGCTGCACGGCGGCGGCTTCGAGCGCCTCTCGGGCCGCGCGCCGGCGCGCTACTTCCTCGAGCGCGCCGCCTGCGTCGCGGTGCCCTGCGAGTCGCTGCGCGGCTGGGCGCGCAGCGTGGCGCGCAACGCGCACGCGCTGTGCGTGCCGAGCCCCGTGGCCATCGAGGCGCCGGCGCTCGACGCGCCGCGGCCCAACCTGGTGCTCTTCCTCGGCCGCCTCGAGGCGTCCAAGGGCATCTTCGACCTGCTCGAGGCGGTGGCGGCGGTGCGCGCCGCGGTGCCCGACGTGCGCCTGGTGTGTGCCGGCGACGGCGAGCGCATCGCCGTGGCGCGCTACGCCGAGCGCCTGGGCGCGGCCGACGCGGTGCGCTTCACCGGCTGGGTCGGCCCCTCGGGCAAGCGCGCGCTGCTCGAGGCGGCGGCGGTGTTCGCGCTGCCTTCGTACGACGAGGCGATGCCGGTCAGCCTGCTCGAGGCGATGAGCGCCGGCGTGCCGATCGTCGCTTCACCGGTCGGCGGCATCCCCGAAGTCGTCGCCGACGGAGCCGGCGGCCAGCACGTCCCGCCGGGCGAAAAGGCCCGTCTAGAGC
>JBQTJF010000330.1:0-3467 GCA_052387375.1 Betaproteobacteria bacterium
CAGCGCTTCTACCCGGAAATGGGAACGCTCTACCTGCGACGCATCGGCGAGCTATGCGCGGCCGGAGTGACGGCGCGGCTCTAGCGCGCGAGTACCTCGACGCGCTCGAGCACCAGCGCCGCCTGTCGCCCGCGACGCTCGAGAACTATCGCCGTGCGCTGCAGCTTCTCCTGAAGTTACAGGACGGCAAATCTCTGGAGAAGCTTGAAGCTGCCGATATCCGCCGCTTCCTCGCGGTGCTGCACGCCAAGGGCCTGGCGCCGCGCACGCTGGCGCTGACGCTTTCGGCCTGGCGCGGCTGCTTCCGCTGGCTGGCGAAGCAGCGCGGCTGGCGCGCCAACCCGGTGCTCGGCATCCGCGCGCCGAAGGCGCCGCGCCCGCTGCCCAAGGCGCTCTCGGTCGAGGCGGCGCAGCGCCTGCTCGACGAGGCGCCGGCGCAGGAGCCGCTGCGCGTGCAGGACCGCGCGATGTTCGAGCTGCTCTACTCCTCGGGGCTGCGCCTCGCCGAGCTGATCGCGCTCGACGTCGGCGACGGCAGGCTCGATCTGCGCCAGGGCGAAGTGACCGTCACCGGCAAGGGCGCCAAATCGCGCACCGTGCCCGTCGGCGCCAGGGCGCGGGAAGCCTTGAAGGATTGGCTCAGGGTGAGGGCGCCACTCGCCGCTCCTGACGAGAAGGCGCTGTTCATCGGCGCGCGCGGGCGGCGCATCGCGCCCGCGGTGGTCGGCGCGCGGCTGGCGGCGTGGGCGCGCCGGCGCGGCTTGGCGCAGCGCGTGCATCCGCACATGCTGCGCCACTCCTTCGCCTCGCACCTGCTGCAGTCCTCGCAGGACCTGCGCGCGGTGCAGGAGCTGCTCGGCCACTCGAGCATCTCGACGACGCAGATCTACACCCACCTCGACTTCCAGGCGCTCGCCAAGGTCTACGATGCCGCGCACCCGCGCGCCAAGAAGCGCTGAGCCGGCGCTCGTGCTGAAAGCCGGGCGCGAGCGATCGCTCAAGCGCCGCCATCCGTGGGTCTTCTCGGGAGCGGTCGCCGACGTGCAGGGCAAGCCGAGGGGCGGCGACACGGTCGCTGTCAGCAGCGCGGCCGGCGAGGTTATCGCCCTCGCGGCATACAGCCCTGCCTCGCAGATCCGCGCTCGCGTCTGGACCTTCGATGCAGAGGAAGCCATTGACAAAGACTTCTTCCGCGAGCGGCTGCAGAAGGCCCTTTCCCTGAGAGATACGCTCGAGGCGGCGAAGCACACCAACGCGCTGCGCCTGGTGCACGGCGAGTGCGACGGCCTGCCCGGGCTGGTGGTCGACCGCTACGCCGACGTGCTGGTCGCGCAGTTCCTCGCCGCCGGCGTGGAGCGCTGGCGCGAGGAGATCCTCGACGCGCTCGCCGAGCTCACCGGCTGCGAGGCGCTCTACGAGCGCTCCGACGCCGAGGTAAGGAAGCTGGAGGGTTTGCAACCAAAGATTGGATTTGCCAGAGGAAACAAGAGCGCTTCCCGCTGCCCGATCGTCGAGTACGGCCTCAACTTCCGCGTCGACGTCGAGCAGGGGCAGAAGACCGGCTTCTTTCTCGACCAGCGCGAGAACCGCCAGCGCGTGCGCGCGCTCGCCGCCGGCCGCGAAGTCCTCGACGCCTTCGCCTACACCGGCGGCTTCTCGATCGCCGCGCTCGCCGGGGGCGCCGCGCGCATCACCGCCATCGAGTCCTCGGCCGACGCCGTGCAGATCGCGCGCGAGAACCTCGCCGCCAACCCGCTCGAGGCCGCGCGCGTCGAGTTCGTGCAAGGCGACGTCTTCGCGCAGCTGCGGCTGCTGCGCGACCGCGGCGCCCAGTTCGGGCTGATCGTGCTCGACCCGCCGAAGTTCGCGCCGACCGCGGCGCAGGCGAAGAACGCGGCGCGCGCCTACAAGGACATCAACCTGCTGGCGCTGAAGCTGCTCGCCCCCGGTGGCCTGCTCGCCACCTTCTCTTGCTCCGGCGGCGTGGGCGCCGAGCTTTTCCAGTCGATCGTTGCCGGCGCTGCCGTGGACGCGGGCGCCGATGCGAAGATCCTCGAGCGCTTCAGCGCCGCCGCCGACCACCCGGTGGCGCTCGAGTTTCCCGAAGGGGAGTATCTGAAAGGTTTGCTGGTGCTCAAGAGCTAATTCACATGCATCGGAGGCACTTACTCGGCGCTACTTTGGTGCTGGTTTCGCTCCCCGCTATTGCCCAGCGGCTATCGAAGGCCTATCGCATAGGCTTCATCGGTATTTCTCAGCCCACCCCCGACATCGTCAGAATTTCGCTCGAGCCCTTCAAGCAAGGGTTGCGAGATCGAGGCTGGATCGAGGGTGAGAACGTGGTCATCGAGGAACGCTGGGCGCACGGGAAGAGTGACCGTTTTTCCGAAATCGCGGCCGAGCTGGTACAGAAAAAGGTGGACGTTATAGTCACAGTGACGAGCGAGGCGGCGCTAGGTGTCCGCAAGGCGACGGCATCGATTCCGATTGTCGGAACGTTTCTTGGGGATCCCGTGAAGCGCGGTCTGATCCAGAGCTATGCGCGGCCGGGAACGAACGTGACCGGCCTGACCAGCGATGCCGGCGGTCTGAGCTTGGATATCAAAGCGCTCGAACATCTGAAGCAGGCTGTACCGGGGGCAACGCGAATCACGGTGCTGGTGAACCCCAAGTCCGCGGCGGGGCCGCAACTCCTCGAGATCGTAAAAGTCGCGGCGATATCGCTGCGCATCGAAGTAAGCCCGGTCGAGGTAGGTGCGCCGGAGCACCTCGAAAGGACGTTCATACAAATGGGGGCCGGTCCGGCGAACGCGCTACTCGTGCTTAGTGATGCCATGTTTTTTACGCATCGTTTCCGAATCGGCGAGCTCGCGACTCGGCACCGCCAGCCGTCGGCCGCGGCGATGCCAGGCTTCGCAGACGCCGGAGGGCTGATGGCCTATGTCGCGGATTTTTCCGACAGTTACCGTCGCGTCGCGGGCTACGTCGACCTCATCCTCAAAGGCGCAAGTCCGGCTGAGCTGCCGGTCGAACAACCGACCAAGTTCGAACTGACCGTGAATCTGAAGACCGCGCGTGCAATCGGTTTGAAGCTACCGTATGTGGTTCTGCTGCGTGCCGATCGGGTAATCGACTAACCGTCTCTTGCGGGCGAGTTCGGACCCTGCCCGATCTATAATCGCGCCTTCCCAGGAGAGCGCATGCAAGAAGCCAACATGGTGCCGGTGACGATCCTCACCGGATTCCTCGGCAGCGGCAAGACGACGCTGCTCAACCGCATCCTCAAGGAGCAGCACGGCGGCCGCATCGCGGTGATCGAGAACGAGTTCGGCGAGGTCGTCGTCGACAACGCGATCATCGAGTCGGGCGACGAGCAGATCGTCGAGATGAACAACGGCTGCATCTGCTGCACGGTGCGCGGCGACCTGATCCGCATCCTCGGCACGCTCAAGGAGAAGCGCGACCAG
>JBQTJF010000331.1:0-12715 GCA_052387375.1 Betaproteobacteria bacterium
CAGACCCCACCCAAGATCACCGCTGCAAAAATAGCCGCAGCGATGTAGTACAGACCTTCGACCCCTCCCCCTTGCAAAACCAAGCACTTGCACTCGCCCTCAGGCACGAGTAGCGAAAGTCAGGTTAACGCCTAATAAATTAGGCAAAAGCACTGATCGGGAACTTGAAATCACAAGCCGTGATTTCAAGCTTGGACCTCTACTTCCGCCCGAGAGATTCCTTCCGAATTAGCCTGCCTCGCGGCTTCGGCGCCAACGCGCGGATCTCCCGGAGTTGGTGGGCCGATAACGGCGGGTAGCGTTCCTCGCGGCGGCTCGACTTGAGTTGCTCGCCATTGAGTGGCTTCTTCATCGTGTTTCCCTTGATCCGTTAGGCTGCCCGGCCGTGAATCGGAATGACCTCCGCGCCGGCCTTTAGGCCGTCCAGGTAATCGGCCCACGCTTGCATCATCTTCCGGCGCTCGGGCAGGCGCTCGGCGAAGTTGTACGCCGCCCGGACGTTGTTGCGCTCGGCGTGGGCGAGCTGGCGCTCGATGGCGTCACGGTGCCAGCCTTGCTCGTTCAAAAGCGTGGAGGCGATGCTACGGAAGCCGTGGCCGGTCATTTCGTCCTTGGCGTAGCCGAGGCGGCGCAGGCCGGCGTTGACGGTGTTTTCGCTCATCGGCCGGCCGTTCGTGCGTGCGCCGGGGAAGACGTAGCGCCGCGCGCCGGTGAGGGCGTGCAGCTCGCGCAGGACCGTCACGGCTTGCGTGGATAGCGGAACGATGTGCTGCTCGCGCATCTTCATGCGTTCGGCCGGGATGCGCCATTCCGCGCCGTCGAGGTTGAATTCCGTCCACTCGGCTTTTCGCAGCTCGCCAGGGCGGACGAAGAGGAGCGGCGCGAGGCGCAGCGCGCATTTGGTGATCAGCGAGCCTTGATAGCCGTCGATTGCCCGTAGGAGGGCGCCGATGGCCTTCGGGTCCTTGATGGAGGCATGGTGCTTTTCCTTCACCGGGGGCAGGGCGCCGCGCAGGTCGCCGGTGGGATCGCGCTCCGCGCGGCCGGTGGCGACGGCGTAGCGGAAGACCTGGCCGCAGTTCTGCATCGCCCGGTGCGCGGTTTCCAATGCGCCGCGGCTCTCGATGCGTCGAAGCGCAGTCAGCAGCTCCGGTGCCGTGATGGACGCGATAGGTCGCGCGCCGAGCCACGGGAACACGTCGCGCTCGAGGCGCCGCAGGATCTTGCTGGAATGGCTGTCCACCCAGTTCTGCGAGAACTTCGCATACCACTCGCGCGCGATCGCCTCGAAGCTGTTGGCCGCTTGCTCCACCCGCGCGCTCTTGGTTTGTTGCCGGTGCTGACTCGGGTCGATGCCGCTCGCGAGCAGGCGCCGCGCGTCGTCGCGCTTCAAGCGCGCATCCTTGAGCGAGACCTCCGGATAGACGCCCAGAGAGAGGCGCTTCTCCTTTTCGGCGAAGCGGTACTTGAGGCGCCACCCCTTGCCGCCGCTCGGGGCCACTTCGAGGTACAGGCCGTTGCCGTCGAAGAGGCGCGTGGTCTTCGCGCCGGGCTTGGCCTTGCGGACGGCGATTTCGGTCAGCGGCATTTTGGGGGCAACTCCCGTGGGTGTTTGACGAGTTGCCCCCAAAGTTGCCCCCAGAGGGGTCTGGCTGTCAAGAGACGCGCCGGGACCCGGCTGGACCTAGTTCTACAGGTAAATCATGCTCTTGGAGGACATCCGAGGACTTCTGTGGACTTCCTCGGACGGTCGGATGGTGGAGGCGGCGGGAATCGAACCCGCGTCCGTAAGCCCTAGGCAGTCAGGACTACATGCTTAGCCTGGTTGTTTGAGCTTCGCCTCGCGAGCGCCAACCGGCAGGCTCTCGCTCGGCTAGCCGCTTCGACGGATCCCCCGGGCCAAGCGGCCAGGCCCGGAAGAGAGGCTGATGTGAATGACGCTGCACCCCCGCTTACGCGGGGGCCTGGCCCATCAGCAGACCAGTGCAGCGTCTAGCCGGTGTTAGGCGGCTAGAGCGAAACGCTCGTCGTTGGCGTTTGTAGTGTTTCCAGACTGGATTTACGAGGTGATCTGGCCCTCGGCATGCCCTGCGCTGCTTCGCTGCCCACGTCGAAACCAGGTCGCCCCCGGAATCGTGCCGACGCGGGGGCATTGTAATTCAATGCCCCACGTCGGCATTGTCCCATATGGGGGCCGGCAGCACCCGTTCAAGGAGCGCTATGCCATACTAGGTGCCGCTTCCGGGGGAGGGAGCGGACCCATGCGCGAGAAAAGCCGGCAAACCGGCACGGGTTTCACTTTCATCGAGCTCATCCTCGTCGTCGGCATCATAGGCGTGCTCGCGGCCGTCGCCTTGCCGGCGTACCAGGACTACACGACGCGTGCGCGCATCGCCGAGGCGATGACTCTGGCCGGCGAGGCGCAGCGCGCGGTCGTCGAGTACTACGACCGCTGGGGGAGGCTGCCGCTCAACAATGCCGCGGCGGGCCTGCCGCGCCCGGAGGCTTACCGCGGCAGGATCGTCACCGGGATCACGGTCAACGGCGGCGTGGTCGAGGTGGCGGTGGCCTGGCAGGAGGGCGGCTCCGGCAAGGGCAAGATCTACCTGCGCCCGGCGGTGAACAAGGCCTACCCGACCGGCCCGCTCGCCTGGCTGTGCAACAACTCCGGGCGCCTCGGCGAGGGATTCGAAGCCGTGGGCAGCGTCGGGCAGGACATGGTGGCCGCCAAGTTTCTCCCCGGGAGCTGCCGGTGAGCGTCGCGCCGCCCGAGCTCTGGCGGTCGCTCTGGCCGCGCTTTGGCCGCGTGTTTCCCCTCGAGCTGGTGCTCTCGCTCGCGGTGATGGCCGTCGCCTGGGGGGTGCTGGCCTGGGCTGCGGCGCCCGGCGTGTTCAAGGCGCGCTTTGCCGAGACCTGGATGATGCTCGGCACCGCACGCGTCGAAATGGTCGAGCGTCTCGCCTACGGCGTCGACGCGCCGAAGAGCGAAGCCGATGAGCGCCGCGATCTGAGCCGCTACGTGTCGTCGCAGCGCATCGTCGGCGAAACGGTCGTGTTCGCCGGCGAGATCCACGGCACCCGCTACGAGATCGGCTTCTATCCGGCGCTCGCCGGCGAGGGTGCGGTGGCGCGCTGGGTGTGCGGCCGCGCCGCCGTGCCCGAGGGCTTCACGGCGCGCGCGCCGGCGGCGACGAGCAACCTGCCCGAGGCGCTGCTGGGATCTTCCTGTCGGGCGAGGCGCGGATGAAGGCGGCGCGCATTCCGCCGGCCGCAGTGGCGACCATGCTGCGCCAGCTCGCGCACGCCGAGCGCGGCGGCCTGCCGCTGCAGGACGCGCTCGCGATCCTCGCCAAGGACCGCGAGCTGAAGCCGGCGCAGGTGCAGCTCCTCTCCGACCTTGCCGGCGAGCTCTCCGCCGGGCGCGAGCTGTCGGCGGCGCTCGAAGCCCACCCCTCGCACCTGCCCGCGGAAGCGGTCGCCCTGATCCGCTCGGCCGAAGCCGAGAAGGCGCGGCCCGCGGCCCTGGATCTCGTCGCCGCCGACTACGAGGCGCACGCGCTGGAGGGCGCGGCGCTGCGCGGCGCGCTCGCCTGGCCCGCGATCATCGCCGCCGTGCTGCTGGTGCTGACGGTCATGGTGATGAGTTTCGTCGTGCCGGCGTTCAAGCAGGTATTCGCCTCCTTCGGCGCCGACCTGCCCGCGAGCACGCTGACGCTGATCGCGATCTCCGACTCGGTCGCGCAGTTCTGGTATCTCTGGGTCGCGCTGATCGCAGTGGCGGTCTTCCTGGCGGCGCGCCGCATACTTCCCGGCCGGGCCTGGCTCGACCCCCTGGCGCTGCGCCTGCCGTTCGTACGCCCGTACCTGCTGACGAGCTTCGCTGCGCGCGTCGGCCGCGCGCTGGCAGCCGCGGCCGAGGGCCGCCTGCCGCCCGCGCCGGCGTTCGCCTATCTGCGCGCGACCACCGCCAACCGCCGCCTCGCGGGCGCCGCGGGCGCGCTCGAAGCGCAGCTTCGCTCGGGCAAGGCATTGTCGGCCGCGGTGCGCGACAGCCCGGACATGCCCGGCCAGCTCGCCGTGGCGGTCGAGCTCGGCGAGCGCTCCAATCGCCTCGGGCCGGCGCTGCGCCAGGTCGTCGCCATGGGAGAGGGCGACGCGGCCCGCAGCCTGATGCGGCTGCAGCAGGCCACGCTGGTGGCGCTCTACCTCTGCCTCGGCATCCTGGTGGCGTTCGTCCTGCTCGCGCTCTACCTGCCGATCTTCCACCTCGGGGCAGCGGTATGAAGGAAGGAGAGACGATGCGCGGCGCCAGCGGCTTCACGCTGATCGAGCTGATGATCGTGGTGGCGATCATCGGCATCCTGGCTTCGATCACGCTGCCGACCTACCAGGACCGCGTCATCCGCGCGCAGGTCGGCGAGGGCATCCAGCTCGCCGACTTCGTCAAGCAGTCGGTCGGCGCCTATTACTCGCGCCATCGCCGCATGCCGAAGGACAACGCCGCCGCCGGCCTGCCGGAGCCGGGGCGCATCGTCGGCAACTACGTGAGCGATGTCGCGGTGAAGGACGGCGTGGTGTCGATCACCTTCGGCAACCGCTCGAACCGCAACCTGAGCGGGAAGAAGCTGTCGCTGCGCCCGGCGATCGTCGAAGGCTACCCGGTAGTCCCGATCGCCTGGGTGTGCGGCGCCGCGAGCGTGCCGGAGAAGATGAAGGTGCTGGGCGAGAACGGCACGACGCTGCCCGGGCCGCATCTTCCGGTCGAATGCCGCTGAGCGCCTGGCTCGGCTGGCGGGAGCTCGCCGCCGCCGCCCTTGCCGCCGCCGCGGCCGCGGCGGCGTGGCTGTCGCTCGACGGCGCGGTCGCGCGCGAGAGCGAAAAGGTCGCCTTCCTGAAGCGCGAGATCGCCGGGCTCGACAGGGACATCGCCGAGGTATCGAGCCTGAAGGACATCATCGCGGCCCTGCTGGCGCGCAAGCAGATCGTCGAGGCGGTGCAGGCCGAGCGCTACACCGCGATGGCGCTGCTCGAGCAGCTCGCGCGCCAGCGGCCCCAGGGCGTCTACTTCAGCGCGCTGCGCGAGGAGAATGCGCACGTCTTTGTCGCCGGATTCGCGGCCTCGGGGCGCGAGGTGGCGGCGCTGCTCGCCAACCTCAACGCTTCGCCGCTCTTCGAGCAGGCGCGCCTGGTCGAGCTGCGCCAGGACGGTGCGCAGCCCGTGGCGGGCTATCCCGCGCGGTTCAGCGTCAGCGCGGCTTTGAAAGGCAAGCGCGCGCTGCCGCGCAGCGGCGCGCCGCGCTTCCCGAGCGACGTGCACCCCGGGGACCCGAAGTGAAGGCGCTGCGGCCGCTCGCCGTGTTCCTCGCCGTTCTCGGGGCGGCCTACGCGCTCGCGCTGACGGCGAAGCGCGACGAGCTCGAGAAGGCGCGCGAGGCGCTGCAAGCGCTCAAGGCGCAGTACCTGAGCAAGAAGCAGCAAGCGGTGAACCTCGACCTGCTGCGCGAGCAGGTGCGCGAGGCGGACAGGCTCTTCGGCGTGCTGCTGCGCGACCTGCCGAACCGCGTCGACAGGCAGTTCGGCGACGTCGCCGGCGCGGCGAAGAAGCGCGGCGTGCGCATCGAGGAGCTGCGCCCGGAGGCGCAGGAGCGGGCGCGCGACTTCTACGCCGAGCTGGCGGCCTACCTCAGGGTGAGCGGGCGATACCACGACATCGGCGCCTTCGTCGGCGACCTCGCGGCGGCGCCCGGCAGCCTGCTTCTGCACGACCTGAGCGTCGATGCGGCCGCGGCGCCGGGCCAGGTGACGCTGGCCGCGACGCTGCGCGCATTCCGCTACATGGACGAGGACGAGATCGCGACGCGGCGCAAGGCGCTGCGCGCCGCGAAGAAGGGCAAGGGATGATGATGCGCGTCCTCGCGCTTGCCGCGCTGCTCGCGCTCGGCTCCTGCGGCGCCGACGGGCCCGACCTCAAGGCTGAGCTGGACGAGCTGTCGAAGGACCTGCGCGGCCGCGTCGAGCCGCTGCCGCAAGTGAAGACCGCAGGGCCGGCGGCGTACCGCTCCGCCGGCGTTCCGGACCCCTTCTACCCCGCCGAAGGCGGCCGGCGCTAGAGCTTCAGAGGTGGCGCAGCAGATCGAGCGGCCGTGCAATCACCGCGGCCAGCCTTTCAGAACCAGTTTCCCGATCATGGTTCCCGACTCGAGCCGCTCGTGCGCGCGGCGCAGGTTCGCGCCGTTGATCGGCGAGAGGGTCTCGCGCAGGGTGCCGCGAAGCTTGCCGGAATCGAGCCGCGCGGCGACTTCGTTGAGGAGGCGATGCTGCTCCATCATGTCGGGGGTCTGGAAGCGCGGCCGCGTGAACATGAGCTCCCAGTGCAGGCTCGCGCTCTTCAGGCGCACCGCGTCCATGGCGAGGGGCTTCTGGTTGCCGACGATGGCGACGATGCCGCCCTGCGGCGCGATCATCTCCCCGACCGCCGCCCAGTGCTGGTCGAGATCGTTGAAGACGGCGATGTAATCGACCTGCCGGGGGCCGAGCGCCTGGAGCTGCTTCGCCATGTCCTTGCGGTGGTCGAGCACCTGGTCGGCGCCGAGGCCCGTCACCCAGGCGATCGACTCGGGCCGCGAGGCGCTGGCGATGACGGCGAGGCCGGCGCCCTTGGCGAGCTGGATGCCGATGGAGCCGACGCCGCCGGCGCCGCCGATAATAAGAATGTTTTTGTCGTTTTTTATTTTTAGTCGGTCAAAGAAAGCTTCCCAGGCGGTGATCGCGGTGAGCGGGATCGCCGCCGCCTGCGCGAAGTCGAGGCTCTTGGGCTTCCTGCCGGCGATGCGCTCGTCGACGAGGTGCAGCTCGCTGTTGCACCCCGGGCGCGTGATGTCGCCCGCGTAGTAGACGGCGTCTCCCGGCTTGAACAGGCTCGCCTGCGGTCCGACCGCTTGCACGATACCGGCGGCGTCCCAGCCAAGGACGCGCTTCGGCGAAGCTGGGCTTGATTTTCGCTGCTTGGTGTCGACCGGGTTGACCGAGACCGCCTCCACCTTCACCAGCAGGTCGCGGCCCGCGGGCTTCGGGTCGGGCAGCTCGATCTCGGCGAAGCTGTGGTCGATCGCCTTCACAGGAGCGCGACCAGCTCCTGGGGGCGCGTGATCACCGCGTCGGCCTCCCAGGTGCCGGGGCCGCCGTGCTCGGGGTGGTGGTAGCCCCAGTCGACCGCGACCGGGCGCATGCCGGCGGCGCGCGCCGCCTGGATGTCGCGCAGGTCGTCGCCGAGGTAGAAGCACGCTTGCGGCGCGAGGTTGAGCACCTCGGCGGCGTGCAGGAGCGGCGCCGGGTGCGGCTTCAGGTGCGCCGTCGTGTCGCCGCAGGAAACGCAGTCGGGCTTGAGGGCGAGCTTGGCGACGATGCGCTCGGTGAAGCGCGTCGCCTTGTTGGTGACGATGCCCCACTTGATCTCGCGCGCGGCGAGCTCCTCGAGGAGCTCGCGGATGCCCGGGAAGAGCCGCGTCTCGACGCAGGTGCGCTCGCGGTAGTGCTCGAGGAAGGCCTCGCGCAGCGCCGCGTACTCGCCCTCGCCGGGCTTGACGCCGAAGCCGACGTGCACCAGGCCGCGCGCGCCCGCCGAGGCGAAGGGCCGCACGCGCTCGAGCGGCATCGGCTCGAGGCCCTGGTCGGCGCGCAGGCGGTTGAGCGCCGCGGCGAGGTCGGGCGCCGTGTCGGCGAGCGTGCCGTCGAGGTCGAAAAGCACGGCGCGGCTAGGCAAGGCGCTTTCCCCTCAAGAAGTAATTCACATCGCAATCGGCGCCGAGGCTGTAGCGGCGCGTGAGCGGGTTGTAGGTCATGCCCGCGAGCTCCTCGACGAGCAGCCCGGCGTCGCGGCTCCAGCGCGCGAGCTCGGAGGGCTTGATGAAGCGCTGGTAGTCGTGCGTGCCCCTGGGCAGCAGCCCCAGCACGTACTCGGCGCCGATCCCCGCGAAGAGGTAGGCCTTGGCGTTGCGGTTGATGGTGGAGAAGAAGACGCGCCCGCCCGGGCGCACGAGGCGCGCGCAGGCGGCGACCATGCCGGCGGGCTGCGGCACGTGCTCGAGCAGCTCCATGCAGGTGACGAGGTCGAAGGCGCCGGGCTGCGCGGCGGCGAGCTCTTCGACAGAGGCCTTTCTGTACTGCACCGGCATTTTTTCTTTCCGGGAATGCAATTCGGCGACGCGCAGGGCCTTCTCCGAGAGGTCGATGCCGGTGACGCGCGCGCCGAGGCGCGCCATGCTCTCGGCGAGGATGCCGCCGCCGCAGCCGACGTCGAGCACGGCGGCGCCCTCGAGCGCGGCATGGCGCGCGATCCACTCGAGGCGTAGCGGGTTGATGTCGTGCAGCGGCTTGAACTCGCCCGCGGGGTCCCACCAGCGGTGCGCGAGCTCGTCGAACTTCGCGATCTCGGCCTGGTCGACGTTGGCCATCGGGCGATTCTAGGCAAAAAAAAGCCCCGCCTAGGCGGGGCTTTCTTCCGGGAGGCCGGCTTACTTCTTGCGCGTGCCGATGACCTCGACCTCGGTGCGGCGGTCGGGCGCCAGGCAGTCGACCATCTTCTTGTTGGAGCGGTGCTCCTGGCCCATGCCCTTGCACTTGCCGGCGGTGACCGGCTGGGTCTCGCCCTTGCCCTCGGTGTAGACGCGGTTCGGCGCCACACCCTTCGACACGAGGTAGGCCTTGATCGCCTCGGCGCGGCGCACGGAGAGCGCCTGGTTGTACTGCGGGGTGCCGATCAGGTCGGCGTGGCCGATGGCGATCACCACCTCGAGGTCGACGCCGCTCGTCTTCGCCGCGAGGTCGTCGAGCTTCGACTTGCCGTCGGGCTTCACCACCGCGCGGTCGAAGTCGAACAGCACGTCGGCGGAGAAGGTGACCCTCTCGGCCATCGGCTTGGGCTCGGGCTTGGGCGCCGGCTTTGCCTCAGGCGCGGGAGCCGGCGCGGGAGCGGGCGCGGGCGCGGGACGCGGCGCGGGAGCGGGCGCAGGCTGCGGCGCGGGTTTCGGGGCCTCCTGGGTGGCGCAGCCCGCCGCGAAGGCGGCCGCGACGAGGAACAGCCATGCGTTCCTGATCATACATCCTCCCTTTCTGGAATCTTGTTTGGCGTCAAGAATCTGCGTGCTTCTTGAGGGCATTCTGCCATACCTGCGCGCGGCTTTGCAAAGCTTGCAATGCCGGATTCAGGAGCTCGCGCTCGCGCATCAGCAGCTCGCCCGCCACCCAGACGTGCGAGACATTTTCCCGCCCGGCGGCGTACACGAGGTGCGAAATCACGTCGTAGCAGGGCTCGAGCTCCGGCGCGCGCAGGTCGACCGCGGCCAGGTCGGCGGCCTTGCCCGGGACGATCGAGCCCGCGGTGGCGTCGATGCCGAGCGCGCGCGCGCCGCCGAGCGTCGCCGCCTCGAGCGCCGCGTGCGCCGGCAGCGCCTCGGCGTCGCGCGCCACCGCCTTGGCGAGCAGCGCCGCTGTGCGCATCTCCTGGAACATGTCCAGGCGGTTGTTGCTCGCGGCGCCGTCGGTGCCGATGGAGATGTTCACGCCGGCTGTAAGGAGATCGCCGATGGGTGAAAAACCGCTGGCCAGCTTCAAATTCGACGAAGGGCAGTGCGCGACCGAGCAGCCGTGGCGGCCGAGCAGCTCGATCTCGGCGGGCTCGAGGTGCACCGCGTGCACGGCGATCAGCCCCGGGCCGAGCAGCCCGAGGCGGCGCAGGCGCTCGAGCGGGCGCACGCCGTGCTCGGCGACGGAGCGCTCCACCTCGTCGAGGGTCTCGTGCAGGTGCACGTGCACCGGCAGGTCGAGCTCGGCGGCGAGCGCCCCGATGCGCCGGAAGCTCTCGTCGGAGACGGTATAGGGCGCGTGCGGCGCGAGGCAGAACGAGGCGAGCGGCTCGTCGCGCCAGCGGTCGCGCACCGAGAGCCCGCGCGCGAGGAAGTCGGCGGCGTCGGACGCGTACGCGGAGGGGACCTCGATGGCGATGATGCCCTGCGCCGAGCGCATGCGCGCGGCGAGCGCCGCCTCGAGCGAGGCCTCGGGGAAGAAGTACATGTCGTTGAAGCAGGTGACCCCGCCGCGGATCATCTCCGCGCAGGCGAGGAGCGTCCCGTCGCGCACGAATTCCGGCGACACGTGCTTCGCTTCGGCGGGCCGGATGTGCTCCTGCAGCCACTTCATGAGCGGCAGGTCGTCGGCCAGGCCGCGCATCAGCGTCATGGCCGCGTGCGTGTGCGCGTTGACCAGGCCGGGGATGAGCGCGTGGCCGGGCAGGTCCAGCGTCCGGTAGCCGGGGTAGGCGCCGGCCGCTGCGGCCGCCGGGAGGATCGCCTCGATCGTGCCATCGCGCACTGCGACGGCGTGATCGTCGAGCACCGCGCCCGCCGGCTCGACCGGCACTACCCAGCGGGCGCGAAGGAGGAAGGCTGCCGCTATCTTGGCATGCCCTGTACGTCGACCACGACCCTGCGGTTGGGCGCGAGGCACTCGATGAGCGATTTGCGGTCCTTCTGGTCGGGGCAGGACTTCACCGGGTTGGTCTTGCCGAAGCCGAGCGTCTCGATGCTGGAGGCATCCACGCCGCGGGAGACCAGGTAGGCGCGCACCGACTCGGCGCGCTGCTCCGAGAGCTTCTGGTTGTATTGCGGCGAGCCGAGGCGGTCGGCGTGGCCGTTGACGATGATGTACCTGATGTCGCGAAAGTCTTTCAGCTTCCCGATCACTTCCTGGTCGAGCTTGGCGCGCGCATCGGAGGTCAGCGTCGCCTTGTTGAACTCGAATAGCTCCGTGGACGAGAGGGTGATGGGCTTTGGCGCGGGCGCGGGCTTCGGCGCCTCGGGCTTCGCTACCGGCGCGGGCGCGGGCGCGGGCGCGGGGGCCGGAGCGGGCGCGGGCCGCGCGACGGGCGCCGGGGCGGGCGCGGGCTTCGGCGCAGGCTTCTCCGGCTCGGTGGCGCAGCCGGCAACGACGAGCGCGGCGATCGAAACGGCCGCGGCGAGTGTCCTGGTATGCATTGTTGTCCTCTCCCGGATTGTTCTCTTTCGAACCCGCGCAATTTAAGGCGAAGCACAGGCAAAAGGCAAGGGTTATCTAGAGGAAAACGCTGGCGTTTTCGGAAGGGAAACGCAGAGCTCGCGTGCTAAAATTTCGCGCTTCTCCCCATGGAATCCTTCGCTAAAGAAACCCTCCCGATCAGCCTCGAGGAGGAGATGCGCCGCTCGTACCTCGATTACGCGATGAGCGTGATCGTCGGGCGGGCGCTCCCGGACGTGCGCGACGGCCTGAAGCCGGTGCACCGGCGCGTGCTCTTCGCCATGCACGAGGCGAACAACGTCTGGAACCGCCCCTACGTGAAGTGCGCGCGCATCGTCGGCGACGTGCTGGGCAAGTACCACCCGCACGGCGATTCGGCGACCTACGAGGCGCTGGTGCGCATGGCGCAGGACTTCTCCATGCGCTACACGCTGATCGACGGCCAGGGCAACTTCGGCTCGGTGGACGGCGACTCGGCGGCCGCCTACCGCTACACCGAATGCCGCCTGGAGAAGCTCGCCTCGGAGCTCCTCGCCGACATCGACAAGGAGACGGTCGACTTCGGCCCGAACTACGACGGCAAGGAGCTCGAGCCCGCGGTGCTGCCCACGCGCGCGCCGAACCTGCTGGTGAACGGCTCTTCGGGAATCGCGGTCGGCATGGCCACCAACATCCCGCCCCACAACCTGGGCGAGGTGGTCGACGCCTGCCTGCACGTGCTGGCGAACCCGCACTGCGCGATCGAGGAGGTGATCAAGCTCATGCCGGCGCCCGACTTCCCGACCGCCGGCATCATCTACGGCCTTGCGGGGGTGCACGAGGGCTACCGCACCGGGCGCGGCCGCGTGGTGATGCGCGCGCGCACCCACTACGAGGAGATCGGCAAGGGCGAGCGCCAGGCGATCATCGTCGACGAGCTGCCCTACCAGGTGAACAAGAAGGTGCTGCTCGAGAAGATCGCCGAGCTGGTCACCGAGAAGCGCCTGGAGGGCGTCTCGGACCTGCGCGACGAGTCCGACAAGTCCGGCATGCGCATGGTGATCGAGCTCAAGCGCGGCGAGATCCCCGAGGTGGTGCTGAACAACCTCTACAAGATGACGCAGCTGCAGGACAGCTTCCACATGAACATGGTGGCGCTGGTCGACGGGCAGCCGCGGCTGCTCGCGCTCAAGGAGCTGATCGAGAGCTTCCTCTCGCACCGGCGCGAGGTGGTGACGCGCCGCACCGTGTTCGAGCTGCGCAAGGCGCGCGAGCGCGGCCACGTGCTGGAGGGGCTGGCCGTGGCGCTCTCCAACGTCGACGCGGTGATCGAGCTGGTCAAGAAGGCGCCCAACGCGGCCGAGGCCAAGCGCGCGCTGATGGCGCGGCCCTGGCCTTCGGACCTGGTGGGCAAGATGGTGGGGGCGGGCGCCGCGCAGTACCGGCCCGACGGCCTGTCCGAGGGCTACGGGCTGAAGCAGGACGGCTACCACCTCTCGGACGAGCAGGCGCAGGCGATCATCGATCTGCAGCTGCGCCGGCTCACCGGCCTCGAGCAGGACAAGATCCGCGGCGAATACCGCGAAGTCATCGACGCGATCACCGACCTTCTCGACATCCTGGCCAAGCCCGCGCGCATCACGAAGATCATCGGCGAGGAGCTCGCCCGGCTGAAGGAGGAGTACGG
>JBQTJF010000332.1:0-10942 GCA_052387375.1 Betaproteobacteria bacterium
CGGCGCCGCCGCTCGACGCGGCGGCGGCGCGCGCGGCGCTCGAGGAGTACCTGGCCGGGGACGGGTGGGCGCGGCGCGGCGCCGCCGCCTGCCTGCCGGTGCGGCTGCCGCGCGGCGGCGACGAGCGCATCGCGCCCGCGCCGCAGGGCGAGTTCCGCGTCACCTTCTACGATCTGCCCGGGAGCACGCGCCCGGCGTACTCGCGCGGCGTCATGGTCACGGCGCTGCACGCGCTGCACGCCTTGGAGGCGGCGGGGCTGGCGAAGTCGCGCCCGAGCGGCGCCGGGGAGGTGGTATTCGGCCGCGTCAAGGTCAAGGCGAAAAGCGGCGTGCGCTATACCGTGGCCCCCGAGGCGCTCGAGGTGCTCGGCGTCGGCCGCGGCAATCCGTGCATTCCCGCCGGCAGGCTCAAGGTGGAGCTGCTGGCGGCGCGCAGCACGGCCCCGGGTCTGGCGCAGCTCGCGGCGCGCGGCCGGGTCAGCGACACGCCGGACCTGGCGCTGCGGCTCGCCGGGCACCTGCCGGCGCTCGAGCTCGTCCTCGCCGAGGGGGTGCCCGTCACCGGCCAGCTCGCGCACGCGGAGCAGGGCTGGCGCGTCGTGGCGCTGCTGTCGCACTACCCCGAGGTACAGTCGCACAGCGTGCCGGCGCCCCTGCGCGGCCTGCTCCCCCAGACCGAGGCGGCGCATCCCGTAGTGCTACAGTAGCGGCCAGGCACCTAAGAGGAGGAGGCCCATGGCATCGCGCATTTCGCTCGCCGCGCTCGCGCTCGCGCTCGCTTTTCCGGTTTATTCGCAGAAGCTTCCTTCGACACTGACCCTGACGGCGTACGACACCGGCTCGTCCGGGTTCAACATCGCCGTGGCGGTGGGCAAGACGCTGAAGGACAACCACGGCGCCGACGTGCGCGTGCTGCCCGCCGGCAACGACGTGGCGCGCCTCGCGCCGCTCAAGGCCGGCCGCGCGCAGGCCTCGGCGATGGGCATCGGCGTGTACTTCGCGCAGGAGGGCGCGTTCGAGTTCGCGGTGAGGGACTGGGGCCCGCAGCCGCTGCGGCTCATCCTCTCCTCGAGCGCCTGCAACGCCATCTCGCTCGGCGTCGCCAGGGACACCGGGGTGAAGCAGATCGGCGACCTCAAGGGCAAGCGCATCGGCATGGTGGTCGGCTCGCCGGCGCTCAACCAGAACGCCTTCGCCATCCTCGCCTTCGGCGGCCTGACGCGCAACGACGTCAAGCTGGTCGAGTTCTCGAGCTACGGCGCGATGTGGAAAGGCATCATCAACAACGAGGTGGACGCGGCGATCGCTTCGACCATCTCGGGACAGGCGAAGGAGGCGGAGGCCTCGCCGCGCGGCCTCGTCTACCCGCCCACGCCGCACGCGGACAAGGCCGGCTGGGAGCGCCTCAGGAAATTCGGCCCGTACTATGCCCCGCACGTCGCCACCTGCGGCGTCGGCATCAGCAAGGACAAGCCGCTCGAGCTGCCCAACTACCCCTACCCGATCTTCATGGCGTACGCGAGCCAGCCGGCCGAGCTCGTCTACAACCTGGCCGGCGCGATGATCAAGGGCTACGACGGCTACAAGTCCGGCGCGCCCGGCGCCGACGGCCTCGAGCTCAAGCGCCAGGTCCTCACCTGGGCGCTGCCCTACCACGAAGGCGCGGTGCGCGCCTTCAAGGAGGCCGGCGTGTGGCAGCCCGAGCACGACGCGCACAACAGGGGCATGCTGAAGCGCCAGGAGACGCTCGCCGCGGCGTGGAGCGCGTATCTGAAGTCCAACCCCGCCGGCGACGCCGAGGCGTTCCGCAAGGGCTGGATGGCGGCGCGCGGCGCGGCGCTGCGCAAGGCCGGCCTGGACCCGATCTTCGAGTAGCGTCGCGTGCAAGTGCAGGGCGGCGAGGCGGACGCGATCCGCGTCCGCACTCTCCGCGGCGGCTGGCGCTGGGCGCTCGCCGGCGCCGCCGCGCTCACCATCTTCCTCTGCGTCAACCAGCAGTTCGTCCTGCGCTTCTTCGTCGGCTTCACGCCGCTCAACACCGAGTACTACTACGCGCTGGTGCTGGTGATGCTGCCGTTCGTGTTCGTCATCTTCCCGGCGGGCCGCCGCGCGCCCCTGGACCGGGTGCCCTGGAGCGATGCCGGCCTTTTCGCTCTGACGATCCTCGTCAGTCTCATCCTGCTAATACACATCAGAAAAGCAGCAGAGCTGGGCTGGGAGTTCGGCGGCGCGCCGGCGAGCGTCGTGTGGGCGGGCTACCTCATCTGGGCGCTGCTCATGGAGGGGCTGCGGCGCACCGGCGGCCTGTCCCTCATGCTCTCGGTGCTGCCCTTCACGCTCTACCCGCTGTTCGCCGACTCGGCGTGGCTCGGGCCGCTCAAGGGCGCGCAGTCGACGCCGGCGCAGGCGAGCGCCTACCATGCGCTCTCCAGCGAGAGCGTGCTCGGCATCCCGCTGCAGGCCTTCGCCGAGACGGTGATCGGCTTCCTCGTCTTCGGCACGGCGCTGATGATGACCGGCGCCGGCAAGTTCTTCATCAACCTCGCCTTCGCGCTGTGCGGCACCTTCCGCGGCGGTGCCGCCAAGGTGTGCATCTTCGCCAGCGCGCTGCTCGGCATGATGTCGGGCAGCATCGTCGCCAACGTGCTCACCGCCGGCACCATGACCATCCCGGTGATGAAGCGCACCGGCTTCACGCCCTCCTACGCCGGGGCGATCGAGGCCTGCGCTTCCACCGGCGCGGTGCTCGCCCCGCCGGTGATGGGCGCCACCGCCTTCGTCATGGCGCAGTTCCTCAACGTCAGCTACGCCGAGGTGGCGCTCGCCGCGGCGATCCCGGCGGCGCTGTACTACTTCGGCCTGTTCATGCAGGTCGACGCGTACGCCGCGCGCCACGGCCTGAAGGGCCTGCCGCGCGCGGAGCTGCCGCGCCTGTGGCAGACGGTGAAGGAGGGCTGGTACTACCTGACGGTGATCGCGCTGCTCATCTACATGCTGCTGGTGATGAAGCGCGAGAGCCACGCGCCCTTCTACGCCACGCTGCTGCTGCTCGTGCTGAACCAGCTCTTCAGCAAGGAGCGCTGGACCTGGGCGACGGCGGCGCGCTTCCTCGAGCTGAACGGGCGCACCTTCGTCGAGCTGGTCGGCATCCTCGCCGGCTGCGGCCTGCTGATCGGCGCCTTCTCGCTCACCGGCGTGATATCGAGCCTCGCCAACGACCTGCTGGCGCTCGCCGGCGGCAGCGCGCTGCTGCTGCTCGCCATGGCGGCGATCACCAGCCTGGTGCTCGGCCTGGGGCTCACTACCACCGCCTGCTACATCTTCCTCGCCATCCTGGTCGGCCCGGCCCTCGAGAAGGCGGGCCTCAACAAGATGGCGGTGCACATGTTTATCTTCTACTGGGGCATGCTCTCCTCGATCACCCCGCCGGTGGCGATCGCCTCGTTCGCCGCCGCCGGCATCGCCGGCGCGCCGCCGATGAAGACCGCGTGGGAGTCGATGCTGGTGGGCAGCATCATCTACTTCATCCCCTTCTTCTTCGTGCTCAACCCGGCGTTCGTGCTGCAGGGCTCGCTGTGGGAGACGGCCTACCTCACCGCCAGCGCCGCGGCGGGGGCGATCTGCATCTGCGCCGGCCTGCAGGGCTGGCAGCTCGGCTTCGGCGACCTCTCGCGCGCCGGCGCGCTCGAGCCGGCGCTGCGCCTGGCGCTCGCGCTGGGCGGCATCGTGCTCGCCGCGCCGGGCGGCGGCATCATGCCCCTCGGACATTTCGAGATGGCGGCGCTCGCCGCCGCGCTGCTTATCCCGGCGCTCGCGCTCGCCGCGTGGTCGGGGCGAGCCCGGGGCAAATCCGGGCAGGCGTTTCTGCAAGAATTGCGGGATGCTGGAAGCCGCCGGCCTGGAATGCCGCCGCCAGAATAGGACGCTCTTCGCGCGCCTGGGCCTGCGGCTCGGCGCCGGAGAGTCGCTGCGCGTCGCCGGACCGAACGGCAGCGGCAAGACCAGCCTGCTGAGGATCCTGTGCGGGCTGCTGGCGCCGAGCGCGGGCGAGGTGCGCTGGCAGGGCGCGCCGATCGCCGGCCTGCGGGAGGAATACAGCCGCAGCCTGGTCTACCTCGGCCACGCGCCGGCGGTGAAGGACGACCTCACGCCGGAAGAGAACCTGACGATCACGGCGAAGCTGGCCGGGCTCGCGGTGAGCGGGCGCGGCGTACGCCAGGCGCTTTCCGGCTTCCAGGTTCCCGATGCGCCGGTGAAGCGGCTCTCGCAGGGGCAGAAGCGCCGCGCGGCGCTCGCGCGCCTGTGCCTGTCCGAGACGGTGCCGCTGTGGCTGCTCGACGAGCCTTTTACGGCGCTGGATCTCCATGGCATCGGTCTCCTGAAGGACCTGATCGAAGCGCATGTGCGCCGCGGCGGGGCGGCAGCCTACACCACGCACCAGGATCCCGGCATCGCCGCCACGCGCGTGCTCGAGCTCGGCTGACATGCTCGATGCCGCCCGCTGCATCCTTTATCGCGACCTGCTGCTCGCGCTGCGCCGGCGCCGCGACGTCGCCGTGGCGCTGCTCTTCTTCGTCATCGTCGCGAGCCTCTTCCCGCTCGGCGTCGGGGCGGAGCCCAACCTGCTGCGCGCGGTGGCGCCGGGCGTGATCTGGGTGGCGGCGCTCCTTTCTTCGCTTCTATCCTTGAGAAGGTTGTTTGAAAGCGATCATGCCGACGGCACCCTCGAGCAGATGCTGCTCGGCGCCGCGCCGCTCGGCGTCGTCGCCGCGGCGAAGGCGCTTGCCCACTGGCTGGTGTCGGGATTGCCGCTGGTGGCGATCGCGCCGCTGCTCGCGCTGCAGTACGACCTCGAGCCGGGGCTCTACGGCGTGCTTGCCTTATCATTGCTGCTGGGCACGCCGGTGCTGTCGCTCATCGGCGCGATCGGCGCGGCGCTGACGCTGGGGCTGCGCGGCGGCGGCGTGCTGCTCGCGCTGCTCGTGCTGCCGCTCTACGTGCCGGTGCTGATCGTCGGCGCGGGGGCCGTGGAGATGACGGCCGCGGGCCTGGGCGGCGCCGGGCAACTGCTGCTGCTCGCCGCGGGCCTGGTCCTCGCCGCGGCGTTCGCGCCGTGGGCGATCGCCGCGGCGCTGAGGATTTCCTCCGAATGAAATGGTCCTGGTACGCCTCGCCACAGACGTTCTTCCCGCTCGCCGGAAGGATCGCGCTTTGGTGCGGGCTGGCCGCGGCGCTCCTTGCCGCCGCCGGCCTTTACGTCGGCTTCTTCGTCGCGCCCACCGACGCGCAGCAGGGCGAGGCCTACCGCATCATCTTCATCCACGTGCCGGCCGCCTGGATGTCGATGTTCCTCTACATGGTGATGGCGTTCTGGGCGGCCATCGGCCTCGCCTTCAACACGCGGCTCTCGTCGATGATGGCCTCGGCGATCGCGCCGACCGGCGCGCTCTTCACCTTCATCGCGCTGTGGACCGGGTCGCTGTGGGGCAAGCCGACCTGGGGCACCTACTGGGTGTGGGACGCGCGGCTCACCTCCGAGCTGATCCTGCTCTTCCTCTATTTCGGCTTCATGGCGCTGCACGCGGCGATCGACGAGCCGCGCCGCGCCGACCGCGCCGCGGCGCTGCTCGCCATCGTCGGCGTGGTGAACGTGCCGATCATCTACTACTCGGTGCAGTGGTGGAACACGCTGCACCAGGGCGCCTCGGTCAGCCTGACGCGCGCCCCGACCATGGCGAAGACCATGCTCGCCGGCATGCTGATCATGGCGCTGGCGTTCTGGCTGTACAGCATCGCCACCTCGATGGCGCGCGTGCGCTGCATCATCCGCGAGCGGGAAGGATTGACATGAACGTTGATCTTCAAAATCGGTACGATCGTACCGATTTCGGGCCGTTGTGCCTCTCGTTCCAGCCCCTGTACGGCACCCCCCGTTCGCCTGCGGCGCACGGGCTTTTCCCCCTTCCAGGGGGTGTCAGGGGGTCAGCCCGATGAGCGAGTTCTTCGCCATGGGCGGCCACGCGTGGTACGTGTGGGGCTCGTACGGGGTCACTTTTGCACTTCTGGCGGCGGAGATGGTCTTATTGGCGCGACGCTCGAAAAGGAAAATTTCTTGAAACCCCGTCATAAACGCCTCGCCGCCATCGGCGTCGGGCTCGCCGCGCTCGGCATCGCCGCGGCGCTGGTGCTCGCCGCGTTCGAAAAGAACCTGGTGTTCTTTTTCACGCCTTCGCAGGTCGCCGCCAACGAGGCGCCGCAGGGCCGCACCTTCCGCATCGGCGGCATGGTGCGCACGGGCAGCGTCAAGCGCGAGGGCGTCGAGGTGCGCTTCCTCGTCACCGACACGGCGAAGGACATCCCGGTGGTCTACCGCGGCCCGCTGCCCGACCTCTTCCGCGAGGGCAAGGGGGTGGTGGCGCAGGGCCAGCTCGGCGCCGACGGCGTGTTCCGCGCCCGCGAGGTGCTCGCCAAGCACGACGAGAACTACATGCCGCCCGAGGCGGAGGAGGCGGTGCGCAAGGCGCACCAGACCGCCGCCAAGACCGGGAAGACGCTGCAATGACCCCGGAGCTCGGACAGCTCGCCCTTTCGCTCGCGCTGGTGGTCGCGCTGGTGCAGGGGAGCTTTGTCTTTCTTGGAACGGCGGCCCTGGCGCGCTCCGCGGCGCAGACGCAGACGCTGCTCGTCGCCTTCGCCTTCGGCTGCCTGGTCGCCGCCTTCGTCGGCAACGACTTCACCGTGCAGTACGTGGCCCTGCACTCGAACAGCGCGCTGCCGCTGCACTACCGCGTCGCCGGCGCCTGGGGCGGCCACGAGGGCTCGCTCCTCCTGTGGTGCCTGATGATGGGCGTGTGGATGAGCGCGGTGAGCTTGTTCAGCTCGCACCTGCCCGAGGAGATGGTGGCGCGCGTGCTCGGCGTCCTCGGCCTGGTGAGCGCCGGCTTCCTCGCCTTCATGCTCTTCACCTCGAATCCCTTCGAGCGCCTGTTCCCGGCGCCGGCGGACGGCCGCGACCTCAATCCGCTCCTGCAGGACCCCGGCATGGTGATCCACCCGCCGATGCTGTACATGGGCTACGTCGGCTTCTCGGTCGCCTACGCCTTCGCCGTCGCGGCGCTCATTTCCGGGCGCCTGGACGCCGCCTGGGCGCGCTGGTCGCGGCCGTGGACCACGGTGGCCTGGGTGTTCCTCACCCTCGGCGTCGCGCTCGGCAGCGCCTGGGCCTACTACGAGCTCGGCTGGGGCGGCTGGTGGTTCTGGGACCCGGTGGAGAACGCCTCCTTCATGCCCTGGCTGGTCGGCACCGCGCTCATCCATTCGCTCGCGGTCACCGAGAAGCGCGGCGGCTTCCGCAGCTGGACGGTGCTGCTCGCCATCGTCGCCTTCGGCCTGTCGCTGCTCGGCACTTTCCTCGTGCGCTCGGGCGTGCTCACCTCGGTGCACGCCTTCGCCGTCGATCCCAAGCGCGGCGTCTTCATCCTGGGCCTGTTCGCCGTGACGATCGGCGGCGCGCTCGCGCTCTACGCCTGGCGCACCGGGCGGATCGGCCTCGGCGGCGCCTTCTCCGCGGTATCCAGGGAATCCTTCCTGCTGGCGAACAACGTGCTCCTCTGCGCCGCGGCGGGCACGGTGTTCCTCGGCACGCTGTATCCGCTGCTCATCGACGCGCTGGGCGCGGGCAAGCTCTCGGTCGGCCCGCCCTACTTCGAGGCGGTGTTCGTGCCGCTCATGGCGCCGGCGCTGTTCCTCATGGGGGTCGGCCCGCTGGCGCGCTGGAAGCGCGCCAGCCTGCCGGAGCTGGCGGTGCTGCTGCGCTGGGCGCTCGCGATCAGCCTGGCGCTGGGCATCCTGCTGCCTTTCGCGTTCGGCCAGTGGCACGCCATGGTGGGCTTCGGCCTGGCATTGGCAACCTGGATCTTCCTTACCAGTGTTCTTTCTTTCCGAAAGAGCGTAAAGCAGCCCCGCGCGCACTACGGCATGGCGCTCGCGCACATCGGCGTCGCCGTCTTCGTGGTCGGCGTGACGCTCGTCAAGGGCTACGAGTCGGAGATCGACCTGAAGATGAAGCCCGGCGACACGGCCGCGCTCGCCGGCTACGACTTCCGCATGGAGGGCGTCGGCGAGGTGAAGGGCCCGAACTACGTCGCCGCGCAGGCGCGGATCGCGGTGACGCGCGACGGCCGGCCGGTGACGATGCTGCGCCCCGAGCGCCGGGTGTACACCGTGCAGGACCAGGTGATGACCGAGGCGTCGATCGACCCGGGGCTGACGCGCGACCTCTACGCCTCGCTCGGCGATCCGCTCGAGGGCGGCACGTGGCTGGTCAAGCTGCAGCACAAGCCGTTCGTCGACTGGATCTGGGGCGGCTGCCTGATCATGGCGCTCGGCGGGCTGCTGGCGGCAACAGACCGGAGATACAGGTTCTCCATCAGACAAACCAAACCCGTTCCGATCCCGGCATGAGGCGCGTCGCCTGGATCGCGTTCTTCTTCGTCTCGCTGGTGGCGCTGCTCGCCGCCGGCCTGACGCTCAACCCGCGCGAGGTGCCTTCGCCGCTCGTCGGCAAGCCGGCGCCGCACTTCGAGCTGCCGCTGCTGCACGCGCCCGACAAGACCTTCTCGCAGAAGGAGATGCTCGGAAAAGTCTGGCTGCTCAACGTCTGGGCCTCGTGGTGCCCGCCCTGCCTGGTCGAGCACCCGGTGATCACCGAGCTCTCGAAGAGCATCCCGGTGGTGGGGCTCAACTACAAGGACGCGCGCGAGGACGCGCTGCCGTGGCTGCAGCGCAACGGCGATCCCTACCAGCTCACCGTGTACGACGCCGCCGGGCGCATCGCCATCGACTACGGCGTCTACGGCGTGCCGGAGACCTACGTCATCGACCGCCGGGGCGTGATCCGCTACAAGCACATCGGCCCGCTCACGCCCGAGGCGGCGCAGAACAAGGTGCGCCCGCTTCTCCAGGAGCTCGGCCGATGAGAGCAACAATAGTGTGGCTGGGTGTGCTCATCGCTGGATTCTGCTGGGGACAGGATCCCGATCTGGAGAAGCGCGTGAACAGCCTGGCGCAGGAGCTGCGCTGCCTGGTCTGTCAGAACCAGACGCTCGCCGACTCCAACGCGCCGCTCGCCGTCGACCTGAGGAACCAGGTGCGCGAGCAGCTCGCCGCCGGCAGGAGCGAGCAGGACGTCCTCGACTTCATGGTGGCGCGCTACGGCGACTTCGTGCTCTACCGCCCGCCGCTCAAGGCGAGCACGCTGTTCCTCTGGGTCGGGCCTTTCGTGTTCCTCGTCGCCGGCCTCTGGCTGCTCATCCGCCGCGTGCGCCGGCAGAGCGGCCCCGCAAGCGCGCTCTCCGACGCCGAGCGGGCGAGGGCGGCGAAGCTCCTCGAATGACGCTCTTCTGGGCGATCGGCGCGGCGCTCGCCGCCGCGGCGCTGCTGGTCTTGCTGCGACCGCTCCTCTTTGCGCGGCCCGGGAAGGACCTTTCCCGCCGCGATGCCAATATCTCCATCTACCGCGACCAGCTGCGCGAGCTCGACGCCGACCTCGCCGCCGGCAAGATCGCGCCGGCCGACCACGAGCGCGCGCGGACCGAGCTCGAGGCGCGGCTGCTCGAGGACGTCGCCGCGCCCGACGAGTCGCGGGCCGGGCGTGGCGGGCGGGCTGTAGTTATTTCCGTCAGTGCATTACTCCCCGTGGCCGCGCTGGCGGTCTATCTCGCCGTCGGCACGCCGGCGGCGCTGCGCGGCGGCGCCGACCCGCACGCCGAGATGAGCGCGCAGCTCGAGACCATGGTCGAGCGCCGCGCCGCGAAGCTGCGCGAGAACCCGGACGACGCCGACGCCTGGAAGCTGCTCGGGCGCTCGTACGCGGTCATGGGCCGCTTCCCCGAGGCGGCGGACGCCTACGCGAAGGCGGCGGTGCGCTCGCCCCGCGACGCGCAGCTCCTCGTGGACTTCGCCGACGCGCTCGCCATGGCGCGCGGCCAGACGCTGGAGGGCGAGCCGGAGAAGCTGGTGCAGCGCGCGCTCGAGATCGACCCGGCGAACCTCAAGGCGCTCGCCCTCGCCGGCACCATCGAGTTCAACCGCCGGCAGTTCGCCGCCGCCGCCGGCTACTGGCAGCGCATGCTGCCGCACGTCGAGCCCGGCTCCGAGGACGCGCGCATCATCCAGGAGAACATCGCCGAAGCCCGGCAGCTGTCAGGTGAAATCAAGGGAATCCAAGGGACGGTGAGCCTCTCGCCCAGGCTCAAGGACCAGGCGGCGCCCGAGGACACCGTGTTCGTCTATGCGCGCGCCGCCGAGGGACCGCCGCTGCCGCTCGCCGTGCAGCGCCTCAGGGTGCGCGACCTGCCGGCCAGGTTCTCGCTCACCGACGCGATGGCCATGGCGCCCGGCATGAACCTCTCGGCGCACCCGCGCGTGGTCGTCACCGCGCGCGTCTCGAAGTCGGGCCAGGCGGCGCCGCAGCCCGGCGACCTGACCGGCGCGAGCCGGCCAGTCGCCAACGACGCGAGCGCCGTCAGCGTGGTGATCGATACCCTCGTTCGATGAGAGGAAAGGGCACCGGCGTCCAGCGCACGAAGGGCGAGCCCCACACCTCGATGCGCCGCAGCCCGGGCAGCGGCTCGTCGTCGCGATGGATGTGCGTGTCGCCGTGGATCAGCACCACGCGGCCGGGCAGGCGCTCGCCCAGCTCGCGCAGGCGCTGCTTGAGCGCGGCGTAGCCGTCGCGCAGGCGCGGGTAGAAGAAGGGATTCGCCTGCATGAGGATCACCAGGCCGCGACTTCTCTCGGCGACCGCGGCGGCCGCATCCAATTCCTTGAAGACAAGCTGCATGCGCGGCGCGTGCTCGGGATGCGCGAGGTTGTTGTTGCTGCCCGGGACGTTGAGCGCGACGAACACCCAGCCGCGTGCTTCCCAGCGCTGGTGCTCGCA
>JBQTJF010000333.1:0-3181 GCA_052387375.1 Betaproteobacteria bacterium
TGTTGTGGCCGGCGGCGCGCGCGCGGCGCAGGTCCTTGTGGTAGACGTCGGTGAGCACCTGGTCGTTGGTGAACGAGTGGATGGTGTTCATCAGGCCCGAGGCGACGCCGATGCGGTCGTCGATCGCCTTGACCAGCGGCGCCAGGCAGTTGGTGGGGCACGAGGCGTTGGAAATGACCGTATCGCCTTCCTTCAGGGAGGCATGGTTGACCCCGAAAACCACGGTGCGGTCGACGTCCTTCTCGCCCGGCGCCGAGATGATGACTTTGCGCGCCCCGGCCTGCAGGTGCGCGCCGGCCTTGGCCTTGCTGGTGAAAAGCCCCGTGCACTCCATCACCACGTCGACGCCGAGCGCCTTCCACGGCAGCTTCGCCGGATCGCGCTCGGCCACCACCTGGATGCTGTCGCCGTTCACCACAAGATTTTTCTCCTTGACTTCCACTCTTGCCGGGAACGGGCCGTGCGCGGTGTCGTACTTCAGCAGGTGCGCGTTGGTCTGCGCGTCGCCCAGGTCGTTCACGGCGACGAACTGCAGGCCGTGCTTCTTGCCGCCTTCATAGTGCGCGCGCAGGACCATGCGGCCGATGCGGCCGAATCCGTTGATGGCTACCTTGATCATTGCTTCTCTCCTAATACTTTCCTGACTGCGGCGACGACATTCTCCGGGGTGAAGCCGAAATGCCTGAAGACGTCGGCGGCAGGCGCCGACTCGCCGAAGCGGTCGATGCCGACGACCGCGCCCTCGAGGCCGACGTACTTGCGCCAATAGTCGCTCACGCCCGCCTCGACCGCTACCTTTGGGACTTGCGGCGGCAGGACCGAGTTCCGGTATTCCGCGCTCTGCCGGTCGAATACGCTGGTCGAGGGCATGGACACCACGCGCACCGGCACGCCGGCCTGCGCCAGCAATTTCTGCGCGCCGAGCGCGAGCTGCACCTCGGAGCCGGTGGCGATGATCGCCGCCCGCGCGCCGGCCGCCTCCGAGAGCACGTAGGCGCCCCTGGCGATGGCGTCGGTGCAATCGCGCTTGCAGAACGGCAGGTTCTGCCGGCTGAGCAGCAGCGCGGTCGGTCCGTCCTGGCGGCGCAGCGCGGCGGCCCACGCCACCGCGGTCTCGACGCTGTCGCAGGGGCGCCAGAGCTCCAGCTGCGGGATGAGGCGCAGCGCCGCGGCGTGCTCGATCGGCTGGTGCGTCGGCCCGTCCTCGCCCAGGCCGATCGAGTCGTGCGTGAGCACGTACACGACGCGGATCTTCATCAGCGCCGCCATGCGCAGCGCGTTGCGCGCGTAATCGGTGAAGACGAGGAACGTGCCGCCGTACGGGATCACGCCGCGGTGCAGGGACATGCCGTTCATCACCGCGCACATGCCGAATTCCCGCACGCCGTAGAAGATGTGATCTCCCTCGACGAGCTTCGGTGCGACCGGCTTCGAGGCCTTGACCATCGTCAGGTTCGACCCGGTCAGGTCGGCCGAGCCGCCGATGAGCTCCGGTAGCGCGGGCTTCAGCGCCTCGAGGACGTTCTGCGAAGCCTTGCGGGTGGCGACGGTTTCGGCCTTCCGGGAAACATCGTCGAGCAGCGAAGAAACGGCCTGCTCGAACCGCTCCGGCAGCTGCCCCTTCACGCGGCGCTCGAATTCGGCGGCTTCCGCGGGGAACTGGCTCGCGTACTTCTTGAACAGCAGATGCCATCGACGCTCGGCGCGCTTGCCCGTCTCGCGCGCGTCCCAGCCGTCGTAGACCTCCCGCGGCACCTCGAAGGGCGCGTGCGTCCAGCCGATGGCGCTGCGCGTCGCCGCCACCTCCTCGGCGCCGAGCGGCGCGCCGTGCGCGGCGCCGGTGTTCGCCTTCTTCGGCGCGCCCTTGGCGATGGTGGTCTTGCAGCAGATGAGGGTCGGGCGGGCCTTCTCGCGCTTCGCCTTGCGGATGGCGCGGTCCACCGCCTCGACGTCGTGGCCGTCGACCGCCGGGATCACCTGCCAGCCGTAGGCGGCGAAGCGCTTGGGCACGTCGTCGGTGTACCAGTGCGTGATCTCGCCCTTGTCGGAGTCGATCGAGATGCCGTTGTCGTCGTAGAAGGCGACGAGCTTGCCGAGGCCAAGCGTGCCGGCGAGCGCGCCGGCCTCGTGCGAGATGCCCTCCATCATGCAGCCGTCGCCCATGAACACGTAGGTGTAGTGCTCGACCACCTCGAAGCCGGGGCGGTTGAACTGCGCGGCGAGCAGCTTTTCCGCAAGCGCCATGCCAACCGCGTTGGCGAAGCCCTGGCCGAGCGGGCCGGTGGTCGTCTCGACACCCGGCGCATAGCCGTACTCCGGGTGCCCGGGCGTCTTCGAGCCGAGCTGGCGGAAGCGCTTCAGCTCCTGCATCGGCAGCGCGTAGCCGGTGAGGTGCAGCAGCGCGTAGAGGAGCATCGAGCCGTGGCCGTTGGAGAGCACGAAGCGGTCGCGGTTGGGCCAGGCGGGGTTGGCGGGGTTGTGGCGCAGGTGCCGCGTCCAGAGCGCCACGGCGATCTCCGCCATGCCCATCGGCATGCCCGGGTGGCCGGACTTCGCCGCCTCGACCGCGTCCATGGCCAGCGCGCGGATGGAATTGGCGAGCGCGCCCTCGGTTGCCTTGTCGGTGACGCGGGAATCCATGGGAGAGGGCGCAAATTATAGGGCGCACGCGTCGGGCCATGTAGACTGTTCCGGGCGGCAACGAGGCGCAAGCAAGGGGGGCTCATGCTGCTGTCGAATCTGGAGATCGTGCCGGGCAAGCGCTGCTGCAGGAGTCGCGCGACGAGGCGGTGGCGCGCATGGTGAAGCAGGCCGAGTCGGTCGGCGCCAACGCGGTGCTCGATCGAGCGGCGCCACTACGCCTCGATCCGCCGGCGCGAGCGCGAGCTCGCCGGCATGCTGGTGTTCGCGGTCCGCTTCCCGCCGCCGCGGCTCGCCGCGCCGGCCTCGCGCCTGGTGGCGGGCAGCGTCGTCATCGCCGACGACTACTTCAAGTCGCTGCTCGCCGGCCTGTACAGCTTCTTCGGCGGGCCGGTGCGCAGCTACGAGTCGCTGCTCGACCGCGCGCGGCGCGAGGCGGTGCTGCGCATGAAAGCCGAGGCGCGCCCCCCGGGGGGGGGGGGGGTGGGCCAAGGTGAAGTACAAACAATAAAAAAAACCCCCCCCCCACCCCGCCCCCCCC
>JBQTJF010000334.1:0-15367 GCA_052387375.1 Betaproteobacteria bacterium
AGCCGACGCAGTTCACCGGCATGATGCGGCTCGATCACAACCGGGCCGTTTCCCAGGTCGCTCAGAAAGTGTCGAAACCTGTGACGGCCATCCGCAAGGTGATCGTGTGGGGGAACCACTCGGCGACCCAGTACCCTGACGTCTTCCAGGCCGAGGCCGACGGCAGGAAAGTCTGGCCTCTGATCGGCGACCAGTCCTGGCTCGAGTCGCAGTTCATCCCCACGGTGCAGAAGCGCGGCGCGGCGATCATCGAGGCGCGCGGGCTTTCGTCGGCGGCGAGCGCCGCCAACGCCGCCATCGATCACCTGCGCGACTGGGTCCGGGGCACGCGCGAGGGCGACTGGACGACGATGGGCGTGCCCTCCGACGGCAGCTACGGCATCCCCGAGGGCGTCATCTACGGCCATCCCGTCGCCTGCAAGGGCGGGCGCTACGAGGTGGTGAAGGGCATCGAGATCTCGGAGTTCAGCCGCAAGCGCATGGATGCGACGCTCAAGGAGCTGCACGAGGAGCGCGAAGGGGTCAAGGATCTCCTGGGAAAGTAGATGGCCACTCCCGGCGAGCGCTTTCGCGAAGCGTTAAGGCAGGAGAAGCCGCTTCAGGTCATCGGCGCGATCTGCGCCTACCACGCGCTGATGGCGAAGCGCGTCGGCTACAAGGCCGTCTACCTTTCCGGCGGCGGGGTCGCCGCCGGCTCGCTCGGCATGCCGGATCTCGGCATCTCCAGCCTCGACGACGTCCTCACCGACATCCGCCGCATCACCGACGTCTGCGAGCTGCCGCTGCTCGTCGACGTCGACACGGGCTTCGGCGCCAGCGCCTTCAACGTGGCGCGCACCACCCGCTCGCTGGTCAAGTTCGGCGCCGCGGCGATGCACATCGAGGACCAGGTCGGCGCCAAGCGCTGCGGCCACCGCCCCGGCAAGGAGCTCGTCTCCGCCGGCGAGATGGCCGACCGCATCAAGGCCGCGGTGGACGCGCGCACCGATCCGGGCTTCGTCATCATGGCGCGCACCGATGCGCTGGCAAACGAGGGTTTGGATTCTGCAGTCTCACGCTCTCTCAAGTACGTCGAGGCCGGGGCCGACATGATCTTTCCCGAGGCCATCACGGACCTCGCCATGTACCGGCGATTCGTCGACGCGGTGAAGGTGCCGGTGCTCGCCAACATCACCGAGTTCGGCAAGACGCCGCTTTTCACGGTTGCGGAGCTGCGCTCGGCCGGGGTGGCGATCGCGCTCTACCCCCTCTCGGCCTTCCACGCCATGAACAAGGCCGCTTTGGATACCTATAAAGAGATCCGTTCGAAAGGTACCCAAAAAGACCTCACTTCGAAGATGCAGACCAGGGACGACCTGTATGACTACCTCAACTACCACGCCTACGAACAAAAACTCGATGAGCTCTTCACCCGCCGTTAAGCCCAAGAAGTCGGTCGCTCTCTCCGGCGTGGCGGCCGGCAACACGGCGCTGTGCACCGTCGGGCGCACCGGCAACGACCTGCACTACCGCGGCTACGACATCCTCGACTTCGCCGACGCGGCCGACTTCGAGGAGATCGCCTACCTGCTGGTGCACGAGAAGCTGCCGAACCAGAGCGAGTTGAGCGCCTATAAGACCAAGCTGCGGTCCCTCCGGGGACTTCCCCTCTCCCTCCGAACCGCGCTCGAGCAGCTGCCGAAGAGCGCGCATCCCATGGACGTGATGCGCACCGCGGTGTCGGTGCTCGGCGCGCTCGAGCCGGAGAAGGAGGACCACGGTCCCGCCGGCGCGCGCGACATCGCCGACCGGCTGATGGCCTGCCTGGGCGGGGCGTTGCTGTACTGGCATCACTTTCAGAATTCGAGGAAGCGCATCGAGACCGAGACGGACGACGATTCGATCGGCGGACATTACCTCCATCTCCTGCACGGCAAAAAGCCGAGCGACGCCTGGGTCCGTGCCATGCATACCTCGCTCATCCTCTACGCCGAGCACGAGTTCAACGCCAGCACCTTCACCTGCCGCGTCATCGCCGGCACCGGCTCGGACATGCACTCGGCGATCACCGGCGGCATCGGCGCGCTGCGCGGCCCGAAGCACGGCGGCGCCAACGAGGTTTCCGATGAAATCCAGAAAAGATACGGAAATGCGGATGCAGCGGAGCAGGACGTCCGCGCGCGCACGGCGCGCAGGGAGATCGTCATCGGCTTCGGCCACCCGGTCTACACCACCGGCGACCCGCGCAACAAGGTGATCAAGGCGGTGGCCGAGCGCCTTTCCCGGGCCGACGGCGACATGACGCAGTTCCGCGTCGCCGAGCGGATTGAATCCGTGATGGGGGCGGAGAAGAAGATGTTCGCGAACCTCGACTGGTTCAGCGCGGTCTCCTACAGCAAGATGGGCGTGCCGACGCTGCACTTCACGCCGCTTTTCGTGCTCTCGCGCACGAGCGGCTGGGCGGCGCACGTCATCGAGCAGCGCGCCGACGGCAAGATCATCCGCCCGAGCGCGAACTACACCGGCCCGGAAAACAGGGTTTGGGTGCCTTTGAATCAAAGGTAGCTTTCCTATCTATGTATGAATCCGATCTGACGAAGTTCATGAAGGAGTTCCTCAAGGAGCACCCCGAGGAGGTCGAGTCGCAGCGCCGCGGCCGCGCCGTCTGGTGGGACAAGACCCCCGAGGAGCGCTCGCCGCACCCGTCGATGCGCCACGCGCCGCGCTCCGGCGGCGCCGAGCACACCTTCCACGCCGTCGGCGGCTGGGAGTGGAGCTTCGGCGTCGACGACAACACCGCGGCGACGCCGAAGAAACCCTGATGTCCTCGCACATTTCGAATGTCCGGCCGAAGCCGGACAAGGTGCTTACGCAGATCGCCGACTACGCCGGCAGCTACAAGGTGGCGAGCAAGGAGGCGTACGACACCGCGCGCTACTGCCTGATGGACACGCTCGGCTGCGGCTTCGAGGCGCTCGAGTACCCGGCGTGCACGAAGCTGCTCGGCCCGATCGTCCCCGGTACGGTGGTGCCGAACGGCGCCAAGGTGCCCGGCACGCGCTACCAGCTCGACCCGGTGCAGGCGGCCTTCAACCTCGGCGCCATGATCCGCTGGCTCGACTTCAATGACACCTGGCTCGCGGCGGAATGGGGGCATCCCTCCGACAACCTCGGCGGCATCCTAGCGACCGCCGATTGGCTTTCACGAAACGGCAGTCCCCTCGTGATGCGGGAAGTTCTCACTGCCATGATCAAGGCCCACGAGATCCAGGGCGTGATCGCGCTGGAGAACAGCTTCAACCGCGTCGGCCTCGACCACGTGGTGCTGGTGAAGGTCGCCTCGACGGCGGTCGTCTCGCAGTTACTGGGCTTGAGTCGCGAGCAGATCGTCAACGCGGTCTCGCAAGCCTGGGTCGACGGCCAGAGCCTGCGCACCTACCGCCACGCGCCGAACACCGGCTCGAGGAAAAGCTGGGCCGCGGGCGACGCCACCTCGCGCGCGGTGCGCCTCGCCCTCATCTCGAAGACGGGCGAGATGGGCTACGCCTCGGTGCTGACGGCGAAGGCCTGGGGCTTCTACGACGTGCTCTTCAAGGGCAAGCCGTTCAAGTTCCAGCGCCCCTTCGGCAGCTACGTCATGGAGAACGTGCTGTTCAAGATCTCCTACCCCGCCGAGTTCCACTCGCAGACCGCGGTGGAGGCGGCGATGTCGCTGTTTCACCAGATGCAATCCGCGGGCAAAGCCGCTGAAGACATTAGGAAAATCACGATCCGGACGCACGAGGCGGCGATCCGCATAATCGACAAGAAGGGGCCGCTCCACAATCCCGCGGACCGCGACCACTGCATCCAGTACATGGTCGCGGTGCCGCTCATCTTCGGCCGGCTGACCGCCGCGGACTACGAGGACGGGGTGGCCGCCGACCCGAGGATCGACCGCTTGCGCGCCAAGATCACCTGCGTCGAGAACAGGCAGTACACGAAGGACTACCACGACCCGAAGAAGCGCTCGATCGCCAACGCGCTCACCGTGGAGTTCAAGGACGGGACGAAGTTCAAGGAGGTCGCGGTCGAGTACCCGATCGGCCACAAGCGCCGGCGCCAGGAAGGCATGCCGGTCCTCGTCGAGAAGTTCAAGACCAACCTCGCCCGCCGCTTCCCGGCCGCGCAGCAGAAGCAGATCCTGGACCTGTGCCTCGCCGCCGAGCGGCTGGCGGCCACGCCGGTGCGGGACTTCGTCGACATGATGGTCGCATGAGAGGGCCTGGAAACAGGGGCGCAGAAAGCCAAAATGGGTACGATCGTACCCATTTGCTGGGGCGGCTGGAGAAGCTCTCGGGCGAGATTCGCGCCTACCCCACGCCCATCGCGCGCTGCGACCAGCATCTCGCGGCGCTTCTCGAGGAGCGTGCGCTCCTCATCGAGAGGCTGGCCGAGCCGGCCTGCGCGCCGCTTGACCTCTGGATAAACGACGGCGGGCCGTCGCGGCGATGAAACTGCTCTTCTCCTTGCTGATGGCGGTCTCTCTTCCGGCATTCTCGGCGGGGCCGTGGGAGGCGTTCTTCGACCCCTTCCTCGGCGACCTGCGCGCCGAGCTCGACGAGGCGAAGCGCGCGGGGCGCAAAGGCGCGATGGTCATGTACCACTTCGAAGAATGCCCGTACTGCCAGCGCATGAAGCGCGAGGTGCTCTGGCGCCCGGAAGTGCAGCAGGGCTTCCGCACGGACTTCGTGCTGCTCGCCATCGATACGCGCGGGGCGCAGCCGATAACCGGTCTTGATTCCCGGACTCTTGCCGAGAACCTTTACGCCAAGGAGCAGAAGATCCGCGGCACGCCGACCTTCGATTTCTACGCGCCGGACGGCGAGCGCCTCTACCGCCACGTCGGCGGCATCTTCGACCCGGCCGAGTTCCTGCTGCTCGGCCGCTACGTCGCGAGCGGCGCGCACCGCTCGCACACCTTCGCCGAATACCGGCGCAAAGCCAAAGGAAGCTGACATGTTCGATACGCTCAAGCCCTTCAAGCACGGCAAGCTGCATTCCTTGCCGGCGCTAGGCAAAGCACTGAGTGTGAAAGTCGAAAGACTCCCGGTGTCGATTCGCATCGTTCTCGAGTCCGTCCTGCGCAACTGCGACGGCAAGAAGGTCACCGAGGAGCACGTGCGCCAGCTCGCCGGCTGGAAGCCGAACGCGCCGCGCACCGAGGAGATCCCGTTCGTGGTGGCGCGCATCGTGCTGCAGGACTTCACCGGCGTGCCGCTGCTCTGCGACCTGGCGGCGATGCGCGGCGTGGCGCAGGAGATGGGCCGCGAGCCGAAGCTGATCGAGCCGCTCGTGCCGGTCGACCTGGTGGTCGACCACTCGGTGCAGATCGACCACTACCGGCAGAAGGACGCGCTCGACCTCAACATGAAACTCGAGTTCAAGCGCAACGAGGAGCGCTACCGCTTCATGAAGTGGGGCATGCAGGCCTTCGACACCTTCAAGGTGGTGCCGCCGGGCATCGGCATCGTCCACCAGGTCAACCTCGAGTACCTCGGCCGCGGCGTGCACAGGACCAATGAGGGCGTGGTTTACCCCGACACGCTGGTCGGCACCGACAGCCACACCACCATGGTGAACGGCATCGGCGTCGTGGCCTGGGGCGTGGGCGGCATCGAGGCGGAGGCCGGCATGCTCGGCCAGCCGGTGTACTTCCTCACCCCCGACGTGGTCGGCGTGCACCTCAAGGGCAGGCTGCACCCGGCGTGCACAGCAACAGATTTGGTTTTAACGGTTACAGAACTTTTGCGAAAAGCGAAAGTGGTCGGCAAGTTCGTCGAGTTCTTCGGCGAAGGCACCGCGTCGCTCTCGGTTCCCGACCGGGCGACGCTGGGCAACATGGCGCCGGAGTACGGCGCGACGATGGGCTTCTTCCCGGTGGACGACCGCACCATCGAGTACTTCCGCGGCACCGGCCGCACCGACGCGGAGATCGAGGCCTTCGCCGCCTACTTCAAGGCGCAGGGCATGTACGGCATCCCCAAGGCCGGCGCCATCGACTACTCGCAGGTGCTCGAGCTCGACCTGTCGAGCATCTATCCCTCGCTCGCCGGCCCGAAGCGCCCGCAGGACCGCATCGACCTCGACAAGGTGAAGGGCGCCTTCACCACGCTGTTCTCCGCGCCGGTGAAGGAAAACGGCTTCGGCAAGAAAGGCGAAGATCTAAACAAAAAGTTCAAAACGTTCGACGGACTTGAGATCGCCAACGGCGACGTGCTCATCGCCGCCATCACCTCCTGCACCAACACCTCCAACCCCGGCGTGCTGCTCGCCGCCGGCCTGCTGGCGAAGAAGGCGGTCGAGCTCGGCCTTGCGGTTAAGCCGCACGTCAAGACCTCGCTCGCGCCGGGATCGCGCGTCGTCACCGAGTATCTCGGCAAGGCGGGGCTCCTCCCCTACCTCGAGAAGCTCGGCTTCGGCGTCGCCGCCTACGGCTGCACCACCTGCATCGGCAACGCCGGCCCGCTCGCGCCGGCGATCGACGAGGCGATCGCGAAGAACGACCTGGTCTGCGCCGCGGTGCTGTCGGGAAACCGCAACTTCGAGGCGAGGATCCATCCGAGCATCCGCGCCAACTTCCTCGCCTCGCCGCCGCTGGTCGTCGCCTATGCCATCGCCGGCTCGGTTCTGGTGAACTTCAAGGAACAGCCTCTCGGCAAGGGCAAGGATGGAAAAGACGTCTATATCGGCCACGTCTGGCCGACGGCGGAGGAAGTGAAGAAGCTGATGCCGCTCGCCATGGACGCGGCGACCTTCCGCCGGCTTTACAGCGACCTCGCCAACGCCAACCCGCTGTGGAAGAAGGTATCGGCGCCGAGCGGCCAGGTCTACAGCTGGCCGGCGTCGACCTACATCGCCGAGCCGCCGTTCTTCAAGGACTTCTCGATGACCCCGGGACGCCCCGGCGACATCCGCGGCGCCAGGGTGCTCGGCATCTTCGGCGACTCGGTGACCACCGACCACATCTCGCCCGCCGGCTCGATCAAGCCGACCTCGCCCGCCGGCATCTACCTGCAGGAGCACGACGTCGCGGTGGCCGACTTCAACAGCTACGGCGCCCGCCGCGGCAACCACGAGGTGATGATGCGCGGCACCTTCGCCAACGTGCGCATCAAGAACCTCATGCTCCCCGGGACGGAAGGAGGGGTTACGGTTTTTGAGAATAATACTGTTCCTATCTACGACGCGGCCATGGGTTATGTCGCCGAAGGCACGCCGACGGTGGTGTTCGGCGGCGAGGAATACGGCACCGGCTCCTCGCGCGACTGGGCGGCGAAGGGCACGCAGCTCCTCGGCGTCAAGGCGGTGATCGCACGCAGCTTCGAGCGCATCCACCGCTCCAACCTGGTCGGCATGGGCGTGCTGCCGCTGCAGTTCATGGGCTCGGACTCCGCGCAGTCGCTCGGCCTCACCGGCAGCGAGACGATCGACGTTCTCGGCCTCGACGACATCCGCCCGCAGCAGGAGGTCAAGGTGAGGATCACGAACGAGGAACGCGCGGTCGAGATCACGGTGAAGTCGCGCATCGACACGGCGATCGAGGTCGACTACTACCGCCACGGCGGCATCCTGCCCTACGTGCTGCGCGAGCTGATCGGCCGCGCCGGTCCGGCGAAGGCGAAAGCCGCCTAGGGGGTCGGCAAAATGGGTACGATCGTACCCATTTTGCTCCTGCCGCGGGACGCTTCCAGGGCCGTCCGGCGCGCCGCGTCGTGCGGCGGGCGGCCGGTCTCGAGCATGGTCTTCATGCGCATCAGGTCGGCGTCCATCTCGCTCTTCGGGTCGGCGCCGAAGAGCGCCGCCACGGCGTGGCCGAGCGCACCCGCGGGCGGCACGTAGTCGGATCGGGAAATCATAGTTCAGAACTGCAGGCTGGCCTGGACGCCGACGAGGGCGTTTCGCCGCGGCGCCGGCTCGTAGAAGCGGCTGTTGCCCTCGTTGACGATCACCGAGCCAGCGTAGTTGCGCTCGCCGATGTTGTCTATCCTGACGAACTCCGTCAGCCGCCAGCGCTCGCCGCGCTGCACAAGGCCGGCGACGAGGTTGGCGACGGTGTATGAGTCGGCGAATTCCGAGTTCGCGTCATTCACCGCGACACGCGAGCGGCGGAGTGCCTCGACCTGAGCGAACCACCCTTCCCGCTGGTAGCCGAGGCTGGCGTAGGCCTGGCTGCGCGGGATGCCCGGAATCAGGTTGCCCGCCGGCGTGGTGACCGTCATGCCCATGCTCGTGCTGGTAAACGAATCGGCATAGGTCGCGTCGAGGCGGCTTTACGAGACGAGGGCCTTCCAGGGCCCGGGAAACAGCGTCTCCGCGGCAAGCTCGACGCCCCTCCGCTCGGTGCGCCCGGCGTTCTTGAAGGTCGTGCGGCCGCCCGCGTTCACGTCCGCTACGATCTCGTCCTTTACCCCGATGTCGAAGGCCGCCGCGTTCAGTCGCGCCTGCCGCGGGAAGATCGCCTTGACGCCGAGCTCGGCGTGGCGGCTCTTCGCCGCCTCGAGCGCGAAGTTCGGCCCGCTGCCCGCGTTCTGGTACGCGAGCTCGGCGAAGGTCGGCGTCTCGAAGCCGCGGCCGACGTTGCCGTAGATCGATACCAGACTGGTCAGCCGGAACACCAGGCCCGCCACCGGCGTCGTCGCCGAGAAGCTCTTGGCGCCGCTGTCGTCGGGGTTTGTCCCCGTGATGAAGTGGTCCTCGACCTCGAACTCGACGCGGCTCGCGCGCAGGCCCCCGTGCACGCTCCAGCGCTCGGCGAAGCGCCACTCGGCTTGCGCGTACAGGTCCGTGCTCTGCACCAGGTCGTCCTCGTCGCGGCGCAGTGCGCCCGCGACGCCGTTGTCGTTCACGAAGCCTCGCCGGCGCTCGTCCATCCGCTCGTATTCGGCACCGAAGGAGAAACGCCAAAAATCGCCTGGATTGAGAAAGCACCGCAAGGCTGCTCCCCCGTGTTCGCGGTCGAGATCCACCACCCCGCCGGAGGTCAGCGGAGTGAATGCAGTTATGTCGCCGCGGAAGCCGAGGAACTGCAGCACCTCGCGCCGGCCGGCGTACGCCGTCGCCTCGAGCGAGCTCGTGCCGCCGAGCCGCTGGCGCCAGCGCACCCCGGCCTGGTCCTGGTTCACCGTCTTGCGCGTGTTGAACGGCGCCGCCGTCGGGCTCGCCTGCGTCGGGTCGGCCTCGAGCTGCGCGCGGTTGAGGCCGCCCGGATCCTGGGAATCGGGTTGTCTGAGGCTGTTGACGACCAGAGTGAAGGCATCCAAGGCCACCTTCACATTCATTTGATCCCGCGTCGCGGCGCTGTGCGCGCGGTAGCCCTCGGTGTCGAAGCGCGAGAGGTCGCCGAGCGCGTTGAAGCCGCCGAAGCGCAGCCCCGCCTTCCAGGTGTCGTAGCTGCCGATGAAGAGGCTCGGTTCCAGCGCCGGCGACGCCGGCGGATCCTCGGTCTCGACCGCGATCACGCCGCCCGCGGCGTTGCCGTAAAGCGCCGAGAACGGGCCGCGCAGCACCTCGAGGCGCTCGGCCGAGCCGAGCGAGAAGGTCGATGCCTGGCCCTGGCCGTCGGGCATGGTCGCCGGGATGCCGTCGGCGATGAGGCGGATGCCGCGCACGCCGAAGGTGGCGCGCGCGCCGAAGCCGCGCGAGGAGATCTGCAGGTCCTGCGCGTAGTTCTGGCGGTTCTGCACGACGATGCCCGGCACGCGCCCGAGGCTCTCGGAGAGATTCACCTGCGGCCGGCCCTGCCGGATCTCCTCCGCGTACAGGCGGTCGACCGACGCCGGGATCTCCAGGCTGGGCTGCGGCTGGCGCGTCGCCGTGACGACGACTGCGTCCTCCTGCGCAAGCGCAGACGCCCCCGCGAGCGCGAGCAGCGCTCCACCGAGCCTCCTCCTCATGCTCGTTAGGCTACACGAAGGGCGCCAGCAGTCGGGATAGCACCTGGCGGTTGCGGGCCACCAAGGGATAGAGGCGCCGCCAGAGCGGCCGCAGGCATCCGTTCGCCCAGATGCGGGCCGACGCCTCGAGTCCCACGGCGCCATATGCCGCCGCGAGCACGTCGACGCCGCGCAGCCACCTGCCATGCGCGTCCCTGGCGTGGATGAGCGTCATCAGGTCGCTGCGGCGGATGGGCAGCCCCGACAGCACCGACTCGTCGAAATCCGGGGCGGCGCAGTCGACGAGCTCGAGCTTCCCCGCGCGGTCGCGCGCCTTCAGCGCATGCATCTCGCTGGCGCACAGCGGACAGGAGGCGTCGTAGAAGATGGTCAGCGGATAGCGGATCGGACCCATCCTAGGCGGCCTTCTTTCCGCGCACCAGGCCCTGGATCCTGGTGCCCAGGCGGGCGAGCTTGCCCAGCGTGGCGCTGTCCAGGCGCAGCATCTCCTCGGTCCAGTCGGAGAGCGTCTCCATCAAGGCGAGCATGTCGCGCACGCGCTTCTGCTCCGCGGCGCCGCGCTTCGCGAACGCCGGGTCGGCGACCACCTCGCGCAGCACGCCGAGCGTCGGGTCGAACTCGCGCGCCTTGCGCTCGCGCACGATGGTGCGCATCAGCTCCCAGGGATCCTGCGCCGTCTCGTAGTGGTCGCGCCGGTCGCCGACCTGGTGCACGACGCGCACCAGCTTCCAGCTCTCCAGCTCGCGCAGGCTGTTGCTCACGTTGGAGCGCGCCACCTGCAGCACGGCGGCGATCGCCGGCGGCAGCGGCTTCGTCGGCCGGCACGTCTGCGCCGCGCTCTACGCCCGCGGCCACCGCGTCGTGGTCGGCAGCCGCCACCCGCGCAAGGCAGTGCCGACATCGTCGTCAACGCGGTCGGCATCCTGCGCGAGCGGGGGCACGAGACCTACGAGCGCGTCCACCATCTCGCGCCGGCGGCGGTGATGAGGAGCGGCGCCGACTCTATTTCATCGTCCGGCCCTCGCTGTGCGAGCCGCCCGTCGCCCTCGCCTCGCGAATCGTCGAGCTCGGCGGCACCGAGCATCGCCGCATGGCGGAGCTGCTGGCGGCCCTGCGCGCGCTCCATAACCCGCAGCCCGCCCTGCGCGTCCCGGTGCCGTTCTGGCTGGCGGTGCTGGCGAGCGTGCTATGCGACCTCGCGCATTTCTCGCCCTACTCTTTCGGCCACCTGGAGCTCATGCGGCGCGACAACGTCCCGGCCGACAACCTGCTCCCCGCGCTGCTCGGCAGGCCGCCCCTACCGGTGGGCGCGGCGCCGGGCACGATCAGACCTCGTCCTCGGGCCCCGTCAGCCCTTCCAGGCGCCGCCGATCACGCTTCGCAGGCCAGCCCTTGAGGGTGGAGGCAGGTTCCGCGCCCCAGCGGCGCAGGTCCATGCGCCGCTCGCGCTCGGCGCGGCTCTCCGCCGTCTCCTCGTAGAGTTTCTGCGCTTCCTGCGCCGAACCGCGGCGCTCGGAAAGCGCAACGACGACGACCTGCCATTGGTAGTCGCTCTTGCGGACGATGACTTCGCTTCCGACCTTCGCCTCGTGGGCCGGCTTGACCCGCTCGCCACCGAGCCGCACCTGCCCCGCCGCGATCGCCTGCTGCGCCAGGCTGCGCGTCTTATATAAGCGCGCGGCCCAGAGCCACTTATCGAGTCGCAACGGCAACACCTACCGGGCAGGACACACCGGTCCCGCCCAGGCCGCAGTAGCCGTTCGGGTTCTTGCCGAGGTATTGCTGATGGTAGTCCTCGGCGTAGTAGAACTCGGGCGCGGCGCGGATCTCGGTGGTAATAGGCCCAAAGCCCTTTACCTTCAGCGCCTTTTCGAAAGCGGCTTTTGTTTGGACGGCGAGCTTGGCCTGCTCGTCCCCGTACGTATAAATGGTGGAGCGGTACTGCGTGCCGGCGTCGTTGCCCTGGCGCATGCCCTGCGTCGGGTCGTGGCCCTCCCAGAACACCTTGAGCAGCTCTTCGTAGGTGACGATCTTCGGATCGAAGACGACCAGCACCACCTCGGCGTGGTTGGTGAAGCCGCTGCAGACTTCCTCGTAGGTCGGGTTCTTGGTCTCGCCGCCCGCGTAGCCGACCGCGGTGCTGTAGACGCCGGGCAGCTTCCAGAACAGGCGCTCGGCGCCCCAGAAGCAGCCCATGCCGAACACTGCCTGCTGCATGCCCTCGAGGAACGGCGGCGTGAGCGGATGGCCGTTGACGAAATGCTTCTCCGGCACGCGCATCCTGGCGTCGCGCCCGGGCATGGTGTTCTCGACGGGAAGAAGGGTCTTCAGCTTTTTCATGAACGCGAACATGGCGGTCTCCGGCTTTTACTTAGAATAACACCATGAGGATCTGCATCTACGGCGCCGGCGCCGTCGGCGGTTTGATGGCCGCGTGGCTCGCCCGTGCCGGCCACGAGGTCTCGGTCGTCGCGCGCGGCAGGCACCTGGAAGCGATCCGCGCCGGCGGGCTGCGCGTGCGCAGCGGCGGCGAGGTGCAGGCCTTCGCGGTGCGCGCCGAGAGCGATCCGGCCAGGCTCGGGCCGCAGGATTACGTGTTGGTCGTGGTGAAAGCGCAGAGCCTTACGCAGGTCGCCGACGGCATCGGTCCGCTGCTCGGCGCCGACACCTCCATCGTCACCGCCATGAACGGCGTGCCCTGGTGGTTCTTCCACCGGCTGAAGTTCCATGACGGCGCCGAGCGCCTCGAGTCGCTCGACCCCGGCGGCAAGCTCAGCCGCGCCATGCCCACCGAGCGCATCGTCGGCTGCGTCATCCACCTCGCCGCTTCGACCCCCGAGCCGGGCCTCATCAGCCACAACATGGGCAGGAAGCTGATTCTCGGCGAGCCCGGCGGCAGGAACACCGCCCGCACCACGCGCATCGCCGATGAGCTCACTGGCGCCGGCTTCGAGGCGATCGTCACTGAATTCATCGAGAAGGAGTTCTGGGTCAAGCTGCTCGGCAACGTCAGCTTCAACCCGGTCTCGGCGCTCACCGTCAGCACCGCCGACCGGCTGATCGAGGACGGCGAGGTGAAGCGCTACATGGTCGAGATCATGCGCGAGGTGCTGGCGATCGGCCGCGCCGTGGGCGTCGACGCCGACATCGACCCCGAGGCGCGCATCGACATGGCGCGCGTGCTCGGGCGCTTCAAGACCTCGATGCTGCAGGACCTCGAGGCCGGCAAGCCGCTCGAGATCGACGGCCTGCTCGCCGGCACGCTCGAAGTGGCGCGCAAGGCCGGCGTGCGCGCGCCTTTCACCGAAAGCCTGTTCGGGCTCATCCGGGCCCGCGCCTCCGCCACGGGACAATATCGATGAGACTGCTGGGAATCCTTCTGCTTCTGTTGCCTTTCACCGCAATGGCGCAGTACAACGGCCCCGCCGTGGAGTCCTGCCGCGCCTTCGCCAAGCGCGAGGCGGCGCGCGAGGGCGCCAAGCCCGAGGACGTCGTCATCGTGCGCGACCAGGCGCTGCTCATCGAGCGCTACGGCCGCAAGCTCGGCAACCAGCCCGTCGCCTCCATCCTCACCGGCAACGGCGCGGTGGTGCTGGAGGGCACGCCCACCGCCGAGCTCTCGTTCATCTGCCTGCTCGCCGACGAAAAGCGGCCGCTCTTCTTCAACTGGCTGCCGCGGCAGAACGTCTCGGCGCTCGCGCAGTGCACGCGCTCCGAGTCGACGCGCGGCAAGTCGCGCGAGTGCCTCGACTTCCTGCTGCGCGTGGCAGAGCAGGACCTGACGCAGATCTACGCCGAGCGTTTCCAGGAGGCGAACGCCAAGGGCGGCAGCACCCTCGAGGCCTTCCGCAAGGCGAACGACGAGTGGAAGGAGTACCGCGACGCCGAGTGCGCGCGCCGGCGCGAGCTGGCGCCGAAGGGCGTCAGCCCCGAGGACTACCAGCTCGCCTGCATGGTCGAGCTGATGCGCCAGCGCGGCCGCGACATGCGCTAGCGCCATGATCGGCCCGGACGTCTACCTCGCCTACGTCGCCGCCTGCTTCGTCATCGCCGTCATCCCCGGTCCGACGGTGACGGTGATCGCCGCCAACAGCCTCGCCTGCAGCACGCGCGCCGGGCTGCTCAACGTCGCCGGCACGCAGCTCGGGCTGGCGCTCATGATGGCCACCGTGGTGGTGGGGTTGAGCACCGTCATCGCCGTCATGGGCGCCTTCATCCCGCAGTTCGTCGACCCGGGCGGCGACTACGTCGCGCAGATCGTGCTCCTCGGCGTCACGGCGATGGCGGTCGCTCTTGTCTCCGACGGCGCCTACGCCGTCCTCACCGGCCGCGCCGGCGCCCTCCTCTCGCGCCGCCGCGTGCGCCTCGTCTCGCGGCTGGGCGGGGCGTTCCTCATCGGCGGCGGCGTCTGGCTCGCATTGACGCGCAGGTGACGCATCGCCTCTGCGTAGCGCCGATGATGGACTGGACGGACCGGCACTGCCGGTTCTTCCTGCGCCAGGTCAATTCGAGCGCGCGGCTGTACACGGAGATGATCACCACCGCCGCGCTCGTGCATGGCGATGTGCCCCGGCATCTCGAGTTCAGCCCGGAAGAACACCCTGTCGGTCTACAGTTGGGCGGGAGCGAGCCGGACGAGCTGGCGCGCTGCGCGAAGCTGGGCGAGGCGTACGGCTACGACGAGATCAACCTGAACATCGGCTGCCCGAGCGAGCGGGTGCAGCGCGGCGCGTTCGGGGCCTGCCTGATGGCGGAACCAAGGCTGGTTGCAGATTGCGTCCGTGCCATCCGCTCCGCCGTCAACGTTCCCGTCACCGTAAAGCACCGGATCGGCCTGGACCGCATGGATGACTATGGCTTCGTGCGGGACTTCGTCGGCACGGTCGCCGGCGCCGGCTGCCGCACCTTCATCGTGCACGCGCGCAACGCGGTGCTGAAGGGCCTGTCGCCGAAGGAGAACCGCGAGGTCCCGCCGCTCAGGTACGGCTACGTCTACCGGCTGAAGGCCGATTTCCCGCAGCTCGAGATCGTCATCAACGGCGGCATCACGTCGTGGGAGGAGATCGACCGCCACCTGACGATGCTCGACGGGGTGATGCTCGGCCGCGCCGCGTACCACAACCCCTGGCTGCTCGCCGACCCGGGAAAGACGCGTGCCGAGGTGGTTCGCCGGATGAAGGACTATTACCTTCTGCACCGCAAATCCGGCATCCCCTTGAGAAACGTCTCGCGGCACATGCTCGGCCTCTACCACGGCCATCCGCGCGCGCGGCTGTGGCGGCGCATGCTGTCGAATCCCACGCTACGCGACAAGGACGATCCGGATCTGCTGCTCGATGCGCTCGAGGCCGTCGAGAGTCCGGTGCGGATGGCGGCCTGAGAGAATGGGTCAAATTTGACCCATTTTTCGCTCGCTGGCCCGTTTTTCCAAGGCCTATACGGGAGAAAACGTG
>JBQTJF010000335.1:0-3502 GCA_052387375.1 Betaproteobacteria bacterium
CGGCCGCTCAGCGCTGATAAAATCTCGCCCTTTCCGCGACACCTAACTACGGGTCGTTAGCTCAGCTGGTAGAGCAGCGGACTTTTAATCCGTTGGTCGGCGGTTCGAATCCGCCACGACCTACCAATCCCTCCACGGCCTTCGGCCGTATAGGTTCTTCTTCCTTGGCACCGGGATGTAAAATGGGCCTATCAACGCTCCGGACTCTCGCAAACGGCTGGCGCCGACGCGCAGGCTTCCGCGCACGAAGAAAGCCCGGCATGCGCCGGCGGTAATCGCTGAGTTGCGCCGGCAGTGCAAGCGAATCGCTGCATCGGATCGTCGCGACACCGGTTGGCAGCGACTCGTCTATCTCCCTGAATGAACCTCCGGCGCGGCGACATCGTTTATGTCGCCGTCAAGGGTCCGTACACTACGAAGCCTCGTCCCGTAGTCGTCGTCCAGGCGACTGCGACGCTCGAACTTATGGAAAGCGTCACCGTGTGCCCGGTCACTAGCGTAGAAGTCGATGCCGGTTTCGTTCGCGTGGCAGTTGCGGAAGGGCAACGCAGCGGCCTTGATCGCCTGTAGGCGAATAAGCAGATGCCAAGGACTACGAAGCACGGGCTACGAAAGAACGCCGTCGCTGCCAGCGTGCCGTACGAGCCTTGGCTGATCCAGCAGCTCAAGGACCCGGAAGAGGCTGCTGCCTATTTGAACGCGGTTATCGAGGACGGCGATCCGGATGCCATCGCACTTGCATTGCGACACCTGGAGTGCGCCCGCGGGTCGCGTTGAAATCAGCCGTGGGGAAAACGTGGGGACTTGGCGTCGGGCCCGCTATCACCGACGAGGCTGCCTGAAGCTCCTGCGGGCGCCCCATCTTGCCGACGCCGACGAAGGCGAGCTTCATGGCTTGGGCAGCGCGGCGGACTGCAGAGCGATCAGCCGCCAGCCGCCGGCGCGGCGCACCCAGACGGCGAGCGCGCGGGTGTCGAGCTCCTTCTGCGCGCCGCGAACCCGGATGCTGATGGCGAGCCGGTTGAACACGAGCGCCGCGTCGCCGGCGAGCTTCACGCTCTGCTCGGTGCGGCCGATCTGCTGGTAGTCCCAGAGGCCCTCGCGCAGGCCGCGCAGGTAGCTCTCCTTGCCGTCCGCGACGCCGCTCGAGTGGATGTAGACGAGCTCCTCGTCGAGCAGGCGCTCGAGCGTCTTCAGGTCCTTCGCCAGCATGGCGCCATAGCGCTCGTCCTCCAGCCGCAGGATCTCGGCAGCGGGTTCGCGGTTCACTTCCGCCTCCCAGCCAAAGAGAAAATCATATTTCAATGCGCCGCGAAGAAGTCGCAGATCAGCTCGGTCGCATCCGGGCCCTCCGCGGCGAAGAACGGGTGGGCCGGATCGCCGCCGCTCCAGGCATGGCCCAGGCCGGCAATGGTGAGCACGCGGGCGGCGAGCCGCCTGCCGACGTAGTAGTCGCCGTCGGGCCCGTTCGAGCGCCACGGTAGCGGCAGCATTCCCGGCCGCGGCAGCGCCGCGCCGGGCGGCACCTCGCCGCCGTTGAAGGCGATGAACTGCCGGGCGAGGTGCACCGCGTTCACCGGCGCGACGGTAGCGTCGTCCTTGCCGTGGATGATGAGGGCCGGCACGCGGCCGCGCGTTGTCGGTAGAACATCCCCTTTCGGACCTTCCGCCATGACGCGGTGAGCGTCGGCGGCGTCGTTCGCCACCCCGCAGGGCACGCCGGAGTGGAACGCCACGGCGCGGACCAGGTCCGGCTTGTGCAGCGCGAGCGCCGCGGCGAGCCCGCCGCCGGAAGACATGCCTGCTACATAGACGCGTTTTTCATCCAGGCCGAAGCGCTCGAGCACGTCGGCCGCCTGCGCGGCGACGATCGCCGCCTCGCCCAGGCCGCGCGCGGTGCGCCGGTCGAACCAGTTCCAGCAGCGCTCGCTGTTGGCGAGGCGGTTCTGGCGCGGCAGCAGCACGACGAAGCCCCGCTCGTCGGCAAGGCGCGCGATGCGCGTGCCGGCGGCGAACTCCTCGGGGTCCTGGCGGCAGCCGTGCATCCAGACGACGAGCGGCGGCCGCCTCAGCCCTTCCATGCCGCGCGGCAGGTAAAGGAGATACTCGCGCCAGGGCGGGGCGGCGAAAGCGCCGATGAAGCCGTGCAGGCTAGACTTCTGCCTGAGCGCGAAGCGGCCGGGCTGCGGCGGCGCGCGCCGCCTGGCGATCCACTGCCGGAGCGCCTTGAGCATTTTCATGGAAGCGGCATGAGAAACGCCTCGTACGTGCAGGTCTTCGTCATGGCGGCCATCGTCGCGACGCTGTTTCTCCCGCCGCTCGCCGGGATCGCGTGGCTGGTCTCCCTGTTCGCCGGATTTTCCTTTGCCTCCCTCCTGACCTTCGGCGAGCGGGTCGGCGAGGTGGCGGGCCTCGGGGCCTGGTGGGGGATTTTCTTCCTGGCGGCGATCGCCTATGCCGCCAGCATGCGCGGGGCCGCCTAGGGCTTGTAGCCCGCCCTGGTCATCATGTCGTAGCGCACGCGCTGGTGCGCCTCCACCGGGTCGGCGCCGGCGCGCACCGCCTCGACCACCGTATCCTCGATCGACTTGAAGAGCTTCGCGAGCTCGAGCACCTCGGCCATCTTCTCCCTGGGCACGACGCAGACGCCGTTCTCGTCGGCCATGACGAGGTCGCCGGGGCGCACCGGCACGCCGCCGAGCCGCACCTCGATGGCGTAGCCGGCGCAGGCGCAGCGGGTGCGGATCGACTGCTGGATGAAGCCCTTGCCGTAGACCGGAAGGTTGAGCTGCTTGTACTCGTCGATGTCGCGCGTCACGCCGTCGATGACGCAGCCGACGAGGCCGAAGTGCCGCGTCGTGAAGCCGGCGACGCCGCCGTAGCTGTTCACGTCCATGCGCCCGCCCTGGTCGATCACCAGCACGTCGCCGGGGCGGCCGCGCTTCACCGCTTCGAGCGTTCCCAGCACCGGCGATTCCTCGGCCTGGCCGAGCGGCACCAGCTTCAGCGTCGCCGCCGGTCCGACGATCTTCGGGCAGCTATCCCAGAGCGGGCCGATGCCGTGCGGCGCGCCCGCGATGCTGAGCCGGTCCAGGCCGTCGGAGACGTTGGCCGTGGACAGCATGCGGTACTCCGCGATGAGGTTTTTGGACATGTCCTATAGTAACGGGCAGCGATGACGGCACATCCGGTCGTTTTGATTGGGCGCATGTATCACCCCGACGCCGAAGCCGCCCTGCGCGCCGCGGTGCCGGTCGAAGTCCTGGAAAGCCCGTCCCCGGAGTCGATCGCCGGCGCCCTGCGCGGCGCGAGCGGCGCCTTCGTGCGCTACCCGAACAAGGTGCCCGGCGCGGCGCTCGCTTCGGCGCCGCACCTGCGAGCTGCGCGCCATGCGCAAGCATGCCTTCCTGGTCAACACCGCGCGCGGGCCGATCGTCTCGGCGGCGGCGCTGGCGCGCGCGCTGCGCGAGGGCTGGATCGCCGGCGCCGCGCTCGACGTCTA
>JBQTJF010000336.1:0-4451 GCA_052387375.1 Betaproteobacteria bacterium
TGTGCGCCGAGTGCGAAGCGGAGCTGCCGCGCCTGGCCGGGCCGCTCTGCCCGCGCTGCGCGCTGCCCTCGCCGCGCGGCGAGGCCTGCGGCCGCTGCCTCGCCGCGCCGCCGCGCTACGACGCCACCGTCGCCGCGCTCGCCTACGCTTTCCCCGCCGACGCCCTGGTGCATTCGCTCAAGTTCCGCGGCGAGCTCGCGCTGGCGCCGCTGCTTGCCTCGCTTCTCAGGGAGCAAGCTTCCTTTCGGGAGATCGATTGCGTCATCCCCGTCCCGCTCTCCGCGCGGCGCCTGAAGGCGCGCGGCTACAACCAGTCGGTCGAGATCGCCCGCCATCTCGGCCACGCGCGGCTGCTGGTCTCCGCCTGCGAGCGCAGCCGCGACACGGCGCCGCAGCTCGACCTGCCGTTCGACGAGAGGCGGCGCAACGTCCGGGGATGTTTTGCTTCAAGGGGACCTCTGGATGGCGCTTCCATTGCCGTGGTCGACGACGTGATGACCACCGGCGCGACCCTCGACGAGATGGCGGCGACGCTCAAGCGCGCCGGCGCCGCGCGCGTCATCAACTGGGTGGTGGCGCGGACGCTGCTCGATGCTTGACCTCGTGCTCGTGCATCCGGAAATTCCGCCGAATGCCGGCAACCTCATCCGCCTGGCCGCCAACACCGGCGCGCGCCTGCACCTCGTCGAGCCGCTCGGCTTCTCGATGGACGACAAGCAGCTCAAGCGCGCCGGCCTCGACTACCACGAGATGGCGAACGTCGCGGTCCACCGCGATTGGCAAGCCTGCTGCAGCGCGCTTGCCGGCCGCCGGATGTTCTGCTTCTCCACGCGTGCGCGCCGGAGGTACACGGACGTGCGCTACGAAGGTGATGACACTTTGGTCTTCGGGGCCGAGGCCGCCGGGCTGCCCGAAAGCATCGTGCGCGAATTCCCGGAGGACATGCGCCTGAAACTGCCGATGCGCCCCGGCAACCGCAGCCTCAATCTGTCGAACGCCGTGGCGGTGGTGGTGTTCGAGGCCTGGCGGCAGCTCGGGTTTCCGGGGTCCGCCTGATGGGTCAAATTTGACCCATTTTTGCGCCTCGGCCCCGGATTCCAGCTCCTCCTAGCGGCGCTCCTCCTTGAGGTCGCGCGAGAGCAGGCGCTCGACCGCCGCGCCGGGGGCGAGGCGGCCTTCGAGGACGGCGCATACCGCCTCGCTCACCGGCATCTCGACTTGCTGGCTCTGCGCCAGGCGCAGCACTTCCTTCGCCGAGCGCACGCCTTCGGCGACATGGCCCAGATTATCAAGTATTGTTTTCATGGCAACCCCCTTGGCCAGCTCGAGGCCGACGCGCCGGTTGCGCGACAGCTCGCCGGTACAGGTGAGGATGAGGTCGCCCGCGCCCGCCAGCCCGAAAAAGGTCTCGGGCTTGCCGCCCAGCGCGCTGCCCAGGCGCGCGATCTCGGCGAGGCCGCGCGTGATGAGCGCCGCGCGCGCGTTCATGCCCAGGCCCAGGCCGTCGGAGATGCCGGCGGCGATCGCCATCACGTTCTTCACCGCGCCGCCGATCTCGACGCCGACGAGGTCGGTGCTGTAGTAGACGCGCAGCCGCCCGCCGTGCAGGAGCGCCGCCGCCTCGCGCGCGAAGCCTTCGTCGCGGGAGGCGAGCGTCAGCGCGCAAGGCAGGCCGCGCGCCACTTCCGCGGCGAACGAGGGGCCGGAGAGGGCGCCGCAGCGCTGCTGCGCGACGAGCTGGTGCGGCAGGAGGCTGCCTTCCTCGAAGCCCTTGCACAGCCACACCAGCGGCGCCTCCGCGGGCAGCTTCTGCGCCACCTCGCGCAGCCCGGCGACGGGAGTGGCGACCAAGATGAGCGTTGCGCGCTCGATCGCCCCTGCGAACCGGGGAGTGATGCCCAGAGAGTCGGGCAACCCGACGTCGGGCAGATAACGCGCGTTGCGCCGGGCGAGCGCCACACGCTCGGCCTGCGCGGCGTCGCGTGCCCAGAGCGTGACCTGCAGCCGCGAGGAGAGCGCCGCGGCGATCGCCGTGCCCCACGCGCCCGCGCCGAGCACCGCGACGCGCGTCATCGCCCTAGCGCGCGAGCTCGATGCGCGGCCCGCCGCCCGCCTGCTGCTCCTGCTGCACGCGCTGCAGGTAGAGCGCCTCGAACGAGATCGGGCTGAGCAGCACCGGCGGGAAGCCGCCGCGGCTGACGAGGTCGGAGATGGTCTCGCGCAGGTACGGGAAGAGGATGGTCGGGCAGCCGATGCCGAGCAGCGGCCCGAGCTCCTGCTCGGGCACGTTGCGCAGCTGGAAGATGCCCGCCTGCACCGCCTCGGCGAGGAAGAGCGTGCGCTCGCCCGTCTTCGCGGTGACCGTCGCGCTTACCGTCACCTCGTAGTAGGGCTCGGCGAACTTGCCCGCCGCGGTGCTGATCTGCACCTCGAGCTGCGGCTGCACCTGCTCGGTGAAGACCTGGGGGGCGTTGGGGATTTCGAGGGACAGATCCTTCACGTACACCTTCTCGATCTGGAAGGTCGGTTGCTGTGCTTCGGTCATGGCGTGGCCTCGAGTAAAGGGTCGAGCTTGCCCTCGGCGTCGAGAGCGTAGAGATCGTCGCAGCCGCCGATGTGGCGCTCGCCGATCCAGATCTGCGGCACGGTGCGCCGGCCGCTCCGCTCCATCATCTCGGCGCGCCGCCGCGGCTCGAGGTCGACGCGGATCTTGTCGATCCGCGCGCCCTTCTCGAGCAGCAGCCGCTCCGCCGAGCGGCAGAACGGGCACGCCGCCGTGCAGTACATCAGCACCGGCGCGGTCACTTCTCCACCGGCAGCCCGGCCGCCTGCCAGGCGCCCAGCCCTCCGGCGAGGCTGAACACGCGCGTGAAGCCCTGCGCCCGGAGGGCGCCGGCGGCCTTTGCCGCGCGGCTGCCCGTGTCGCAGTACACGATGAGGGGGCGGTCCTTGCGCTTGGGCAGGTCCTTCTCCTCGATGCGCTCGACCGGCATGTTCTTTGCCCCGAGGATGTGCCCGGCGCCGTACTCGCCCGGGTCGCGCACGTCGACCACCAGCGCGTCCTCGCGGTTGATGAGGTGCGTCGCCTGCGCCGGGCCGATCTGCGGGCCGCCGGTCGAGCGGCGCACCAGCGGCCACACCAGCATCGCGCCGGAGACGAAGGCGACGACGATCAGCAGGATATTGTTGCGGATGAATTCCACGGAAGGCCGATCATTATAATCGGGCGTGATGCACAAGCTTGTCCTTTTGCGTCACGGCGAGTCCGATTGGAATCGCGAGAACCGATTCACCGGCTGGACCGACGTCGATCTCTCGGCACCGGGCATCGAGGAGGCGCGCGCCGGCGCCCGCGCCCTCGCCGCGGCGGGCTACCGCTTCGACATCGCCTTCACCTCGGTCCTGAAGCGCGCCATCCGCACGCTGTGGATCGCGCTCGAGGAGCTCGACCAGATGTGGCTGCCGGTGGAGAAGAGCTGGCGGCTGAACGAGCGCCACTACGGCGCCCTGCAGGGCCTGAACAAGGCGGAGATGGCGGCGAAGTTCGGCGAGCAGCAGGTGCTCGCCTGGCGGCGCAGCTACGACACGCCGCCGCCGGCGCTCGACCCGGCCGACCCGCGCTACGAGGGCGGCGACCCGCGCTACGCCGGTGTGCAGGTGCCGCTCACCGAGTGCCTCAAGGACACGGTGGCGCGCGTCATCCCGTACTGGACGAGCGCCATCGCCCCCGCGGTGCGCGCCGGCCGGCGCGTGCTCGTCGCCGCGCACGGCAACTCGATGCGCGCGCTGGTCAAGCATCTCGACGGCATCTCCGACGCGGCGATCGTGAAAGAGAACATTCCGACCGGCATCCCGCTGGTCTACGAGCTCGGCGAGGACCTGAAGCCCGTGCGGCACTACTACCTCGGCGATCCCGCGGAGGTGGCGCGGCGCATCGCCGCGGTCTCGGCGCAGGGGAAAGCCCGGGCCTGAGCCGCGCCGCGCTCCTCCTGCTCTGCCTCGCCGCGACCGCGGCACAGGCACAGCCGCGGGACGAGCAGTTGCAGGCGCTGCGCGAGCGCATCGAAGCGCTGCGCCACGAGCTCGACGACAAGGACGACGCGCGCCGCGAGGCGCGCGACGCGCTGCGCGACTCGGAGCGCGCCATCTCGGAGGCGAACCGGCGGCTGGCGCGCGCCGCGGCGGACGGCCGCCGCCTGCGCGCGCAGGCGGCGCACGTCGCCGAGCGGCGCCGCACGCTCGAGCGCAGCGTCGCCGAGCGCCAGGCGGCGGTCGAGCGCATGCTCGCCGCGCGCGCCGCCGCCGGCGCCCCCGACCCGCTGCGCGTGGCGCTCTCCGGCGACGATCCCGCCTCGCTCGGGCGCACGCTGATCTATGTGGGGTATGTCTCGCAGGCCGCCGCGGCGCTCCTCAACGGCTTCCGCGACGCGATCGCCGAGCTCGCCGAGCTC
>JBQTJF010000337.1:0-15663 GCA_052387375.1 Betaproteobacteria bacterium
GCCGCCGCGCTCGAGGCTACGCGCGGCGGGCGGCGCGCGGGGGCGGCGCTCTGCTATAACACCTCCTGGGTGGTGGCGGCCGGGGTGCGACCCGGCCGGCCCCGGCGCGCCGCGCCGCTCGACAAGCTGGTCTCCGAGCTGATGATCCTCGCCAACTCGAGCTGGGGCGAGATGCTCGCCGAGCACGACGCCGCCGGCATCTACCGGGTGCAGTCGACCGGCAAGGTGCGCCTCTCGGTCCATCCCGAGGCGCACGAGGGGCTCGGCGTGCCGTGCTATGCCTGGATGAGCTCGCCGCTGCGACGCTACGTCGACCTCGTCAACCAGTGGCAGCTGCTGGCGGTGCTCGCCGGCCGCCGCCCGCCGTTCGCCCGCAATTCCGATGCGCTGCTCTCGGCGCTGCAGGCCTTCGAGGTGACTTATGCCCGCTTTGACGAGCACCAGCGCGCAATGGAGGCGTACTGGAGCCTGCGCTGGCTGCAGCAGGAAAAGGTAACGGCGATCGATGCCCTCGTGCTGCGCGAGAATGTGGTGCGCCTGGAAGGTCTGCCGCTCATCGTGCGCGTGCCGTCGCTGCCCGCCCTTGATCCGGGCGCGCGGGTGCGACTGGCGGTGGAGACGGTGGACCTGCTCGAGCGATCGCTTGCCTGCCGGTATCTGGAGGCTAGCTAAAACCCCAAAAATATGAAAGGCTTGTCGAATTGAGGTGAGATTGCACTTGATCAGCCGCGACGACCGGGTGCTGAGCGCGGCAGTAGGAATCTCGATCCTGCTGCACGGCGCGCTCCTTTCGATCCATTTCAAGTTCCCCGAGCCGCTGCGCTGGAAGTCGCCCGACCAGCCGCTCGAAGTCGTGCTCGTCAATGCGAAGACGCGCGAGCGGCCTTCGCGCGCCGACACGCTCGCGCAGGCGAACCTCGATCGGGGCGGCACCGTAGACCAGGATCGCCGCGCCCGGACGCCGCTGCCGGTAACCGCGCCGCGCGCGCCGGGCAAGGACCTCGCCGACGCCAAGCGCCGCGTGCGCGAGCTCGAGGCGCGGCAGCAGCGCATGCTCGCGCAGGCGCGCGAGTCGGCGGCGCGGGTGCCGGCGGAGACGCCGCGCCCGGCGCCCTCCGAGCAGCCGGTGGCGCAGCCCGGCGGCCGCGACCTTGCCGACCTCGCGCTCGCGGCGATGCGGCTGCAGGCGCAGATCGACCGGCAGGTCCAGGAGTACCAGAAGCGGCCGCGCAAGAAGTTCATCGGCGCCAACGCCGCCGAGTACCGCTTCGCGCAGTACGAGGAGGACTGGCGGATGAAGGTCGAGCGGGTCGGCACGCTGAACTACCCGCCCGAGGCGCGCGGCAAGATCTACGGCAACCTGCGCCTGACCGTCACCATCCGCCCCGACGGCAACGTCGAGTCGATCGAGCTCGACCGCTCCTCCGGCCTGAAGGTGCTCGACGCCGCGGCGTTCAAGATCGTGCGCATGGCGAGCCCGTTCGCGGTGTTCCCGCCCAACATCCGGCGCGACACCGACCTGCTGGTGATCACCCGCACCTGGTTCTTCGGCCAAGGCGACAAGATCTGGACTGAATAGTGGCCGACCGTTACGCGGTCATCGGCAACCCGGTGGCGCATTCCAAGTCGCCCTGGATCCACGCCGAGTTCGCGCGCGCCAGCGGCCAGGACATCGAGTACGGCGCCATCGAGGCGCCTCGCGGCGGCTTCGCCGCCGCGGTGCAGGCCTTCAGCGCCGCCGGCGGCAAGGGCCTCAACGTCACGCTGCCTTTCAAGGAGGAGGCCTTCGCTCTTTGCGGCGAGCTGAGCGCGCGCGCCAAAGTGGCCCAGGCGGTGAATACGCTGGTCTTGGGAGACCCGCTTTTCGGGGACAACACCGACGGCGCGGGGCTGGTGCGCGACCTCGCCGAGAACCTGAAGGTCGATCCTAAAGGTAAGCGCCTACTTCTAATGGGCGCGGGCGGCGCGGCGCAGGGTGTCGTCGGGGCGCTGCTCGATGCCGGCGTGGCGCGGATTCGCATCGCCAATCGCACGGCGGCGCGGGCGGTGGCGCTCGCGGCGCGCTTTCCCGGCGTGCAGGCGGGCGGCTACGAAGGGCTGCGCGGCGGCTTCCATATCGTCGTCAACGCCACTTCGGCCGGCCTCGCCGGGGCGGCGCCGGCGCTGCCTGCGGGCGTGCTCGGCCCCGGCGTGCTTGCCTACGACATGGTGTACGGCCGGGAGACGCCGTTTCTCGCCGCGGCGCGAGCCGCCGGCGCCCGCGCCTGCGACGGCCTCGGCATGCTCGTCGAGCAGGCGGCCGAGTCCTTCTTCGTCTGGCGCGGCGTGCGGCCGGCGACGGCCGCCGTGCTGGAGCGGCTGCGCCGTGGCTAGGCGCGCTACTAGCCCGCTGGTGCGGGTCTGGAAACTCTTCTGCTACAGCCTCGGCGGCCTGGTCGTGCTTTTCGTCGGCCTGCAGCTGTGGTTTCTCGCGCACATCGCCTACTGGAACTTCGCCAACCCGTCGTCGACCGCGTTCATGGACCGCCATCTCGAGAAGCCCGGCGCGCGGCTGCACCATGCCTGGGTGCCCTACGAGCGCATCTCGCCGCACCTCAAGCGGGCGGCGATCGCCGCCGAGTACGCCAAGTTCCTCGACCACGAGGGCTTCGACTGGGAGGCGATCCACAAGGCCATGCTGAAGAACGAGCAGAAGGGCAGGGTGGTGGCGGGCGCCTCGACCATCACGCAGCAGCTCGCCAAGAACCTGTTCCTCTCCTCGCAGCGCTCGTGGGCGCGCAAGGCGCAGGAGGCGGCGATCACCTGGATGCTGGAGCGCACCATGTCGAAGCGGCGCATCCTCGAGCTCTACCTCAACTTCGCGGAGTGGGGCGAGGGCGTGTTCGGCGCCGAGGCCGCCGCGCGTCATCACTTCGGCACCAGCGCGGCGGCGCTGGGCGCCGAGCAGGCGGCGTACCTGGCGGCGGTGCTGCCCAGCCCGCGGCGCTACGAGCGCGGCCGCGTCACGCCCTACATCGCCGAGCGCTCCGGCACCATCCTCGCCCGCATGGGAGGCGCGCATATCCCCTGACACGCGGCTCGAGGTCGAGGACCTGCAGCAGAGCCTGCGCGAGGTGCAGCAAGCGTTGCCGGAGAAGCGCGACGGCGCGGCGCTGCGCGCGCGGCTCGAAGCGCTGCATCCCGCCGACATCGCCTACATGCTCGAAGCGCTGCCGCCCGAGCAGCGGCTGGCGCTGTGGGAGCTCGTCAAAGCCGATCGCGACGGCGAGATCCTGCTCGAGGTCGCCGATGCGGTGCGCGAGTCGCTCATCGAGGCGATGGACGCGAAGGAGCTGGTCGCCGCCGCCGAGACCCTCGAGGCCGACGAGCTCGCCGACATCGCCGCCGACCTGCCGCCATCGGTCATCGCCGAGGTGGTGCAGGCGCTGCCCGCCGAGGAGCGCGAGCGGCTGCGCGCGGCGCTCTCCTTTCCGGAGGGCTCGGTCGGCGCGCTGATGGACTTCGACCATGTCGCGGTGCGCGAGGACGTCACCCTGGAGGCGGTGACGCGCTACCTGCGGCGCCTGGACGAGCTGCCCGATCACACCGACCAGCTCTTCGTCGTCGACCGCGAGCAGCGCCTGCGCGGCACGCTGCCGCTCGCGCGGCTCATCGTCTCGGACCTCGAGCTGGAGGTCTCCGGCGTGATGCTGCCCGAGAGCGTGCGGCTGCAGCCGCAGGACGCCGCCGAGGACGCGGCGAGCGCTTTCGAGCGCTACGATCTCGTCTCCGCCCCGGTCGTCGACGCCGCCGGACGGCTCGTCGGGCGGCTCACGGTCGACGCGGTGGTCGACTACATCCGCGCGCGCAGCGCCGAATCGCAGCTCGCCGAGGCGGGCCTGCGCGAGGCCGAGGACGTGTTCGCGCCGGTGCTCGACAGCTTCAAGAACCGCTGGGCGTGGCTCGCCGTCAACCTGGTGACCGCCTTCATCGCCTCGCGGGTCATCGGCCTGTTCGAGGATTCGATCGCCGAGCTGGTGGCGCTCGCCGCGCTGATGCCGATCGTCGCCGGCATCGGCGGCAACTCGGGCAACCAGACCATCACCATGATCGTGCGCGCCCTGGCGCTGGGACAGACGCCGTACTGGCCCAAGCTCGCCGCCAAGGAGCTGGGCGTGGCGCTGCTCAACGGCACGGTCTGGGGGTCGCTGCTCGGGCTGATCGCCTACGCCTTCTACGGCAACGTCGCGCTCGGCGGCGTGCTCGCGCTCGCCATGGTCCTCAACCTGGTGCTGGCGGCGTCGATGGGCGTGGCGATCCCACTCGCGCGCGCGCGGCTGGGGCGCGACCCGGCGATCGGCTCCTCGGTGCTGATCACCGCCTGCACCGACTCCGGCGGCTTCTTCATCTTCCTGGGCCTAGCAACGCTCTTCCTCGTTTGAGCGCGTAGTCGAAGAGCGCGACGCGCTGCGCGAACACCTCGCCGAAGTAGCTCGCCGCATCCGCCGGCGCGAGCTTGAGCCAGGCATCGGCCTCGCCGGCTTCGGCGACCACCTCCATGTCCTGCCGGCGGGCGAGCCGCATCATCGCCGCGTTCTCGCTCAGGCAGTGCACGAACAGCGCGCGCACGCCCCAGTTGCGTGCGTGCAGGTGGGCGCGGCCGAGAAGCGCGCCGCCGATGCCGCGGCCGCGCTGCGCCGCGAGCACCGAGACGCCGAGCTCGGCGTGGCCGTCGGCGCGCGCCAGGTGGCCGGCGCCGACGAGCTCGAGCGCGTCGTTCGACACGCCGAAGACGGCGTCGCGCTCGAAATCGATGCGCCGCACGTACTCGCGCAGCGCGCCGTCGGCGAGCGGCACGCCGAAGCGCAGCCGGCGGTCCTCGGCCTCGAGCAGCAGGAAATGCCGCTCGAGCGCGTCGCGCTCCAGCCTCGACAATTCGCGTATCAGGATGCTCATGGCGCCCGGATCACGCAAGGTCCATACCGGCCGCAAGGCAGTCGGGGCTGGAACAAGGGCCCGGCGGGCCGAAAATGGGTTCGATCGAACCCATTTAGCTTAGCCCGCCTTGAACGCCAGCCTGGCCGCCGAGAAGGTGGCTTGCAGCTCCGCGTCGCCGTGCGCGGCGGAGACGAAGCCCGCTTCGTACGCCGAAGGCGCCAGGTACACGCCCTGCCCGAGCATGGCGTGGAAGAAGCGGTTGAAGCGCTCGCGATCGCACTGCACGACTTCGGCGAAGCTGCGCGGCGGCGTGGCGCGGAAATAGACGCCGAACATGCTGCCGATCGATTGCGCCGAGAACGTGACGCCGGCCTGCCTCGCTTCCGCCGCGAGGCCCGCGACCAGCGCGCGCGTGGTTGCTTCCACGGTTTCCACAAAGTGCTCTTTTTCGACCAGCTTCAGCGTCGCCAGCCCGGCCGCCACCGCCACCGGGTTGCCGGAGAGCGTGCCCGCCTGGTAGACCGGGCCGAGCGGCGCGAGCTTTTCCATGATCTCGCGCCGGCCGCCGAGCGCGCCGACCGGCATGCCGCCGCCGATCACCTTGCCGAGCGTGGTGAGGTCCGGGCGGATGCCGAAGCGCGCCTGCGCGCCGCCGAGCGCGACGCGAAAGCCGGTCATCACCTCGTCGAAGATCAGCACCGCGCCGTGGCGCGTGCACTGCGCGCGCAGCGCCTCGAGGAAGCCCGGCTCGGGCAGCACGAGGTTCATGTTGCCCGCTACCGGCTCGACGATGACGCCGGCGATGTCCTTGCCTTTCTTGGAAAAGAGATCTTCCAAGGCGGAGATGTTGTTGTAGTCCAGTACGACGGTATGGGCCGCAGTCTCGGCCGGCACGCCGGCGGAGCTCGGGTTGCCGAAGGTGAGGGCGCCCGAGCCCGCCTTGACGAGCAGCGCGTCGGCGTGGCCGTGGTAGCAGCCCTCGAACTTGACGATCAGGCTGCGCCCGGTGTGGCCGCGCGCCAGGCGGATGGCGGTCATGGTCGCCTCGGTGCCCGAAGAAACGAGGCGCACCAGCTCGAGCGAGGGTACGAGGCGGCAGAGCGCCTCGGCGAGCTCGACCTCGGCTTCGGTGGGCGCGCCGAAGGAGAGCGCGCGCGAAGCGGCCTCCGGCACCGCCTCGACGACCGCGGGGTGCGTATGGCCGGCGAGCATCGGCCCCCAGGAGCCGACGTAATCGATGTAGCGCCGGCCCTCGGCATCCCAGAGGTGGGGCCCGGCGGCGCGCGCGAAGAAGGGCGGCGTGCCGCCGACGGCGCGGAAGGCGCGCACCGGCGAGTTGACGCCGCCGGGGATGAGGCGCTGGGCGCGCTCGAAGAGGGCCTGGTTCTTCATTGGAAAAGCCTCGCGTATTGGCGGGCGCGCGCGGCGACGTCCGCGGCGTCGAAGAGGTCGGAGATCACGGCGAGCAGGTCCGCGCCCGCGGCGAGCAGGGCCGGCGCATTCTCGAGCGTGACGCCGCCGATGGCGGCGAGGGGCACGCCGAGCGCTCTCGCCTCGCCGAAGAGCGCCAGCGGCGCGCGCACCGCCGCGGGCTTGGTCGGCGAGGGAAAGACGCTGCCGAAGGCGACGTAGTCGGCGCCCGCCGCGACCGCGGCGCGCGCAAGGTGCATGCGGTCGTAGCAGGAAGCGCCGAGGATCTTGCCCGGCAGCCGCGCGCGCGCCGCGGCGAGGTCGGCGTCGTCCTTGCCGAGGTGCGCGCCGTTGGCGCCGACCGCGAGAGCGATCTCCACCTCGTCGTTGACGATGAAAGGCACGCCGTAGCCGCGGGCGAGCGCGGCGAGGCGCTGCGCCTGCTCGAGACGCTTGTCCTTCGACAGCAGCTTGTTGCGGTATTGCAAGGCCGCCGCGCCGCCGGCGAGCGCCTGCTCGACCTTGCGCGCGAGCGGCTCGATGTCGGTCGCGTCCGGCGTGATGGCGTACAGGCCGCGCAGCCTCAATGGCGCAGGAAGCGGCGCGGAATGGACTGGCCGGCGCCCGGCCGGAAGGCCGCCGCGAGCGTCTCCCAGGTGTAGGCCTGGCCCTCGCGCACCGCTTCGGCCGGCGCGCGCCCGCTCGCGAGCGAAGCGGCGATGGCGGAAGCGAGCGTGCAGCCCGAGCCGTGGTACTCGCCCGGCAGGCGCCGCCAGCGGTCCTCGCGCACCACGCCGCGCGCGTCGTAGAGGACGTTGACGACCTCGGCGCCGGCCTCGTGCGTGCCGGTGACGAGGACGAACTTGCAGCCGAGCGCGAGCAGCCGCTGCGGCCCGCCGAGCCGCTTCGCCTCGACGCTGTTCGGCGTCACCACGGTGGCGTGCGGCACGAGCGCGCGCGCGAGCGCCTCGATCACCGCGGCGCCGGCGAGCTCCTCGCCGCGCCCGGAGGCGAGCACCGGGTCGAGCACCAGCGGCACCTGCGGGCGCTGCGCGACGATGCCGGCGACCGCGCGCGCGTTCTCGGCGGAGGCGAGCACGCCGACCTTGAACGCGTCGACGGCGATGTCGTCGAGGAGGCGCCGCGCCTGCTCCTCGACCGCGGCGGCGTCGAGCGCGCGCAGCCGCGACACGCCGTGCGTGTCCTGCACCGTGAAGCCGGTGAGCACCGAAAGCGGATGGCAGCCGAGCGCGCCGATGGTGAGCACGTCGGCCTGCAGCCCGGCGCCCCCGGTGGGATCCGACGCGGCGAAGGTGAGCACGACCGGAAGCGCGCACGACATGGGGTAAACTCCCGGCCCATTCTACTTCCCGCTGCCGATGACCGAAAATCAAGTGCAGTACAAGACGTGGATGTGCCTCATCTGCGGCTTCGTCTACGACGAGGCCGCGGGGCTGCCCGAGGAGGGCCTCGCGCCCGGCACGCGCTGGGAGGACGTGCCGATGACCTGGACCTGCCCCGAGTGCGGCGCGCGCAAGGACGACTTCGAGATGGTGCAGATCTAAACTTTCCCGGGCGCGGGCGCTCTAACCGCCTCATGCAGTAAAATTCAGGGTGGCCGCATGTCCTCGATCAACTTGACGCATCACTTCCTGATCGCCATGCCCAACATGGCCGATCCGCACTTCGCGAGGACGCTCACCTATGTCTGCGAGCACAACGACCAGGGCGCCCTCGGCCTGGTCGTCAACCGCCCGATCGACATGACGCTGCAGGCGCTCTTCGAGCGCCTGCAGCTCAAGCTGCGCGACGCCGACCTCGCCGACGCGCCGATCTACTTCGGCGGCCCGGTGCAGACCGACCGCGGCTTCGTGCTGCACGCGCCGGCGGGCAACTGGCAGTCGACGCTGCGCGTCGGCGACGCCATCGGCCTCACCACCTCCAAGGACATCCTCGAGGCGGTCGGGCGCGGCGAAGGGCCGCGGCGCATGCTGGTGACGCTGGGCTACGCCGGCTGGTCGCCCGGGCAGCTCGAGCACGAGCTGTCGCAGAACGCCTGGCTCACCGTGAAAGCCGCCGACGGCATCATCTTCGAGACCCCGGCCGAGGAGCGGCTGCCGGCGGCGATGGAGCTCCTCGGCCTCGACTTCGCGCGGCTGCAGGACGAAGCGGGACATGCCTGATCGGGCCGCGAAAACGGTCCTTGCCTTCGACTTCGGCTTAAAGCGCATTGGTGTGGCGGTGGGCGAGCCCGAGCTCGGCACGGCGCATCCGCTGCCCAGCATCGAAGGTTTTCACAAGATCCTTTCTTTGATTGACGAGTGGAAACCGGCTGCCCTCGTCGTCGGGCGCCCCACGAGCGTGGAGGGCAAGGCGCAAGACATGACCCGCCCCCCGGAGGACGTCGCCCGGCGGCTGGAGCGCCGCTTCAAGCTGCCGGTGGCGCGCGTCGACGAGCGCTACAGTTCCCTAGAAGCCGAGAGCCGCCTGCGCGGCGCCAAGCGCAAGCCGGTCGACTCGATCGCGGCGCAGGTCCTGCTGGAGCAATACTTTGCCGAAGCTGCCTGACGCCGAGAAGCTCTGCGAGCAGCTCGCCACCGAGCTGCGCCCGCGCCTCGGGCCGAAGAGCGCCATGATCGGCCTCTACACCGGCGGCGCCTGGCTCGCCGAGCGGCTGCACCCGATGCTCGGCCTGAAGAGCCCGCTCGGCCTGATGGACATCGCCTTCTACCGCGACGACTACGCGGCGCGCGGCCTCAAGCACGACCCCAAGCGCACCAAGGTCCCCTTCGACGTCAACGGCAGCGACCTCTTGCTGGTCGACGACGTGCTCTACAGCGGCCGCACGGTGCGCGCGGCGATGAACGAGCTCTTCGACTACGGCCGCCCGGCGCGCATCTCGCTCGTCGTGCTCGCCGACCGCGGCGGCCGCGAGCTGCCGATCTGCGCGCAGCACTGCGGCGCGCGCGTCGAGGTGCCGGCAGGGATGCGATTGACACTTAAACAGGAGGGAACAAAGCTGGTGTTCGCGCTGGAGCCCGAGCGTGGAGCCTAACCCGCAGCTCAACGCCAAGGGCGCGCTGCAGCACCTGCTTTCCATCGAGGGCCTGCCGCGCGAGGTGCTGCTGCAGATCCTCGACACCGCCGAGTCCTTCGCCGGCGTCACCGAGCGCGAGGTGAAGAAGGTGCCGCTGCTGCGCGGCAAGAGCGTGTTCAACCTGTTCTTCGAGCCCTCGACGCGCACGCGCACCACCTTCGAGATCGCCGCCAAGCGCCTGTCGGCCGACGTCATCAACCTCAACATCGCCGTCTCCTCGCAGTCGAAGGGCGAGTCGCTGCTCGACACGGTGGCCAACCTCTCGGCGATGCAGGCCGACATCTTCATCGTGCGCCACGCCTCCTCCGGCGCGCCCTATCTCATCGCCCGCCACGTCAAGCCGCACGAGCACGTGATCAACGCCGGCGACGGCCGCCATGCGCACCCGACGCAGGGCCTGCTCGACCTCTTCACCATCCGGCACTACAAGAAGGACTTCACGCGCCTCACCGTCGCCGTCATCGGCGACGTGCTGCACTCGCGCGTGGCGCGCTCGCTCATCCACGGCCTCACCACGCTCGGCGCGCCCGAGGTGCGAGTGATCGGCCCGCAGACGCTGCTGCCCGCCGGCGTCGAGTCGCTCGGCGTGCGCGTCTTCCACGACATGCGCGAGGGGCTGCGCGACTGCGACGTGGTGGTGATGCTGCGCCTGCAGAACGAGCGCATGGGCGGCGCGCTGCTGCCCTCGGCGCAGGAATACTTCAAGAGCTACGGCCTCACCGGCGAGAAGCTGCGCCTCGCCAGGCCCGACGCGATCGTCATGCATCCCGGGCCGATGAACCGCGGCGTCGAGATCGACTCCACCGTCGCCGACGGCCCGCACTCGGTGATCCTGCCGCAGGTCACCTTCGGCATCGCCGTGCGCATGGCGGTGATGAGCATCGTGGCGGGGAACTGATGAGCCTGCACATCAAGAACGGCAGGCGGGTCGACCCGGCGAGCGGGCGCGATGAAAAAGCGGACCTGTATGTGGAGGAGGGGAAGATCGTCGAGCGGCTGAAGGGCGCAGAAAGGGTCATCGATGCAAAAGGCCTGGTCGTCGCCCCGGGCTTCATCGACCTCTCGGCGCGTCTGCGCGAGCCCGGCTACGAGTACAAGGCGACGCTGGAATCGGAGATGGACGCGGCGGTCGCCGGCGGCGTCACCAGCCTCGCCTGCCCGCCCGACACCGACCCGCCGCTCGACGAGCCGGGGCTGGTCGACATGCTGCGCCGGCGCGCGCAGGCGCTCGAGCGCGCGCGCGTCTACCCGATCGGCGCGCTCACCGCCAAGCTCGAGGGCAAGGCGCACACCGAGATGGCCGAGCTCGCCGAGGCGGGCTGCGTCGCCTTCTCGCAGGCGAACGCGCCGCTCGCCGACACGCAGGTGCTGTGGCGGGCGCTGCAGTACGCCGCCACCTTCGGCTTCCCGGTGTGGCTGCGCGCCGAGGACGCCTGGCTGGCGAAAGGCGGCGTCGCGCACGACGGCGAGGTGGCGACGCGCCTCGGCCTGCCGGGCATCCCGGCCTTCGCCGAGACGATCGCGCTCGCCACGCTGCTCGAGCTGGTGCGCGCCACCGGCGCGCGCGTGCACGTGTGCCGCCTCTCCACCGCCGGCGCGGTGGAGCTCATCCGCCGCGCCAAGGCCGAGCGCCTGCCGGTGACCTGCGACGTCGGCATCCACCATGTGCACCTGTGCGACCGCGATCTCGGCTACTTCGACTCGAACTGCCGCCTCGAGCCGCCGCTGCGCAGCCCGCGCGACCGCGATGCGCTCGCGCGCGCGCTCGCCGAGGGCGTGATCGACAGCCTCTGCTCGGACCACACCCCGGTCGACGAGGACGGCAAGCACCTGCCATTCGCCGAAGCCGAGCCGGGCGCGACCGGCCTCGAGCTCTTGCTGCCGCTGGCGCTGAAGTGGGGGCAGGCGCGCGAGCTGCCGCTCGCCGCGACGCTCGCGCGCATCAGCTCGGCGCCAGCGCGCATCCTGGGCGCGCCTTCCGGACGGCTCGCCGCCGGCGCGCCCGCCGACATCGCCATCTTCGACCCGGCGGCGCCGCTGCGCGTCACGCCCGAGGCGCTGAAGAGCCAGGGCAAGAACACGCCCTTCGCCGGCTACGAGCTCGCCGGGCGCGTGCGCGCCACGATCGTAGCGGGCAAGGTGGTGTACGAGGCATGAGGGCAGCGGTTTGCCTTTCGCTGCTTCTCTTGGTGGGTTGCGGCTCGGCGCCGCCAAAGAAGGGCGGCTACTACAAGGACGACGGCCCGCCCGAGCGGCCGCCGGCCCGGCTCGACGCCATCGCCGACGCCACGCCGCGCCTCGAGCCGCTGCATCGTTACGCGAACCGGCCCTACACGGTGTTCGGGAAGAACTACAAACCGCTCGCTTCGCTGCAGCCGTTCCGTCAACGCGGCATGGCAAGCTGGTACGGCAAGCGCTTCCACGGCCAGAAGACCTCGAGCGGAGAGGTTTACGACATGTACAAGATGACCGCGGCGCATCCGACGCTGCCCATCCCGAGCTACGCGCGCGTCACCAACCCCGCCAACGGCAGGAGCGTGGTGGTGCGCATCAACGACCGCGGCCCGTTTCACGCCGGCCGCATCATCGACCTCTCCTACGTCGCCGCCTACAAGCTCGGCTACATCGCCGCGGGGGCCGCGCAGGTCGAGGTCGAAGCCATCGTTCCGGGCGCCTCGCGCGCCTTATAATCCGCCGTTTTTCGAAAGCCCGATGTCCCGCTTCCTCCTCGCCTTGCTGCTCGTCTTCTCGACCGCCCACGGCGCGGCGCCGCAGGCGCCCTCGGTGATGGGCAAGTCGTGGGTGCTCGGCGATCTCTCCAGCGGCCAGGTCCTCGCCACCGAGCGGCCCGACGAGCGCATCGAGCCCGCCTCGCTCACCAAGCTGATGGCGGCGTACCTCGTGTTCGCCGCGCTGCGCGACAAGCGCCTGTCGCTCGAGAGCCGCGCCAACATCTCGGAGCGCGCCTGGAAGGCGCCCGGCTCGCGCATGTTCCTCGAGCCGCGGCGGCCGGTCAGCGTCGACGAGCTGATCCGCGGCATGGTGGTGCAGTCGGGCAACGATGCCTGCATCGCGCTCGCCGAGGCGGTCGCCGGCTCCGAGGAGGCGTTCGTGCAAATGATGAACCGCGAGGCCGAGCGCCTGGGCATGAAGAACACGCGCTTCATGAACGCCTCGGGGCTTCCCGACCCGCAGCACTACAGCACCGCCGGCGACCTCTACCTCCTCACCGCGGCGCTGATCCGCGATTTTCCGGCCGAGTACGCGCAGTACTACTCGCGGAAGGAGTATCGCTACAACAACATCACGCAGCCCAACCGCAACCGCCTGCTCTGGCTCGACCCCAGCGTCGACGGCGTCAAGACCGGGCACACCGAGGCGGCGGGCTACTGCCTGATCGCCTCCTCGCGCCGCGGCGGACGGCGGCTGCTCTCGGTGCTGCTCGGCTCGACCTCCGAGTCGGCGCGCGCGCAGGAGTCGCAGAAGCTGCTGAACTGGGGCTTCCAGTTCTTCGACAGCGTCAAGCTCTACGGCGCCGGCGAAGCGATCAAGTCCCTCGAGGTGTGGAAGGGCGCGACGGACGCCGTCAAGGTCGGCGTGAAGAGCGACCTCTTCGTTACCGTGCCCAAGGGCGAGGCCGACAAGCTCAAGGCCGAGCTCGTCTCGCAGCAGCCGCTCGTGGCGCCGCTCGCGAGCGGCCAGCGCGTCGGCACCCTGCGCGTCACGCTCGAAGGCAAGCCGCACGGCGAGCACGCCCTGGTGGCGCTGGAGCAGGTGGCGCAGGCGGGCTGGCTCGGTCGCGCGTGGGATACACTGCGGCTGTGGGTCAAGTAGCCATGCTGTTCTTGAACGGCAAGCTCCTGCCGCCCGAGCAGGCGAGCGTGCCGGTGCTCGACCGCGGCTTCATCTTCGGCGACGGCGTGTACGAGCTGGTGCCGGTGTACGCGCGGGTGCCCTTCCGGCTGGAAGAGCACCTCGAGCGCCTGGAGCGCAGCCTCGCCGCGGTGGCGATCCGCAACCCGTACACGCGAGCGCAGTGGCGCGCGCACCTGCATGCGCTCATCGATGCGCAGCCCTGCGAGGACCAGGGCGCATACCTGCAGGTGACGCGCGGCGTGGCGAAGCGCGACCACGCGTTCCCCAAGGACGCCGAGCCGACGGTGTTCATGATGGCCAACCCGCTCGTCAACCCGTCCCAGGCGCAGGTCGAGGCCGGCGCCGCCGCGGTCAGCGCCGAGGACTTCCGCTGGCTGCGCTGCGACATCAAGTCGATCTCGCTCATCAGCAACGTGCTCCTGCGCCAGCTCTCGGCGCAGGCGGGCGCCGCCGAGACCATCCTCTTCCGCGACGGCAAGCTCACCGAGGCTTCGGCCTCCAACGTCTTCATCGTCGAGCGCGGCGTCATCGTCGCGCCGCCCAAGTCGAACCTCATCCTGCCCGGCATCACCTACGACGTGGTGGTGGAGCTGGCGCGCGCCAGCGGCATGCCGCTCGAGCTGCGCGATGTCCCCGAGGCGCAAGTGCGCGCGGCCGACGAGATCTGGGTCAGCTCCTCCTCCAAGGAGGTGCTGGCGATCGTCGCCCTCGACGGCAAGCCGGTCGGCGCGGGCCGTCCCGGCCCGGTGTTCTGGCGCATGTACCGGCTCTACCAGGAGTTCAAGCACAAGGTGATGCGCGCCGGCAAACGCGAGGCAGTATCGGCGTAATGCCGCTCCTCGCCGAAGGGTCGCTGCTCGATTTTCCCTGCGACTTTCCGATCAAGGTGATGGGGCGCAAGGCCCCGGGCTTCGCCCAGGCGGTGACCGACATCGTGGGCCGCCACGCGCCGGACTTCGATCCGGCGACCGTCGAGATGCGCCCGAGCCGCCAGGGCCGCTATCTCAGCGTCACCTGCGTGGTGCGCGCCACCTCGCGCACCCAGCTCGACGCGCTCTACCAGGAGCTCTGCGACCACCCGGCGGTGGTGATGGTGCTGTGACCCTCGTCGACGAGATCGTGGTGAAACGCCTGGGCACGCTCGCCTACGGGGAAGCGCTGCAGGCGATGCGCGGGTTCACCGCCGGCAGGACCGACGCGACGCCCGACGAGCTCTGGCTCGTCGAGCACCCGCCGGTCTATACGCTCGGTCAAGGTGCGGCATCCTCCCTAAGGACGGAGAGCACGATTCCCGTCGCGCAGAGCGACCGCGGCGGCGAGATCACCTACCACGGGCCGGGGCAGGCCGTCGTCTACACGCTCGTCGACCTGGCGCGCCGGCGCATCAGCGTGAAGCGCTTCGTCTGGCTGCTCGAGCAGGCGGTGATCGACCTCGTCGGCCCGCGCGCCGCGCGCCGGCCCGGCGCGCCGGGCGTCTACGTCGGCGGCGCCAAGCTCGCCGCGCTCGGCATCCGCGTCAAGCGCGGCCGCGCCTATCATGGCCTCGCGCTCAACGTGGACATGGACCTCGCGCCTTTCTCCGCGATCGACCCCTGCGGCTATCCCGGCCTCCAGGTGACGCAGTTGCGCGACCTCGGATTTCATCACGAGGTATTCCGAGCGGGGAATCAAGTGGCCCGCAACCTCGTCCAACTTCTTGACCATGCGTGAAGCGGGCGTAAAGCACAAAGGCCAGGCGAAGACGATCCGCATCGTGCCTCGCGCGCCGCTCGCCAAGCCGGCCTGGATCCGCGTGCGCGCGGCGAGCCCGGGGTCGCGCTTCCACGAGATCAAGCAGATCCTGCGCCGCCAGAGCCTGCACACGGTGTGCGAGGAGGCCTCGTGCCCGAACATCGCCGAGTGCTTCGGCAAGGGCACGGCGACCTTCATGATCCTCGGCGACATCTGCACGCGCCGCTGCCCGTTCTGCGACGTGGCGCACGGCCGGCCGCTCGCGCCCGACGCCGCCGAACCCGAGCACCTCGCCCAAACGATAGCGCTCTTGAACTTGAGTTATGCCGTCATCACCAGCGTCGACCGCGACGACCTGAGGGATGGCGGCGCGCAGCATTTCGTGGACTGCATTTCCGCCGTCAGGAGAGCCTCGCCGGCGACCACCATCGAGATCCTGGTGCCCGATTTCCGCGGGCGCCTCGACCGGGCGCTCGGCATCCTCGCCGCCGCGCCGCCGGACGTGATGAACCACAACCTCGAGACCGTGCCGCGCCTCTACAAGCGCGCCCGCCCCGGAGGGAATTACGATCATTCCCTGGGCCTGCTCGAGCAGTTCAAGAAATCACATCCCGAAGTACCGACCAAGTCCG
>JBQTJF010000338.1:0-6489 GCA_052387375.1 Betaproteobacteria bacterium
TCGACGTCGGCAACCTCGCGCAGCTCAAGCGCGCCTTCGCCGTCGTGCGCGAGCTGAAGGGCGTCATCCGCGTCGCCAGGGGAAGATGGAGGAAGAAAGCCCGCACAAGGTCCGGACCGGCCTGCAGCGCGCCTGGAACGCCACCCGCTACTCGCTCGCGGGCCTCGCCGCCGCGGCGCGCAACGAAGCCGCCTTTCGCGAGCTGGTACTCCTCCTGCTGGTCGGTGTGCCGCTGGCGCTATGGCTGACCAGGGACGGCGTCGAGCGCGCGCTGCTCATCGGCAGCCTGCTGCTCGTGGTGGTGATCGAGCTCCTCACCGCCGGCATCGAGGCGACCGTGGACCGCGTCTCGCTCGAGAACCACCCGCTCGCCAAGCGCGCCAAGGACATCGGCAGCGCCGCGGTGATGCTGGCGCTCGTCAACGCCGCGGTCGTCTGGCTGCTCGTCCTGACGTCTTGAACTAGCTCGGTGTGCCGAGCGTGAAGAGCAGCTCCTCCTGGGCGGAGCGGCGCCGGCCGCGGCGGGGCTTGAGGCGCTCGTAGCCGCCGTCGGGCGCCATCGCCCAGGCCTGGCAGTTGTCGTCGAGGTAGGCCTGCAGGCCCTCGCGGACGACGCGGCGCTTGAGCGCCGGGTCGAGCAGCGGGAAGCACAGCTCGATGCGGCGGAAGAAGTTGCGGTCCATCCAGTCGGCGCTGGCGAGGTACACGTCCTCGGCGCCGCCGGCGCGGAAGTAGAACACGCGCGAGTGCTCGAGGAAGCGCCCGACCACGGAGCGCACGCGGATGTTCTCCGACAGGCCCTCGATGCCGGGCCGCAGCGCGCAGACGCCGCGCACCACCAGGTCGATCTTCACCCCGGCGGCGGAGGCGGCGTAGAGCTCCTCGATGATCTGCGGCTCGAGCAGCGCGTTCATCTTGGCGATGATGCGCGCCTCCTCGCCGTCGGCGGCGCGCTTCGCCTCGGCGCGGATGGCGCCGACGATGCGCTTGTGCAGGGTGAAGGGCGACTGCCAGAGGTGCTTCATGCGGCCGACGCGCCCCAGGCCGGTGAGCTGCTTGAACACCTCGTTCACGTCCGCGCACACCTCCTCGTTGGCGGTGAGCAGCCCGAAGTCGGTGTACAGGCGCGCGGTGCTCGAGTGGTAATTGCCGGTGCCCAGGTGCGCGTAGCGGCGCAGCTGCGCGCGCCCGCCCTCGGTCTCCTCGCGGCGCACGATGAGCGACATCTTGGCGTGCGTCTTGTGGCCGACCACGCCGTAGACGACGTGCGCGCCGACCTCTTCGAGACGGGCTGCCCAATTGAGATTCGCTTCTTCGTCGAACCTCGCCATCAGCTCGACGACCACGGTCACTTCCTTGCCCTTGCGCGCCGCCTCGACCAGGATCTGCATCAGCTCCGAGTCGGTGCCGGTGCGGTAGACGGTCTGCTTGATGGCGATCACCGCCGGGTCCTCGGCGCTGGTGCGGATGAAGTCGAGCACCGGGCGGAACGACTGGAAGGGGTGGTGCAGCAGCACGTCCTGCTTCTGCAGGAGCTCGAAGAGCCCGGCGTCCTCGAGCGCCGGCGGCAGGCCGGGCAGGACGGGCGCGTACTTGAGCGCCGGGCGCTCCACCTGGTCGGGGACCTCGCGCAGGCGGTAGAGGTTGACCGGCCCGTCGACGCGGTAGAGGTCCGCCTCCTCGAGGCCGAACTGCTGCAGCAGGAACTCCGCCATCGGCGCCGAGCAGTTGTCCGCCACCTCCAGGCGCACCGCGTCGCCGAAGTGCCGGTGCAGGAGCTCGCCCTGCAGCGCCGTGTGCAGGTTCTTGATCTCCTCCTCGTCGACGAAGAGATCGGAGTTGCGCGTGACGCGGAACTGGTAGCAGCCGACCACGTTCATGCCGGCGAAGAGCTCGCCGACGTGCGCGTGCAGGATGGAGGAGAGGAAGACGAAGCCGTAGTCGACGCCGGCGATGTCCTTGGGCAGGCGGATGACGCGCGGCAGCGCGCGCGGCGCCTGCACGATCGCCGCGCGCGAGCTGCGGCCGAAGGCGTCGCGGCCCTCGAGCTCGACGGCGAGGTTGAGGCTCTTGTTGAAGACGCGCGGGAAGGGGTGCGCCGGGTCGAGCCCGATCGGCGTCAGCACCGGCAAGAGCTCGCGGAAGAAGTAGCCGCGGATCCACTCGCGCTGCGCCGCGGTCCATTCCTCGCGGCGCAGGAAGACCACGCCCTCCCTGGCGAGCGCCGGCAGCACCACCCCGTTCAGCAGCCGGTACTGCTCGGCCACCAGCGCGTGCGCCTCCTCGCTCACCGCGGCGAACACCTCGGCGGGCGAGCGCGCGTCGGGCGAGGGCTCGGGCAGGCCGAGCTTGATGCTCTCCTTCAAGCCGGCGACGCGGATCTCGAAGAACTCATCGAGGTTCGAGGAGACGATGGTAATGAAGCGCAGCCGCTCGAGCAGCGGCACCGCCTCGTCGGCCGCCTGCGCGAGCACGCGGCGGTTGAAGGCGAGGATGCCGAGCTCGCGGTTGAGGAACTGCGCCGGCTGCGAGGTTCTGCGGTTCATCGGCTCGGAGGCGGGAGCGTCCATTGTAAGAGCCGCGTCCACGCTGGAAATGACGCGCCCCTCGCCCTGCCGTAGCTCTTCGGATTCCATCCCTTGGCAAATTCTGCACCGCCGCGCGGCCTTTCTTGATGACTATTTCGTGACCGCGGCCAAGCCCCTGTTTCTGCTAACGTAGGGCGATGGCGCGCCACGACACGCTCGCCGCCGTCGACCTCGGCTCGAACAGCTTCCACCTGCAGATCGGCCGCGTCGTCGACGGCCAGATCTATCCCCTCGACGCGGTGCGCGAGGTGGTGCGCCTGGGCGCCGGGCTCACCGCGGAAAAGCGCATCGACCGCGCCACGCAGGCCGCGGCGCTGGAGGCGCTCGCCAAGTTCGCCGAGTGGCTGCGCGGCTTCCCGCACCAGGCGATGCGCGCGGTCGGCACCAACACGCTGCGCGTGGCGAAGAACGCGCCGCAGTTCCTGCGCGAGGCGCGCGGCGTGCTCGGCTTCCCGATCGAGGTCATCTCCGGTCGCGAGGAAGCGCGGCTCATCTATCTTGGCGTCGCCCATGCATTACCCAGTGGTTCTCTAGAAAGATTAGTCATTGATATCGGCGGCGGTTCCACCGAGCTCATCATCGGCACCGGCCTCGAGCCGCAGCTCACCGAGTCGCTCTACATGGGCTGCGTCAGCTACAGCCTGAAGTACTTCCCCGGCGGCAGGATCGACAAGGCGCGCATGAAGGCGGCCGAGCTCGCCGCGCGCCAGGAGCTCTCGCACATCGTCGCGCCCTACCGCGCCGCCGGCTGGGCCGAGGCGGTGGGCTCCTCCGGCACCGCGCGCTCGATGGAGAACATCCTGCGCGATAACGGCTTCGCCTCCGAAGGGCTTACCCGGGAAGGCCTCGACAAGCTAAGAAACCTGTTGTTGAAAACCGAAGCAGCCGATCCGGACAAGATTGCCGGGCTGCGGCCCAACCGCGCGCCGGTGCTGCCCGGCGGCCTCGCCATCATGAGCGCGGCCTTCGACGCCCTCGGCATCGAGGCGATGAAGGTGTCCGAGGGCGCGCTGCGCCACGGCGTGCTCTACGACCTGCTCGGGCGCTTCCAGCACCAGGACATGCGCGAGGCGACGGTGGCGCAGTTCGCGCGGCGCTACCACGTCGACGCGGCGCAGGCCGAGCGGATCCGCAACCTCGCCCTGAAGATCTACGACGCGCTCTCGCCGGGCGCCGAGCGCGAGGACGACGCCGATCGGCAGATGCTCGAGTGGGCGGCGCGGCTCGCCGAGGTCGGCCTGTCGATCGCGCACGCGCAGTACCACAAGCACTCCGCCTACGTGCTCTCCAACGCCGACATGCCCGGCTTCTCGCGCATGGAGCAGGCGCGCCTCGCGCGCCTCGTGCTCGCGCACCGCGGCAAGCTCGGCAAGGTGCAGGACGCGGGCCTGGAAGGCGCCGACTGGAAGCTGGTGCTTGCGCTGCGCCTCGCCGCGCTCATCCTGAGGAGCCGCACCGACGCGCGGCTGCCCTTCCTGCGCGTCGCCCCCGACAGCGGCGGCTTCGCCATCGACCTGCCGCAGTCCTGGCTCGACGAGAACGCGCTTTCCGCCGCGGCGCTCGAGTCGGAAGCCGACCACTGGAAAGCGGTCGGCATGAAGCTTCAGGTGAGCGGGCTCTCCGACAAGAAAGTCTCGGTTCTCAAACAAGTCCGCTGAAGCGGACTCGTCGGGGTCACATTTTCGAGTAGTCCTGCGCCGGAACGATGTTGATCTCCCGGATCGGGCTTCTCCGGTCCCGGGCCCTGAACCAGATGCCGCTGTTATACATCAGCACGCAGTCGTCGTCGCTCGCGCCGCAACCGGAGGCCTTGTTGGGTTCGCCGTAGGCCGCGATGACCTCGGCAATCGTGCTGCCCACCGAGATGCCCTTCTCGGTCTTCCATCGGTTGCAGGTGGCATTCACTCCCCAGAAGCCGTATGCGATCGTCGGCCGAAGGCCCTTGTCGAACCAAGGGAAGTTGATGCAGTAGCGGTTATAGACGTGGATGTAGCTGTCTGCGTCGAAGCCCGGACCACCGCGTCGCGTATTGAGCCGCGTGCGGTCGGGCTCGCCGAGCTTCTTCACCACCTCGTCGACATATCCGCCGGGCGCGACGGGCCCGATACGCACGGCGGGAACGATCAGTTTGTCGAAATCCTGCTTATCGGGAGTGGGCGGGGGCGCGGCGCATCCCGCCGCGAGCGCAAGCACGACTATCCCGCCATACGACCAGAGCCTCTCGCGGATTCTTTGGACCATTTTCCCCTCCCGAACCTATCGTAACCTACGCACCGCCACGCAAAGCGTCAAAGCAGGTCAGGTGAGACGACGGCCTTGACCAGGTCGTCCTCGAGCCACCACAGCGCGCCCTTCTTCAAGCGCCACTCGGCCTCCTCGCCGCCGACGAGATACGCGATGGCCCTGCCGAGGTCCGGCTGATGCCCGACGATCACCACCACCTCGGCGCGCTTCGCCGCCGCGACGATGCTCGCCACCGTGGCGCCGGGGGCAAGCCGCTTGTCGGTCTCGATCTTCGCTTCGAGGGCTTCGGCCGTCTGCTGTGCGCGCACCGCCGGGCTTGCCACGACGTGGAAGTCTTTCGGCAGCCTCTTGAGCAGCCACCCGGCCACCCGCTCGGCGTCCTTGCGGCCCTTCGGGGTCAGCTTGCGCTCGAGATCCGGCCCGCCGTCCTCGGCGTCCGCATGGCGCCACAGGATCAATTCCATGGGAGGCCTAGTATAGAATTTGCCCCTTCAGGCGCGTAGCTCAGCTGGTTAGAGCACTACCTTGACATGGTAGGGGTCGTTGGTTCGAGTCCAATCGCGCCTACCACTTTCCCGACCGGCTCCGCATGAAGCTCTCCGATATCCGGCGACTCACCCGCCGGCCGCGCACGACGAAGACTCTTCTTGAGCGGGCCCGGAAGTACATTGGCGCTGTGAGGGGTCCCTTGAAGCCGCGCAATACCGGCGCGCGGGCGAAAGCCTTGATGCACAGAGCCCGGTAGAATGATGGGCATGTTCGAGCGCATCACGCATGATCCGAAAGTTCTTGCTGGCCGTGCGACTCTGCGGGGGCTGCGGATATCGGTCGCCCATGTGGTGAATCTCGTGGCCAATGGCATGACCCCGGCGCAGATCGTTGCTGAGAACCCGGATCTCGAAGAGGAAGACGTCCGCCAGGCGCTTGCTTACGCAGCCGCAATCGCCGAGGACCAGGTTCACCCGATCCCGTCCGATAGGTAATGCGGTTCCTCGCGGACGCGGGGATCTCGCCCGAGACAGTCAGATTTCTCCGAAAGCTCGGTCACGACGCAGTCCACGTGCGCGAGCTGGCGCTGCAGCGCGCTAGCGATCAAGAGCTCGTCGAGCTGGCTCGAGGTCAAGGCCGGGTACTTCTCGCTTTCGATCTCGACTTCGGCGAAATTCTGGCTTTGGGGGTGCTTGACCGGCCGAGCGTCATTTTGTTTCGGCTCTCCGACGAAACAGCGCAATCGGTAAATCGGCGTCTTAGCGCGGTGCTCGCCGAACAGCATCAAGCGCTGGAGTCAGGCGCCTTGGTGCTTGTCGAGGATGCGCGTTACCGTGTAAGAGCGCTCCCGCTCGGACGCTGACGGAAACCTCCGTGGGCCAGCATTGGGACCGCCTGAGTCACGTCCTGTCATGTGCTGGCATCTGCGGTCGCTCGGGCACGGAGCCGAGTAGCGCAAGTGATTGACGCCGAACGACCGCTTCGCCACACTGCCGCCTTGACATGGTAGGGGTCGTTGGTTCGAGTCCAGTCGCGCCTACCAGCTTCCCGCAGAAAGAATGCCGGACATCCGTCTTCCCGACGGCTCGGTAAAGTCGTTCCCGCAGCCCGTCACGGTCGCAGAAATCGCGCAGTCCATCGGCGCCGGCCTCGCGCGCGCGGCGCTCGC
>JBQTJF010000339.1:0-6825 GCA_052387375.1 Betaproteobacteria bacterium
CTGGCCGTGGACCTTCCGCATACAGACCTTCGGCGGCTTCCGCCTGCACGGGCACGACGAGCCGGCGGCCGCCTCCGGCAAGGCGCAGCGCCGGCCGCTCGACCTCCTCAAGGCGCTGATCGCCTACGGCGGCGCGCAGGTGAGCGAGGGGCGCATCACCGACGCGCTGTGGCCGCGCGTCGACGGCGATTCGGCGCATCGCTCCTTCACCAGCGCGCTGCACCGGCTGCGCAAGCTCCTCGACGAGGAGCGGGCGATCGTGCTGCACGAGGGCAAGCTCTCGCTCGACCGGCGCTTCTTCTGGGTGGACGCCTGGGAGTTCGAGGAGCTCGCCGCGCAAGTCGAGGCGGCGGCCGATCCCGGCGGCGTGGAGAAGCTCGCCGAGCGCATGCTCGCCCTGTACCGCGGCCCGTTCATGGCCGACGACGTCGATGCCTCGTGGGTGCTGCAGGCGCGCGAGCGCATGCGCGCGCGCCTGGAGCGCGCCATGGGCCGGGTGCTGCGCTACTGGCAGGAAAACGGCCAGCCCGAGCGCGCCAGCGCCTGCCTCGAGCGAATTAAGCAATCGGTAAGCGATCGGTAAGCCATCGGCAGGCCCTCCCCCCCGATCATGGGGGCGCTTTTCCAAACATGGAGGGAGTCATGAAAACCAGCAAAACGCTTCTCGCAGCGACGCTTGCGCCGGCCCTGCTTTCGGGCTGCTACATCGTCCCAGAGCGCGACGGCACCCACTCGATCTACATCCCGTCGCACCCGCCGGCGGTGCACGCACCGGCCCACCCGGCGCAGCCGCGCGTTCTGCATGCCCGGCTCTACCCCGAGAACGACCTGGCGACGCAGACCGGCATGGTCTCGGGCACGGTGACCAACATGATGACCGGCAAGGGCCGCTTCCAGCTCGTCTACGCCGGCGAGACGCTCACCGGCGAGGCGACGCGCGTGTCCGGCGACGACCGCAAGGGCATCGCCAGCGCCTACGGGCCGAGCGGCTCGTTCATGAGCTGCGAGTACCAGATGAACTCGCCGGCGCAGGGCGCCGGCACCTGCATGTTCTCCAACGGCGCCCGCTACAAGGTTCACATCGGCAACTGAAGCCTGGCGGCGATCGCCTCGACGCAGCGGGCGGGCTCGCCCGCGACGTCGACGGCGACGCCATCACCAGCACGATCACCGCTTGCGGTGCACCGCGTGGCCGCCGAAGCCGGCGCGCATCAGGGCGATCAGCTTGCGCGCGTGGTCGGAGCGTCCCTGGCTGGAGAAGCGCGCCATGAGCGCGGTGGTGATCACCGGCGCCGGCACGCCGAGCTCGATCGCCTCGCTGGCGGTCCAGCGCCCGGCGCCCGAGTCGTCGATCACCGGCGCCACGCCCTCGAGCGACTCGTTGTCCTTGAGGATCGCCGCGCACAGGTCGAGGAGCCAGGAGCGCACCACGCTGCCGTGGCGCCAGGTCTCGGCGATGCGCGCCGGGTCGATGTCGAGGTCGCGGCGCGCGGCGAGCAGCGCGAAGCCCTCGGCGAGCGCCTGCATGATGCCGTACTCGATGCCGTTGTGGACCATCTTGGCGAAGTGCCCGGCGCCGCTCGGCCCGCAGTGCAGCCAGCCCGCGTCGGGCGCCGGCGCGAGGATGCGCGCATAGGGCTCGAAGATCTCGATGGTCTTGGGCGTGCCGCCGAGCATCAGGCAGAAGCCGTGCTCGAGGCCGTGGATGCCGCCGGAGACGCCGGCGTCGATGTAGCGCAGGCCCTGCTGCGACAGGCCGAGGGCGCGGCGCATCGAGTCGCGGTAGTAGCTGTTGCCGCCGTCGACCAGCGTGTCGCCGGCCGAGACGAGCGGCAGCAGGTCGCGCATCGCTTCCTCCACGGCGGCGCCCGCCGGCAGCATGAGCAGGATCACCCGCTCGCCGTCGAGGCGCGCGCAGAGGGCGGCGAGGTTCTCGGCGCAGTGCACGTTGCGCTCGCCCGCCAGCGCCTCGGCGGCGGCCGGCTTCTGGTCGTAGCAGACCACCTGCACGCCGCCGCGCGCGAGCCGCCGCGCCATGCCCGCGCCCATCCTGCCCAGCCCGACGATCCCGACTTGCATGTCTTTGCTCCCGCAGAGAGCAGGGATTCTAGGCCCGGATCCTTGCCGCCAGCCGCTCGGCATCGGCCTCGACCGCCTCGACCTCGCGAAAGCCGCGCAGCCAGGTGAGCTGGCGCTTGGCGAGCTGACGGGTGGCGGCGACAGCGCGCGCCCTCATGGCGGCCGCGTCGATCTCGCCCTCGAGGTACTGCCAGACCTGCCGGTAGCCCACCGCCCGCATGCTCGGCATGCCGGCCGTCAGACGGAATCGTCGGCGAAGCTGCCGGACCTCCTCGACGAGACCCTCCTTGAGCATCAGCTCGAATCTCGCGGCGATGCGCCGGTGCAGCTCGGCGCGCTCGCGCGGCACCAGCGCGAACGCCTTGAGGCGGAAGGGCAGGGCGCCCTTCGCCCCGCCCTGCAGCGCCGAAAGCGGCTTGCCGGTCAGGCGAAAAACCTCGAGCGCGCGCTGGATGCGCTGCGCGTCGTTCGGCGCGATGCGCCGCGCCGCCCGCGGATCGACTTTCGCCAGCTCGGCGTGCATCGCCGGCCAGCCGCGCCGCCTTGCTTCCTGGTCGATATCTTTCCTGACCCCGATATCTGCCTGGGGAAGCGTGTCCAGACCGCCCGTCAGCGCGCGGTAGTAGAGCATCGTGCCGCCGACGAAGAGCGGCAGGCGCTTTCTCGCCAGGATATCCACCGCCGCGCGGATCGCGTCGGCGCGCCAGCGCCCGCTCGAGTACGCCTGGTCGGGGTCGACGACGTCGATGAGGTGATGCGGCACGCGGGCGCGCTCCTCGAGCGAGGGCTTCGCCGTGCCGATGTCCATGCCGCGGTAGACCTGGGCGGAGTCCATCGACACGATCTCGCCCGGCAGCCGCGCGGCGAGCTCCAGCGCGAGGCGCGACTTGCCGCTCGCCGTCGGTCCGAGGAGGGCGATGGCGCGCGGCACGGGCTAGCGCCCGCCGGAAACGTCCACCAGCGCGCCGCTCATGTAGGAGGACCCCTCGGAGGCGAGCCAGACGATGACGCGGGCGACTTCGTCCGCCTCGCCGGGCCGGCCGAGCGGCGCCGCGGCGCCGATACGCTCCAGGCGCCCCGGGTCGCCGCTCGAGGCGTGGATGTCGGTGCGGACGATGCCGGGACGCACCGCGTTGACGCGGATGCCCTCGGCGCCGAGCTCCTTCGCCAGCCCGACGGTGAAGGTGTCGATGGCGCCCTTGGCGGCGGCGAGGCGCGCCGTCGCCGCGCCGATGCCGCGGCTCGCGCCCGTGACGATCATCACTCCGGCCATCAGCGCCCGCGCAGGAACAGGCGGTCGACCTCGGCGAGCGTGAGCTGGTACCAGGTGGGGCGGCCGTGGTTGCAGCTGCCCGAGCGCTCGGTCTCCTCCATCTCGCGCAGCAGCGCGTCCATCTCCGCGACGCTGAGACTGCGGTTGGCGCGCACGGCGGCGTGGCAGGCCATGGTGGCGAGCAGCTCGTTCTGCCGGCTCCCCAGCACCTGGGTGGCGCCGTATTCGCGCATCTCGCGCAGCACGCCGCGCGCGAGCGCCGGGAGATCGCCGCCGGCGAGCAGCGCCGGCGCGGCGGCGACGGCGAGCTCGTTCGGCCCCGATACCGCGACCTCGAGCCCCAGGCGCAGCAGTGCCTCGCGGTTCTCCTCGGCGGTGGCGGCGTCGAGCGCGTCGACCGCCAGCAGCGCCGGCACGAGCAGCCGCTGGCGCGCCACGCCGCCCGCGTCGATGCCGAGCTTGAGCTTCTCCATGACGATGCGCTCGTGCGCCGCGTGCATGTCGACCAGCACCAGCCCGGCCTCGTTCTGCGCCAGCACGTAGACGCCGTGCAGCTGCGCGAGCGCGTTGCCGAGCGGCCGCGGCTTGTCTCGCAGCAGTGGCTGCGGTTCGTAAACGGCTGCGGGCTGCGCCAGTCCGAATCCCGTTTGCAGAGGAAATGCAGCGCTGCTTGTCGTTACCGATGCATAGGCGACCGGCGCCGCCGCGGCGCTCGGCGACAGGGCGCGGCGCAGCGCGTGCAGCACGAACTGGTGCACGGCGCGCGCGTCGCGGAAGCGCACCTCGGTCTTCGCCGGATGCACGTTGACGTCGACGCCGCGCGGGTCGAGCTCGAGGAAGAGCACGTACGCCGGCTGGCGCTCGCCGTGCAGGAGCTCGGCGTACGCCTCGCGCGCGGCATGGGCGAGCAGGCGATCGCGCACGATGCGGCCGTTGACGAAGAAGTACTGCGTGTCGGCGCGCGCCGTGGCAGCCTGCGGCAGCCCGGCCAGGCCGCTAAGGTTTAGGTTAGGAGTTCGGGTTTCGACCAAGATGCTTTGATCTGAAAACTCCTCTCCCAGCAGCGCCGCGACGCGCTCGGCGGCGCTTTGCGGCCGCAGGTGGCGGCTGACGCGCCCGTTGTGCTTGAGCGAGAAGGCGACCTCGGGCCGCGCCAGCGCGATGCGCCGGAACGCCTCGTCGCAATGGCCGAACTCGGTCTGCTCGCTGCGCAGGAACTTGCGGCGCGCCGGCGTGTTGAAGTAGAGCTCGGCCACCTCGACGGTGGTGCCGGGAGCGCGCGCCGCGGGCTCGGGCTCGCCGGCGCGGCCGCCTTCGGCGCGGAGCACGCTGCCGTGCGCGGCATCGCGGCTGCGCGCGGCGAGCGTGAGCCGCGACACCGAGGCGATCGAGGCGAGCGCTTCGCCGCGGAAGCCCATGGTGGCGACCGCCTCGAGGTCCTCGAGGCTGGCGATCTTGCTGGTGGCGTGGCGCGCGAGAGCGAGCGGCAGCTCCTCGCGCGCGATGCCCGCGCCGTCGTCCTCGACCTGGAGGCGCCGTGTGCCGCCCGCCTCGAGCGTCACGGCGATGGCGCGCGCCCCGGCGTCGAGGCTGTTCTCGAGCAGCTCCTTCAGCACCGAAGCGGGCCGCTCCACCACTTCGCCCGCCGCTATCTGGCTCACGAGCAGCTCGGGGAGGATGCGAATGGAGGGCACGGGAAGAGTATATAGAATCCCGCCGATGGATCTCCTCGCCTGGGCGTGGGACCTCGCGGTGCATCTCGACGCGCACCTCGCGGCGTTCGTCGCGCAGCATGGCGTGTGGGTCTACGCGCTGCTCTTCGCCATCGTCTTCTGCGAGACCGGCCTGGTGGTGACGCCGTTCCTGCCGGGCGACTCGCTGCTTTTCGTCGTCGGCACGCTCGCCGCGGCGGGCGGCATGGACATCGGCCTGGTGATGGCGGTGCTCGTCGCCGCGGCGCTCAGCGGCGACAACGCCAACTATTGGATTGGACGTTCCGCAGGCAGGCGGCTCCTCGCCCGATGGGTGAACCCCGTCTACCTCCAACGTACCCACGACTTCTACGAGCGCCACGGCGGCAAGACCATCATCATCGCGCGCTTCGTGCCGATCGTGCGCACCTACGTGCCCTTCGTCGCCGGGCTGGGCGCCATGCCCTACGGCCGCTACGTCGCCTTCTGCGTCGCCGGCGCGCTGCTGTGGGTGGGCTCGCTGTGCCTGGCCGGCTACTTCTTCGGCAACATCCCGGCGGTCAAATCGAACCTGACCGTGGCGATCGTCGCCATCGTGCTGCTCTCGATCACCCCCGGCCTGATCGCCTGGATGAAAGGACGCTCAGTTCAGCGCCACGGGTGAGGGGCGCGGCGGGTGCTTGGCGATGTAGTCGCGGATGCCCTCGAGGATCGCCCGCGCCAGCTGGTCCTGGTAGCCCCGGTCGTTCAGCCTCGCCTCCTCGTGAGGGTTGGAGATGAACGCCGTCTCGACGAGTATCGAGGGTACGTCGTGCGCCTTTAGAACGGCGAAGCTGGCCTGCTCGACGCGCGGCTTGTGCAGCGTGTTCACCACGCCGAGCTTCTGCAGGACGGCATTGCCGAGCCTCAGGCTGTAATCGATGGTCGCGGTCTGCGACAGGTCGATGATGGTGCGTTGCACGTGCGAGTCGAGGCCCTTGAGCTGCACGCCGCCGATGAGATCGGCCTCGTTCTCCTTCTGCGCCAGGATGCGGGCCACCTCGGAGGTGGCGCGACGCTCCGACAGGGCGAACACCGAAGAGCCCCTGGCGTTCGGCCGTATGAAGGCGTCGGCGTGGATGGACACCAGGAGATCCGCATTGACCTTGCGCGCCTTCTCCACCCGGTCGGCGAGCTGCAGGAAATAATCGCCCTCCCGCGTCAGCACGGCGCGCATGTTCGGCTCGGCATCCACCAGGGCTTTCAGCCGCCTGGCGATCGTGAGCGTGACGTCCTTCTCGCGCGTGCCGCGCCGTCCGAGCGCGCCCGGGTCTTCGCCGCCGTGCCCGGGATCGATGACGATGGTGGCGAGCCTGGCCACGGCGGGTACGCCCGAGGCCCTGCGCTTCTCGGTCTCCTTGATCAGCGCGATGAGCGGGTCGACCGCCTGCAGCGGGTGGACGTCGAGGACCACGCGGTAGCCGTACTGGCCGATCGGCTTGAGGTCGAACACCTGCGGCTTGACCTCCGCTTTCAGGTCCAGCACCAGGCGCACGACGCCCGGCCGGTTGTGCGCCACCCGCAACGCCTTGATATAGGGGTCCTCCGCGCTCACCTTGCCGGCGAGCTCGGCGAGCGGCGCGGCGATCTCCTCCACGTGCAGGTCGAGCACCAGGCGCTCGGGGTCCTTCAGCGCGAAGAACTCGTAACGCACCGCGTCCTTCGATTCGATGGTGAGGCGGGTGTATTCCGGCGAGGGCCAGATGCGGCTCGCCAGGACCTGCGCCTCGGCGGCGCCTAGGA
>JBQTJF010000340.1:0-3761 GCA_052387375.1 Betaproteobacteria bacterium
TTTCTTTCAGGCCCTGCCAGCGCGCGAGCCTAGGGGAATGGATGCCGAAGAGGTCGAGGACGCGCGCCACGGTGTGCGCCACCATCTCGTCGAGGGACTGCGGCAGCGCGTAGAAGGCCGGCACCGGCGGGAACATCACCGCGCCCATCTCGGTCGCCTGCACCATGTTGCGCAGGTGTGCGAGGTTGAGCGGCGTCTCGCGCGGCACAAGGACGAGCCTGCGGCGCTCCTTCAGGACGACATCCGCCGCCCGGGAAACCAGGTCATCCGCATGCGCGTGCGCTACGGCGGCGAGCGTCTTCATCGAGCAGGGGGCGATCACCATGCCCTCGGTAAGGTACGAGCCGCTGGCGATCGCCGCGGCGATGTCCTTGGGCTGGTAGGCGACGCCGGCGAGCGCCTCGACGTCCTTCCGCTTCATCTTCAGCTCGTGCCAGGCGTTGAGCGCGCCGGCGTCGGAGAGCACGAGGTGGCTCTCCCAGTCGGAAAGCTCCTTGAGCGCCTTGAGTATCTCGACGCCGTAGACGGCGCCGGACGCGCCGCTGATGCCGACGATCAGCCGCTTCTTCATGGCTGCTAGCGTACCCGCGAACCTGATGCTTGTGGTGTTCGGCCCCTTCGCGGTCGGCTATTACTTCTCGTACTTCTACCGCTACATCAACGCGGTGATCTCGAGCGAGCTGGTGCGCGACTTCGGCCTCGCGCCCGGCGACCTGGGCCTGCTCACCGCCGCCTACTTCCTTTCGTTCGCCGCGTTCCAGATCCCGCTCGGCGTGCTGCTCGACCGCTACGGGCCGCGCCGCTGCAACTCGGCGCTGATGTGCGTCGCCGCCGCGGGCGCGCTCACCTTCGGCCTGGCGCAGGACGTCGCCACGCTCTCGATCGGGCGCGCGCTCATCGGCCTGGGCGTGTCGGCCGGCCTGATGGGCTCGATCAAGGCCTTCACGCTCTGGTTCCCGCCGCAGCGCCTCACCGCGCTGAACGGCTGGATGATCGGCGTCGGCAGCATCGGCACGCTCTCGGCGACCGCGCCCGCCGAGGCGCTGCTCGGGCCGTTCGGCTGGCGCGCGCTGTTCTTCGCCGTCGCCGCGCTCAGCCTCGCCTCGGCCGCGTTCATCTACTTCGCCGTGCCGGAGCGCGAGGCCCAGGCGCGCGGCGAAAGCTGGGGCGAGCAGTTCCGCAAGGTCGGGGCGATCTTCGCGCGGCTGGAGTTCTGGCGGCTGGCGCTGCCGCTGGTGCTGTCGCAGGCGACCTTCCAGGCGCTGCAGGGGCTGTGGTTCGCCCCCTGGCTCGCCGACGTGCACGGCTTCGAGCGCGCCGCGGCAGCCGACATCCTGTTCGCCTCCGCCCTCGCCTACCTCGTCGCCTCCTTCGCGCTCGGCCCGGTGAGCGACAGGCTGGCGCTGCGCGGCATCTCGCTCTTGCGCATCTACCAGGTGGGAATGCTGCTGACCGTCGCGGCCTTCGTGCCGATCGCGCTCGGGGTGCGCGGCGGCGCGGCGCTCGCCATGGTGCTTTTCGCCGCGGCGAGCATCGCCGCCATCATCGCCTACTCGCTGCTTACCCAGCTCGTGCCGCCGGCCCAGACCGGCCGGGTGACCACCGCCTCGAACCTGCTCCTCTTCGCGACGTCCTTCGCCGCGCAGTGGGGGGTCGGCGCGATCCTCGGCCTGTGGCCCTCGGGCGGGGGCGGGCACCATCCCGACGCCTACCGCGCCGCCTTCGGGCTGCTCGCCGCCGGCCAGGCGCTCGCCGCGCTCTGGGTGCTGACGGCGAGGGAAGCGAAGCGCTAAAGCGGCAAGAGGTCGTTCCCGCGAAAGCGGGAATCCATGCATTTCAAAGACAAGATTGGGCCCCCGCCGTCGCGGGGGCGACTTTTCTAGCCGCGCTTGTAGACGATCTTCTTGGTGCCGCCGTCGCAGGTGCCGACCACCTTGCCGTCGGCCTGCGCGTCCTTGTCGACGATGTCCAGCGAGAACTTCTCGACGCCGTTCTTCTTGATCTTGGCGTCGATCTCGCCCTTCAGCTCGTTGCAGTCCTTGCGCTGCGCCCAGGCGGGCGAGGCGAGGCCCAGGCCCACCACCACCGCCGCTACGATCAGCTTGGTCATCTGCTCCCCCTTTTGTTTGTGGGACTACGGAGCATAGGATACGGCTAGAAGCGCGCCAGCATCCAGTAAATAGCGCCGGAACCGGCGGCGAGCGTCGCCAGGAGCGCAATGCGGCCGAAGCGGCGGAAGCTGCCGTCCTGGCGGAAGTACAGGCAGCGAATCGGGTCGGTGCGCCCGCCCGCCCACATCCAGTCCGGCCCGGCGGCCGGCTGGAAGGACCCCAGCAGAAAGGAAAAGAAGGTGCCGATCAAGACGCCAGCCAAGCAGCCCTCCCAAAAAGCACTACGACGCTTGTCGCGGCAAATTATAGTTAGGTATCGCCAAATCGTCGCTGTCTCAAAATCACGACATGCTCGACACCACCCTCGCAGGAAGCCTCCCCAAGCCGGCCTGGCTGGCGGAGACGAAGAAGCTCTGGCCGGCCTGGAAAGCCGCCGGGCCCGAGCTCGCGCAAGCGAAGCGCGACGCCACCATCCTGTGGCTCAAGGAGCAGGAGGACGCCGGCATCGACATCGTCAGCGACGGCGAGCAGTCGCGCCAGCACTTCGTGCACGGCTTCCTCGAGTTCGTCGAGGGCATCGACTTCAGCCGCAAGGTGAAGATGGGCATCCGCGACAACCGCTACGAGGCGATGGTGCCGGTGGTCACCGGCGAGCTGCGCCTGAAAGGAAGGGTCCACCAGGCAGAGGCTCTTCTACTAAAAAATCACACTTCCAAGCGTCGTAAGTTCACTCTTCCCGGGCCTATGACCATCGTCGACACGATCGCCGACGAGCACTACGGCAACCGCGAGAAGCTCGCCATGGCGTTCGCCGGCCTGCTCAACCAGGAGGCGCGCGCGCTCGAGAAGGATGGCATCGACGTGATCCAGTTCGACGAGCCGGCCTTCAACGTCTACATGGACGACGTCAAGCGCTGGGGCATCAAAGCGCTGCACCGCGCCATCGAAGGCCTGAAGTGCACGACCTGCGTGCACATCTGCTACGGCTACGGCATCCAGGCCAACATCGACTGGAAGAAGACCCTGGGCGGCGAATGGCGCCAGTACGAGCAGATCTTCCCCGCGCTCGCGAAAAGCAGGATCGACCAGGTGTCGCTCGAGTGCATCGACTCGCGCGTGCCGATGGAGCTGATGAAGCTGCTCAAGGGCAAGGACGTGCTGGTCGGCGTGATCGACGTCGCCACCGACAGGATCGAATCACCACAGGAAGTTTCACGCGTTATTGAAGAGGCGTCGCGCTACGTGCCGCTGAAGCACCTCTTCCCCTGCACCAACTGCGGCATGGCGCCGATGGACCGCGAGATCGCCATCGCCAAGCTCAAGGCGCTCGCCGCCGGCGCCGCTCTGGCTCGCAAGAAGCTCAAGGGTAAGAAGAAGCGGTACCGCTGCCGCCCCCCTGACAAGGGGGGAGCGACCCCCGATCCAGTCGGGGGGAGCGGGGGGTTGCTTTTTTGAGTTCTTGTGAAATGGGTACGATCGTACCCATTTTTGGCTTCTCGCCCGCCGCTTCCAAGCCCCCCAAAAACAAAACCCCCCGCCATGCGGGCTGAACGGACACCAATTGCATGCCCAAGTCTGCGGCTTTGCGCTTGAGCGAAGCAAGCACGCGCTGGCGGTGTCGTTGTTCGAACTGCGCCTCGCCTTGGTCGA
>JBQTJF010000341.1:0-5600 GCA_052387375.1 Betaproteobacteria bacterium
ACTGCGCTAAGCTACCGGAACAATGAAAGAAACCGGCTTAACTAACCGGCATTGGGCCTAGGCCTGGCCTAGGCCTAGCCTAGTCCGCCTTGCTTTCGAAGACGCGCACCTCCGGCAGCGGAAAGCCGTTGAACTGGCTGGCGTAGGCCGTGGTGTAGGCGCCGGCGTTGCGGATGTAGACGAAGTCGCCCTCCTGCAGGTCGGAAGGCAGCGGCTCGTCGCGCATGACGACGTCGACCGAGTCGCAGGTCGGCCCGCCGACCGTCCACGGCGCGTCGGGGCCGGCGCGGTCGGTGCGGATGCGGTACTTCAGGCCTTCGCTCGACTCGATGACGCCGCCGAAGAGGCCGGCGTCCCAGTGCATCCAGCGCTTGCCGGCGCGCGACGCCGTGCCGAGCACGCGGCAGACGAAGTAGCCGGCGTCGGAGACGAGGTAGCGCCCGGGCTCGGCGATGACCTGCACGTCCACGCCGAAGGCCTTGAGGCCCTCGTTGACCACCGCGCCGACCACCTCGATCGACGGGATCGGGCGGACGTGGCGCACCGGAAAGCCGCCGCCGATGTTGAGCAGCCGCGGCTTGAGGCCCGACTTCGCCATGTGGTCGAATAGGCCGCGCGCCTTCTCGAGGGCGACGCGCCAGTTCTCGGGGTTGCGGCATTGCGAGCCGACGTGGAACGTCACGCCGGCGAGATCGGCGCCGAGCCTGGCCGCGCTGGCGACGATCTCGCGCGCGTCGGCGGCGCCGGCGCCGAACGTGCCCGAGAGCGGCCAGTCGCTGCCGATGTTCGGGGTGGCGATGCGCAGGTAGATCTTGGCGTCGCGCTTGGTCTCGAAGACCCGGCGCAGCTCGTCGACGCTGTCGACGACGAACCACTCGACGCCCTTGGCGGCGGCGTAGCCGATGGACTCCCGCGACCTGACCGGGTTCGAGTAGAACACCTCGGCGGCCGGCACGCCGAGGGCGAGCAGCAGGTCGAGCTCGGCGGTGGAGGCGATCTCGAAGCCGCAGCCCTCCTGGGCGAGCACCTTCAGCACGCGCCGGTCCGGGTTCGCCTTGACGGCATAGTGTGGCCGCACGCGCGGCATGGCCGCACGGAAGCGCCTGACCTTGCCGCGCACGATGGCGGTGTCGAGGATCAGGAACGGCCGGGTGTATTTCTGGCGTGCCGCCTGGCGGACGATCTCGAAGTCGAGGCTGACTTCGGGATGCGTGTCGAAGAGATTCTCTTGCGGCTGCGGCTTCTGAAGTGCGGCTTGTCTGCTGCGCGCGATGCTACTGCGGTCCCCCATCAAAGTCTCCTCGGTTCCACCTAAGTTTCGGGAATGTCACGGACGCACACTTCGTACGCCCGGCGGCTCGTCGTCTCTCTCATCGTGAACACCTTTTCCTCACTGAATCCAAAAGGAAAAAAACTTGAGCGGAGTATAGGGACATGACCCCCTATGTCAAGGGTTTTTTGCGATTTTTTTGCGGCGCGCCGCGATCTTGAGAAACTACTATAGGTACCAGACCTGAACGCCGGCCCGTACTATATATTGTGTACTCACATCCGCGGCAGCGTGACGCCCTTCTGCCCCTGGTACTTGCCGCCGCGCTCGCGGTAGGAGGTCTCGCAGGGCTCGTCGGACTCGAGGAAGATCACCTGCGCGACGCCCTCGTTGGCGTAGACGCGGGCCGGCAGCGGCGTGGTGTTCGAGAACTCCAGCGTGACGTGCCCTTCCCACTCCGGCTCGAGCGGTGTCACGTTGACGATGATGCCGCAGCGCGCATAGGTCGACTTGCCCAGGCACACGGTGAGGACGTTGCGCGGAATGCGGAAGTACTCGACGGTGCGCGCCAGGGCGAACGAGTTCGGCGGGATGATGCACACCTCGCCGCGGTAGTCGACGAAGTTCTTCTCGTCGAAGGCCTTCGGATCGACGATGGTGGAATTGATGTTGGTGAAGATCTTGAATTCGGTCGAACAGCGGATATCGTAGCCGTAGCTGGACGTGCCGTAGGAAACGATCTTCCGGCCGTCGCGGCTCTTCACCTGCGCCGCCTCGAAGGGCTCGATCATGCCCTGCTCGACGGCCATGCGGCGGATCCACTTGTCTGATTTGATGGTCATTATTTGCTCCGCTGGACTAGACTTGATTCTATGTTCTCCGTCCGGCCGTTGACACCGAACCTCGGCGCCGAGATTACGGGCATCGCGGTGGCGGACGAGACCGACGCGGAGACTTTCCGCGCGCTGTACCGGGCGTTTCTTCGCTTCCAGGTGCTGCTCTTCTCGCCGCAGGATCTGCCTCCCGGCCGCCAGGTGGCGTTCGCCCGCCGCTTCGGCGAGGTGCAGATCCATGTCATGAACCAGTATCACGCCGACGGACATCCGGAGTTGTACCGGCTGTCGAATCTCGATGCGGACGGCAAGCCGAGCGGCCGCCATCCGGACAAGGGCACGCTCGCCTGGCATACCGACGGCTCGTGGCAGCGGGTCACCGGGCAGGCTACGATCATCTACGGTGAGGTCATGCCCGAGCGTGGCGGGGAGACGCATTTCTGCGACCTGTATGGCGCGTACGAGCGCCTGGACACGCGCTTGAAGGCGCGCATCGCCGGCCTGCGCGCCGTGCACAACCTCGATTTCTCGCGCAACCGGCGCCACGGGGAGGAGCCGCTGACCGAGGCGCAGCGCCGCGCCAGACCGCCGGTGGATCATCCCGTCGTGCGCACGCACCCCGAAACCGGGCGCCGGTGCCTGTTTCTCGGCGATCACGCGGAATACATCGTCGGCATGCCCTACGAGGAAGGGCGCGCGCAAATCGAGGAGCTGAACGCGCTTGCCGTCCATCCGGACCTGACCTACGAGCACCGCTGGAAGGCCCGCGAGCTGATCGTGTGGGACAACCGTTGCGTGATGCACCGCGCTACGCCCTACGACGCCGCCACGCAGGGGCGCGTGATTCGCCGTTGTACGGTGCTCGGCGAGATGCCCGCCTAGGTGTTCTGCACGACGATGTTGGGGAACTTGGAGGTCATGTCGCGCTGCGACTCGGCGATCTTCACCGCGCAGCGCCGCGCGATGCGGCGGTAGATCTCGGCCAGCGGGCCGTCGGGCTCGGACACCACGGTCGGCTTGCCCGAGTCGGCCTGGCTGCGGATCGACTCGGCGAGCGGCAGCTGGCCGAGCAGCTCGGTGCCGTAGTCGCGGCACATGTGCTCGGCGCCGCCCGAGCCGAAAATGTGGCTTTCGTGGCCGCACTTGGGGCAGACGTGGAAGGACATGTTCTCCACTACGCCAAGGATCGGTATGCCGACCTTCTCGAACATCTTCAGTCCCTTGCGCGCGTCGATGAGGGCGATGTCCTGCGGCGTGGTGACGATCACGGCGCCGGTGACCGGCACCTTCTGCGCCAGCGTGAGCTGGATGTCGCCGGTGCCTGGGGGCAGATCGACGACGAGGTAGTCGAGATCGCGCCAGCGCGTGTCCTTCAGCAGCTGCTCCAGCGCCTGGGTGACCATCGGGCCACGCCAGACCATCGGCGTATCGACGTCGATCAGGAAGCCGATCGAGATGGCCTGCAGGCCGTGGCCCTGCATCGGCTCGAGGCTCTTGCCGTCCCGCGATTCCGGACGCCCGGCGATGCCGAGCATCGTTGGCTGCGAGGGGCCGTAGATATCGGCGTCGAGAACGCCGACCGCGGCGCCCTCGGCAGCGAGCGCGAGGGCGAGGTTGACCGCGGTGGTGGACTTGCCCACGCCGCCCTTGCCGGAGGCGACGGCAATGATGTTCTTGATGCCCGGCACGAGCTTCACGCCGCGCTGCACCGCATGCGCCACGACCTTCGAGGAGACGCGCACTGACACGCCAGCTGCGCCGGCCGTCTTCAGCGCCTGCACCACCTGGCGGCGGATCGGCTCGTGCTGGCTCCTGCCCGGGTAGCCGAGCTCGATGTCGAGCGACACGTCGTCGCCAGAGATCTTGATGTTGCGCACCGCGCGGCCGGCGACGAAATCCTTGCCGGTGTTCGGGTCGACCAGGCCGCGCAGCGCTTCCTGGACGCGGGACTCGGTGAGAGACATGCTTGAAGTGTAAGCTAAAATTTCCCCTTTCCCCGAGCAGGATTCATGCCCCGCCGCCGGCTCTTCGTCACCACCGCGCTGCCGTACGCCAATGGCTCGTTCCACATCGGCCACATCATGGAGTACATCCAGGCCGACATCTGGGTGCGCTTCCAGCGCATGCAGGGGCACGAGGTGCATTTCGTCGGGGCGGACGACGCGCACGGCGCGCCGATCATGCTCAAGGCGGAGGCCGAGGGCATCGCGCCGCGCGAGCTCGTGGCGCGCGTCGCGGCGGAGCGGCCGCGCTACCTGCAGGGCTTCCACATCTCCTTCGACAACTGGCATTCCACGGACTCCCCCGAGAACGTCGAGCTGTCGCAGGACGTTTACCGGAAGCTGAAGGCGGCGGGCCTGGTCTACACCAAGCCGGTCGAGCAGTTCTTCGACCCGGTCAAGGGCATGTTCCTCGCCGACCGCTACATCAAGGGCGAGTGCCCCAACTGCGCGGCCAAGGACCAGTACGGCGACGCGTGCGAGAACTGCAGCAAGGCCTATTCGGCCACCGAGCTGAAGAACCCCTACTCGGCGCTTTCCGGCGCGAAGCCGGTCCTGAAGCGCTCGGAGCACCATTTCTTCAAGCTCTCGGATCCGAAATGCCGGGCCTTCCTCAAGCAGTGGCTCGAGACGCCGGGCCGCCTGCAGCCCCAGGTCGTCAACAAGGCGAAGGAATGGCTCGAGGGCGAGGGCGACAAGGCGCTCTCCGACTGGGACATCTCGCGCGACCCGCCTTACTTCGGCATCCGTATCCCCGACATCGCCGAGGAGAAATACCTGTACGTGTGGCTCGATGCCCCGATCGGCTACCTCGCCAGCTTCAAGAACTATTGCGCCAGGCGCGGGCTCGATTTCGCGCGCTTCCTCCAGGATCTCGGCACCGAGCAGATCCACTTCATCGGCAAGGACATCATCTACTTCCACACGCTGTTCTGGCCGGCGATGCTGAAGTTCGCGGGCGCGCCCTACAAGGTGCCGGACCACGTCTACGTGCACGGCTTCATCACCGTGTCGGGCGACAAGATGTCCAAGTCGCGCGGCACCGGTATCAGCCCGCTGCGCTACCTCGTGCTCGGCATGAACCCCGAATGGCTGCGCTACTACATCGCCGCCAAGCTCAACGGCAACGTCGAGGACCTCGATTTCAACCCCGGGGATTTCCTCGCCCGCGTGAACGCCGACCTCGTCGGAAAGTACGTCAACATCGCCAGCCGCTGCGCGGTGTTCATCCAGCGCAAGTTCGCCGGCGAGCTGGCCGCCGCCGGGAGCGATCGCCTGCTCGCGGACTGCCAGGCGAAGGCCGCGGAGATCGCCGCGCTCTACGAGAGCCGCGAGTTCGGCAAGGCGCTGCGCGAGGTGATGGCGCTCGCAGACCTCGCGAACCAGTTCGTCGACGAGCACAAGCCCTGGGAGCTGTCGAAGCAGCCCGGCGCGGCCGAGCGGCTGGCCGAGGTATGCGCCGTGGCGATCAACGTCTTCCGCGTGCTTACCGTGTAC
>JBQTJF010000342.1:0-9269 GCA_052387375.1 Betaproteobacteria bacterium
CCTTCTTCGCCACCAACGGCACCTCCACCGCCAACAAGGTCATCTTCCAGACCCTGCTCGCCCCGGGCGAGAAGCTGATCCTCGACCGCAACTGCCACAAGAGCGTGCACCACGGCGTGGTGCTCTCCGGCGCGCACCCGATCTACCTCGACTCGTCGCTCAACCGGAAGTACGGGCTTTACGGCCCTGTATCGAAAAAGGATTTATTCAGATCCATAAAACAACATCCCGACGCGCAGGCGCTGATCCTCACCTCCTGCACCTACGACGGCCTGCGCTACGACCTGGAGCCGATCGTCGAGGCGGCGCACGCGAAAGGCATCAAGGTGATCATCGACGAGGCCTGGTACGGCTTCGCCCGCTTCCACCCCGAGTTCCGCCCCACCGCGCTCGAGGCCGGCGCCGACTACGCCACGCAGTCGACGCACAAGGTGCTCTCGGCCTTCTCGCAGGCCTCGATGATCCACGTCAACGACCCGGACTTCCGCGAGCACCTCTTCCGCGAGAACTTCAACATGCACACCTCGACCAGCCCGCAGTACGGGCTGATCGCCAGCCTGGATGTGGCACGCAAGCAGGCGGTGATGGAGGGCTACAAGCTGCTTTCGCGCACCCTCGAACTTGCCGCTGAAGTCAGAAAACTGGTGAATTCAACGCGCGTGTTTCGCGTGCTGGAGCTCGAGGACCTGCTGCCCGCGGCGGTGAAGGGCGAGGGCATCCGCCTCGACCCGACCAAGGTGACGATCGACATCTCCGGCTGCGGCTACACCGTCGAGGACCTGCAGAAGCAGCTCTTCGAGCGCTTCAACATCCAGGTCGAGAAGTCGACCTTCAACACGCTGACGCTGCTACTCACCATCGGCACCACCAGCTCCAAGCTCTCTCGCCTCTACGACGCGCTGATGCTCATCGCGCGCGAGGGGCGCCACCCGCGCCGCCTGGTTCAGACCCCGGAGATTCCGGGTTTTACAAGATTGAAGCACTTGCCCAGGGATGCGTATTACTGCGGCGGGGAGCTGGTGCCCGTCTTCGACGAGCGCGAGCGGGTGAACCGGGCGCTCGCCGGCCGCACCTGCGCCGACCAGATCGTCCCCTACCCGCCGGGCATCCCGGTGCTCGTGCCGGGGCAGGCGATCACCGGCAAGGTGCTCGAGTACCTCGGCCAGCTCCTGCACTCGCACAAGCGCATGGAGATGCATGGCATCGTGCACGAGGGCTACCTGCCCTGCATCCGCGTGCTGCGGCCCGCCGAGGAGAAGGGCTTGAAGCCCCTCGGGTGAAGCTATAGGATTTACGCAACGGCGGCCTGTGCCGCCGTTTTTCATTGGGAGGGACGCATGTCCCATTTGATGAACACCTACGCCCGGCAGCCGGTCGCCTTCGTGCGCGGCGAGGGCGTGTGGCTCTGGGACGAGGACGGCCGCAAGTACCTCGATGCGCTCGCCGGCATCGCCGTGAACACGCTCGGCTACGCGCATCCGAAGCTGACGCGCGCCCTTTCGGCGCGCATCGCCTCGGGGGTGATCCACACCTCCAACCTCTGGCGCATCCCCCTCCAGGAGGCCGCCGCCGACCGCGTCGCCGAGATCACCGGCCTGGACGAGGTGTTCTTCTGCAACTCCGGCCTCGAGGCGACCGAGGCCTCGATCAAGGTGGCGCGCAAATACGGCCACGACCGCGGCGTCGCGGAGCCGGCCATCATCGTCATGGAGAAGGCATTCCACGGCCGCTCGCTCGCCACGCTCTCCGCGACCGGCAGCCGCAAGGTGCAGGCCGGCTTCGAGCCGCTGGTGCAGGGCTTCGTGCGCGTGCCGCTCAACGACCTCGACGCCGTGCGCCAGGTGGCGGAGAACAACCGCAACGTCGTCGCGGTGCTGGTCGAGCCGATCCAGGGCGAAGGCGGCATCAACGTCTCGCGCCTGGAGTACCTGCGCGGGCTGAAGGAGATCTGCGAGCGCCGGGAGTGGCTGTTCATCTCCGACGAGGTGCAGTGCGGCCTCGGCCGCACCGGCAAGTGGTTCGTCTACCAGCACGCCGGCATCGCCCCGGACGTGGTGGCGCTCGCCAAGGGCCTCGCCTCCGGCGTGCCGGTGGGCGCCTGCGTGGTCGGCGGGCGCGCCAAGGGCGTGTTCAAGCCCGGCAACCACGGCTCGACCTTCGGCGGCAACCCGCTCGCCATGACGGCGCTGGTGACCACCATCGATACGCTCAAGGAGGAAAACCTGCTGCAGAACGCGGCGCGGGTCGGCGGCATCATCCAGGACGCTCTCAGGAAAGATCTCGGCAGCGTGTGCACCGAAGTGCGCGGCATGGGCCTGATGATCGGCGTGGAGATGCCGCGGCCCTGCGGCGAGCTGGTGAAGGCGGCGCTCGACGCCGGGCTGGTCATCAACGTCACCGCGGAGAACGTCATCCGCCTGCTGCCGCCGCTGGTGATGAACGACGCCGAGGCGCGCGAGGTGGTGGACCGGCTGCTGCCGCTGGTGCGCGCCTTCTCCGACAAGCGCGCGGCGGCATGACGGCGCAAGTCCGCCACTACCTCCGCTTCGACGACCTCACGCGCCAGGAATACGAGCACCTCTTCGAGCGCACCCGGTGGATAAAAGCGAAGTTCAAGAGCTACGAGCGCTACTGGCCGCTCGAGGACCGCACGCTGGTGATGATCTTCGACAAGGCCTCGACGCGCACGCGCCTCTCCTTCGAGGCGGGCATGCACCAGCTCGGCGGCGCCGCCATCTTCCTCGCCACGCGCGACTCGCAGCTCGGCCGCGGCGAGCCGGTCGAGGACATGGGCGAGGTGGTGTCGCGCATGTGCGACGTGGTGATGATCCGCACCTTCGAGCAGGACATCGTCACGCGCTTCGCCAGGCACTCGCGCGTGCCGGTGATCAACGGCCTCACCAACGAGTACCACCCCTGCCAGATCCTGGCCGACGTCTTCACCTACGTCGAGGCGCGCGGCCCGATCCGCGGCCGCACCGTGGCCTGGATCGGCGACTCGAACAACGTCTGCAACACCTGGCTGCAGGCGGCGCAGGTGCTCGACTTCAAGCTGAACATCTCGACGCCGCCGGGCTATGAAATCGAGCCGGAAAGAGTCGTGAAAAACTGCGAGTCGTTCGCCGACCCGATGCAGGCGGTGCGCGGCGCCGACCTCGTCACCACCGACGTGTGGACCTCGATGGGCTTCGAGGCGGAGAACGCCGAGCGCCGGCGCGACTTCCAGGACTGGCAGGTCGACGCCGAGATGATGCGCGCGGCGAAGCCCGACGCGCTGTTCATGCACTGCCTGCCGGCGCACCGCGGCGAGGAAGTGGCCGCCGAGGTGATCGACGGCCCGCAGTCGGTGGTCTGGGAAGAGGCGGAGAACCGGCTGCACACGCAGAAGGCGCTGCTCGAGTTCCTGGTCACGCAGAAAAAATGAACGGCATCCGCAAAGTCGTGCTCGCCTACTCCGGGGGGCTCGACACCTCGGTGATCCTGAAATGGCTGCAGGAGGAGTACGGCTGCGAGGTGGTCACCTTCACCGCCGACATCGGCCAGGGCGGGGAGCTCGAGCCGGCGAGAAGAAAGGCGAAGAAGCTCGGCGTGAAGCAGATCTTCGTCGAGGACCTGCGCGAGGAGTTCGTGCGCGATTTCGTCTTCCCCATGTTCCGCGCCAACGCGGTGTACGAGGGCGAGTACCTGCTCGGCACCTCGATCGCGCGGCCTCTCATCGCCCAACACCTGGTGAAGATCGCCAGACGCACTCATGCCGATGCCATCTCCCACGGTGCCACCGGCAAGGGCAACGACCAGGTGCGCTTCGAGCTCGGCGCCTACGCGCTGATGCCCGAGGTGAAGATCATCGCCCCCTGGCGCGAGTGGGACCTCGGCTCGCGCGAGAAGCTGCTCGCCTACGCGGCGCAGCACCGCATCCCGGTCGACTTCAAGAAGAAGAAGGGCGGCGCGCCCTACTCCATGGACGCCAACCTGCTGCACATCTCCTACGAAGGCGGCATTCTCGAGGACCCGGACTACGCGCCCGAGGAGTCGATGTGGCGCATCACCGTCTCGCCGGAGAAAGCGCCCGCGCGCGCGCAGACCGTCGAGCTCGAGTACCGCCGCGGCGACATCGTCGCCGCCGACGGGAAGCGCCTCTCCCCCGGGAAAGTGCTGGCCGAGCTGAACCGCCTCGGCGGCCGCCACGGCGTCGGGCGGCTGGACTTGGTCGAGGACCGCTACGTCGGCATGAAGAGCCGCGGCTGCTACGAGACCCCCGGCGGCACCATCATGCTCAAGGCGCACCGCGCCATCGAGTCGATCACCCTCGACCGCGAGGTGCTCGCGCTCAAGGACGACCTGATGCCGCGCTACGCGCGGCTCATCTACAACGGCTACTGGTTCAGCCCGGAGCGGCGGCTGCTGCAGACGCTGATCGACGAGTCGCAGGCGCACGTCAACGGCACGGTGCGCGTGCGCCTGTACAAGGGCACGGTGCTGGTGACCGGGCGCCGCTCCCGGCGCGACTCGCTCTTCGACCCCTCCATCGCCACCTTCGAGGACGACAGGGGCGCCTACGATCAGGCCGACGCCGCGGGCTTCATCCGCCTGAACGCCCTGCGCATGCGCATCGCCGCGAAAAGAGGCAGGAAGTCGTGAGCAGGATGGCCGTCATCCTCGCCCTGCTCGCTTCCCACGCCTGGGGCGCCCCGTTCGCCGTCCAGGTCGGCGAGGCGAGGATCGCCCTCGACGCGCCGCCGGGGTTCGCCGACTCGAGCTTCACCGGCTCGCCGCGCCTGCAGGAGCTCGCCGAGTCGCAGACCTCGCCGTCGAACAAGATCCTGATGTTCGCCATCTCCGACGGCGACCTGCGCCGCTTCATGACCGGCGACACGCCCGAGTTCCGCCGCTACATGCTGGTGGTGACGCCCAAGGCGAGCGAGCGCGAGCGCATCACCCCCGCCGCCTTCCAGCAGCTCGTCGACGCCGCCGCGCGCGAGGCCGCCGGCGCCGAGGCCGAGCTGCGCAAGGAGCGCGACGTGTTCTCGGTGCAGCTGCGCTTCAAGGCGCCGCCGGCGCGCCGCGGCGCCGAGCCGCAGGAATTCCTCTCCACGCGCAGCCTGATGCTCGTGCACGGCAAGGCGCTCGACCTGACCGTGCTCGCCGAGCACCACTCGCCCGCCGACCTGCAGTGGATCCGCGCCGTCACCACGCGCTGGATCGACGAGCTGCAGCGCCTCAACGCCCGCTGAGCCATGCCCTCCTTCGACATCGTCTCGCAGGTCAACCAGCAGGAAGTGAAGAACGCCGTCGAGCAGGCCAACCGGGAGATCTCGACGCGCTTCGACTTCAAGGGCTCGGATGCGCGCATCGAGCAGAACGAGCTCGAGCTCACCGTCTACGCCGACGACGAGTTCAAGCTCGGCCAGGTCATGGACATGCTGCGCGCGCGCCTCGCCAAGAGGAACGTCGACGTCCGCGCGCTCGAGTCCGGCGCCGTCGAGAAGATCTCCGGCGACAAGGTGAAGCGCCCGGTCAAGGTCAAGGTCGGGGTGCCGCAGGAGAAAGGCAAGCAGATCCAGAAGCTGATCAAGGACGCGAAGCTGAAGGTCGCCGCCTCGATCCAGGGCGACGCGGTGCGCGTCTCCGGCGCGAAGAAGGACGACCTGCAGCTCGCCATCCAGCTCGTCAAGAAGTCGGTCACCGACCTGCCGCTGCAGTACATCAACTTCCGCGACTAGGTCCGGTGCAACCTGTCGTCGAACTGGTCACCTCCGCCGCCGAGCTTGGGGCTGCCATCCGCCGCGCCCGGGCAGCGCTGAAACTGAGCTACCGAGAAGCCGCCGAGCGCTGCGGCGTCGGCTATCGCTTCTTCATCGAGCTGGAGAACGGCAAGGCCACCGCCCGGCTCGACAAGACCCTCGCCGTCATGATGGGCGTCGGCCTGCTGCCGCTCGTCGTGCCGCTCGAAGAAGCGATGAAGGCCTTCGGCAAATAATCTAGAAGCTGGGATCCTCCGACGTCCGCGCGCGGAACAGCGATCATAAGCGTAGCTTGACGCGGCGGGCCTAGAGTCTCTTCTGCCAGTCCTTACAGCTCCCCCTTATTGTTTTGAGTCTTTTACTCCTTTTATGACTATATGTTATTGTCTTTCTGGTATGAAAAGAAACTAACCCGGCCCAAAGCAAGTCAGCGCTTGACCTGCGTTTACTCCAGAACATAATCGTCCACAATGGATAGTCATTCTCGAAGCAAAATAAACCAGCTACTTACGAACTGGCCGAAGGGAGCAGTAGGACCCGCTAGCTGGCTTCGAGATCAAGGAGTGTCCCGCCAGCTCGCCGACACTTACCGAAAGACTTCTTGGCTTCGCCGCCTGGCTCATGGGGCTTACGTCCGCGCGGACGACGTCAACGTCGATTGGACCGGCGCCGTCTGGTCGATGCAGAAGTTGTTGCACATGAGCGTTCACCCAGGCGGAAAAACCGCGCTTGAGCTGCACGGCGAAGCACATTTCCTACCGTTAGGCGGCGGGCGCCTCACTCTCTACGGCGAAACCGGCGAACGTCTTCCTGTTTGGTTCCGAACCCACAACTGGAACGTGAAGGTTCTCTATACCGCTACCAATCTCTTTCCTCGCGATCTCGGTCTAACCGAGCATATACAGCGGGAACTGCCGCTGCAGGTTTCGTCTCGCGAGCGAGCATTCATGGAGCTTCTACATCTCGTTCCTCGAAAGGAATCGCTTGGGGAGGCGAGATTGCTGATGGAGGGCTTGGCGACGTTGCGGCCCGCGCTGGTCCAGAGGCTTCTCGAGACATGCAATTCGGTCAAGGTAAAGCGACTCTTTCTTGTCCTTGCGGACGAGGCCCGCCACCCATGGGTGAACAAGCTCGATCTATCTAACACCGATCTCGGCAAGGGGAAGCGGGTGCTAATCAAGGGCAGCAAAGGTGGCCGTCTACACCCGAAGTATCAACTTGTGCTTCCCGTCGATAGTGAGCGCGACTATTCGGTTAGCGACCGCCCGTGAAGGATGGCCGTTACTACAAGCAAGCCGACCTCATGGTACGAGCGCTTCCGGCCGTTGCGGCGGAAGGGTGCTTCGCATTGAAAGGTGGCACAGCAATCAACCTTTTCGTGCGAAACATGCCGAGACTATCGGTTGACATCGACTTGACGTACGTTCCCCTCGAGTCGCGACCCGATTCCCTTCGAGCAATGAGCGCCGCGCTACAACGCGTTAGTACGACTCTACAGCGCTCGCTTCGGGCGGAGGTTGTCGAAAGTCGTGGCGAGGGCGAGAACGTAACGAAGCTTTATGTGCGCTCGAATGGTGCAGAGATCAAGATCGAACCGAATCTGAACATACGAGGAACGGTATTTCCCTGCCAGGAGCGAACTTTGGTGGCTGAGGCCGAAGCGCTGTTCGAGCGGTCCGTTTCGATCAACACGGCGTCGCTTCCGGATCTGTATGGCGGCAAGTTATGCGCGGCCCTCGACCGCCAGCATCCGCGCGATCTATTTGATGTAAAGCTCCTTCTAGAAAACGAAGGCATAACAGACGACATTCGCCGAGCATTCGTTGTATATCTCTCGAGCCATGACCGCCCGATAAACGAATTGCTTGATCCCACGCGATTGGACGTTCGGCAAACCTATGAGTCCCAATTTCTAGGAATGACTGCGGCGCCGGTGGACTACGAGGTCCTGCTCGCTGCTCGCGAATCCCTGATCGATGCCTTGCGTGCTGGCCTGACGGGTGCCGAGAAGGATTTCTTGTTGTCGCTTAAGAAAGGCGAACCTGATTGGAACCTGCTCGGGCTCGACGGAGTCGAGCGCTTACCCGGAGTGCAGTGGAAACTACTGAATGTGAGGCGCATGAGTGCCGCCAGGCAGCAGGAGATGCTGTCCGCCCTCAAGAAGAAACTCGGGTGTCACTAAAGCCGGGTGCTAGCGTTTACGCGTGGTCCCGGGCGGTATGCGAGGGACACCGCGGCGACCAGCCTGCGCCGTGAGGACCATTTAGCCTTCACGCGCAGAGGTATCGGCTGGGGTATCACCAGCCGCACGGACAGATTCGATTAGCCTTTCGAAAGCCCCTCGGTCCAGCGGTCGTAGATGCGGTCGGCGACCGCGTGCAGGGCGTCGAGGCGCGGGGCGAGGTTGCGCCGGATGTCCTCGGGGCTCTGCACCGCGGGGCTGGCGGCCGCCTCGCGGACCTCGCCGGCGCCGCCGGAGAGCCACGCCTTCACCAACTCCTCGGTCATCTCGACGTGGCACTGCATGCCGAAGTGCTTGCCCAGGGCGAAGGCCTGGTTCGGGCAGTGCGCGCTCTCGAGGACGCGCGTGGCGCCGGGCGGGATGCTGAAGGTCTCGCCGTGCCAGTGGAAGGACTCGAAGGCGGGCAGCTCGCCCAGCCACTCGCGCGCGAGCTGGTTCTGCGCCACGCGCACCTCGCCCCAGCCGATCTCCTTGACCGGGTTCGCCCGCACGGCGCCGCCGAAGGCCCTGGCCATGAGCTGTCCGCCGAGGCAGTGGCCGAGCACCGGCACGTCCTTGCGCACCGCGTCACGAACCAGCTCGAGCGCCTGGGCGATCCAGGGCAGCTCGTCGTTCACGCTCATCGGCCCGCCCATGAAGACCAGGCCGGAGAAGCGCCGGGCGTCGCGCGGCACCGGGGCGCCCTCGTCGAGCGCGACGAGCTGCAGGGGAATTGAGCGGCGCTCGAGGTAGGTGGCAAAATAGCCCGGCCCTTCGGTACGGGCGATCCTGAAAACAGCGACCGGATTCATGCCCCCGATTATTGCGCGTATCGTTGTGCTATCGGCCCTCGGCCTCGCCTGCCTGCCCGCGGCGGCGGCGGACGTGTCGATGATCGGCACGATCGGCGACAAGGCCGCGGTGCTCGCGGTCGACGGCGGCAACCCCAAGACGGTCAAGGTCGGCCAGACCTGGAACGGCATCACCGTGCTCGAGGTGAAGGGCGACCTCGCCACCGTCGAGATCGACGGCCAGCGGCGCATGCTCCGGCGCGGCATGCACTATCGCAGCGCCGGGGCCGCCTCCGACCGGGCGAGCGTCACCCTTGCCGCCGACTCGCGCGGCCACTTCTTCAGCGAGGGCGCGGTGAACGGCATCCCGGTGCGCTTCATCGTCGACACCGGCGCACGGTGGTGGCGCTGCCGGCGTCCGAGGCGATGCGCCTCGGGCTGGACTACCCCAAGGGCCAGCCGGCGCTCACCCACACCCCCCGCGGCAAGGTGGGGGCGTTACGCCTCCACCAC
>JBQTJF010000343.1:0-4841 GCA_052387375.1 Betaproteobacteria bacterium
ACCATCAGCCCGTCGCCCGCGGTCTCGTTGATGTCGCCGTGGTGCGCCTGGATGATCTCGAGGAAGCTGGAGAAGTAGGCCTGCACGAGCTGATTGAGCTTCTTCGGCTCGAGGGTCTCGGAGAGCCTGGTGTAGCCGGAGATGTCGAGGAAGAGCACCGACACCTCGACGTTCTTCTTCTCCAGCTCGGTGGCGTTGGGGTTCTGCTCGAGCATCTTCTTCACCGACTCGGGCACGAACTTGGCGAGCTCGCCTTTCATGTGCTCCAGCACCTCCAGGCGCTGGCGCGACTCCTGCAATCGCGCGGTCATGTCGTTGAATGCCCCGGCGAGCTGGCCGATTTCGTCGCGCGAGGCGACCGGAGCGCGGGCGCCGAAGTCGCCCTCCCCGACGCGCCGCGCCACCTCGGCGAGCGCCTCAATCGGGCGCACTACCACCCGGCGCATCGCCCGGGTCAGCACCACCGCGGCGGCAACGATGGTGAGCAGGCCGAGGAGGAGCTGGCGGTCGCGGTGGGCGCGCACCTCGGCGAACACCGGCTCCATCGAGGTCGCCACGCGCACCACCGCGCGCACCTTGTGGTCCTCGCCGTGGCAGCCCTGGCACTTCTCGCCGTTCGGGATCGGGTGGTGCAGGGTGAAGAAGGTACCTTCCGGGCGCTCCTCGAGCGACTCCTGGGTGGCGATGGTCTCGAGCGCGCGCGTGAACGCCGGCCCCGACATCGGCGGGCCGGGCGCGCGCTGCATCTTCTTGATGTTCGCCATCACCTCCGGCGCCAGGCCGGCGTCCTTGTCCACCTGCATGGCGGTGGCAAGGTCGGTGAAGGCCTCGACGCCGTTCCTGCGGTAGATGCCGAACTGCTCGACCGGGGCGGTCTTCAGCTCGGCGAGCACCATGCGCGTGACGTCGGGCCGCTCCTGCAGCATGGCCGCCTCGATGCTCGCCACGAGCGTCGCCGTGACGCGCCGCGCCGACACCTTGCTCTGCTCGACCAGCAGCTCCTTCTCGCGCTGGATCGTCCAGACCGTGGAGGCGCCGAAGCCCAGCACCAGCACGGCGGCGATCAGCAGCAGGATCTTGAAGACGAGGCGCATTGTTTTGCGGGCATCCTATCATCGGGCCCTGGAGGAGCTTTCCCATGATTCTTCTCGACTGGAACGTGCAATGGTGCCGCGGGCTCGACGGCAAGGTGGACCCCGCGCGCATCGCCGCGCATGTGCACGACGTGGGCGCCGACGTGATCTGCCTGCAGGAAGTGGCGATCGGCTTCGCCGACCTGCCCGGCAGCGCCGGCGAGAACCAGATCGAGGCGTTGCAGAAAGAGCTTCCGGGCTACGCCGCCTTCTTTGCCGGCGCGGTCGACCTGCCCGGCGAAGGCGGCCGGCGCAAGCGCTTCGGCAATGCGATCTTTTCGCGCCTTCCCGTCGGCCGCGTGCTGCGCCACGCGCTGCCGTGGTACGGGCGCCCGGAGGCGCCGTCGATGCCGCGCGGCGCGCTGGAGGCGGTGATCGAGGCGCCCGGCGAGCCGCTGCGCGTCATCACCACGCACCTCGAGTACTACTCGGGCACGCTGCGCGCCGCGCAGATCGACCGCCTCGGCGAGATCTACCGCGAGGCGGACCATCCGCTGGCGCAGAAAGGCGAAGGCCCGTTCGCGCCGCTGGCGCGGCCGGTGAGCGCGCTCGTCTGCGGCGACTTCAACCTGCCGCCGGCCGACCCGCTGCACGAGCGCATGAAGGCGGAGGGCTTCGCCGACGCCTGGGAGGCGCTGCATCCGGGCGAGCCGCACCCGCACACGTTCCATGTGTACGAGGAAGAAAAACCTTATTGCTGCGACTACCTGTTCGCGAGCGAGGACCTGGTGCCGCGCCTGCGCTCGATCCGCATCGACGGCGCCTGCCGCGCCTCCGACCACCAGCCGCTCATCGCAGAGATTGAATGAGCTTGCGCAGCTGCTCGATGCGGTTGCGGTTGGCCTTGAAGTCCCTGCGGCCCAGGCGCGAGGCGGAGCGAACGTGAATCAAATCTCCCGCTTTTAAGAATTCCACATCATCCACAAACCGCAGGATCGGGGTGCGGAACTCGGCGTAGAGATAGTCCTCGCGCGCCTCGACGATGGTCGCGAGCTCGAGCCCGGCGATCGCCTGGCGCAGCGTCTCCATGCTGCCCGCGAAGGCGATCGGCGCGATGTAGTGCTCGGCGTCGGACGGATCGGCCTGCGAGGAGACGCAGTTGGGGCTGCGCTTGCAGCGCGCGAGCTTGCCGTCCTTGACGCCGAGGTTGGTGGGCCGCCGCCAGTTGAGCATCGCGGCGGGATGCTACCATCGGCGAGGAATTTTTCGAGGGGGACGACGATGACGCCGCAACAGCTCGCCGAAGTGCTGCTCGGGATCGCCCGCGCCCAGGCGGCGATGATCCAGGGGCTGGAGAACGAGATGGCCGGCGTGAGAAGCGGGCGCATCATCCCGGCGCTGCAGAACGTCGCGCACCTGCGCGACCATCCCGAGCCCACCCTCACCGATCTGCCGGTGCGGGTGCTGCTCGGCACGCTCGGGCGCCAGGTGCCCGACGCCGCCGGCGTGGTGCGCGACCTGGAACGGCTGCTCGGCGGCGGCGGAAGCGCCGCTCCGGCGGAAAACCTCGATTTCTCTAAGCCCGGAGAAAGTCCGCCGCCTTCTCCGCAATCATGAACGTCGCGGCGTTGGTGTTTCCGGACACCAGCAGCGGCATCACCGAGGCGTCCACCACCCGCAGGCCCTCGGCGCCGCGCACGCGCAGCTGAGGGTCGACCACCGCGCCTTCGTCGCTCCCCATCCGGCACGTACCGACCGGGTGGTAGCCGGAGGAGCCGTGGTTGCGCACCGCTTCGACGATCTGCGCATCGGTGGAGTGATCCTTTCCGGGCCTGTACTCCTCGAGCACGTACGGCGCGAGCGAAGGCGCGGCGGCGAGGCGCCGGGCCAGCTTCGCGCCCTCGATCATGAGGCGCCGGTCGTAGTCGGTGGCGAGGTAGTTCGGCTCGATCGCGGGCGCCTCGCGGGCGTCGCGCGAGCGGATGCGCACCCGGCCGCGGCTCGTCGGCCGCATCGGGTAGTACACCAGCGTGAACGCGGAGAACGGATGCGGCTTCGCGCCGCGCTCTTCGGCGCTCACGGTGCTGAGGAAGAACTGGATGTCGGGCGTGCGCGCGTCGGGCAGCGCTCGCGTGATCATGCCCGCGGTCATCACGCCGACCGCCATCGGCCCGCGGCGGAAAAGCACGTACTTGAGGCCGGTGAGGCCCATGCGCCAGGCGTTGCGCAGGTCGTCGTTGGTGGTGACTGGCTTCGTGCACTTGTAGATGAGCCGCAGCGCCAGGTGGTCCTGCAGGTTCTCGCCCACCCCCGGCAGCTCGGCGACCACGGGGATTCGCAATGAAGAGAGAACCTCTCTCGGCCCCACGCCCGAGACCTGCAACAACTGCGGGCTCTGGATCGCGCCGGCGCTGAGGATCACCTCCGAGGCCGGGATCTGCTCGCCGTTGCATTCCACGCCGACCGCGCGGGCGCCCTCGAAGAGAATGCGCGAGACGTGCGCGCCGGTGCGCACCGTCAGGTTGGCCCGGCCGCGCGCCGGTTTGAGGTAAGCGGTGGCGGCCGAGCAGCGCCAGCCGTTGCGCGTGGTGAGGTGGAGATACCCCGCGCCTTCCTGCTGCGCGCCGCTCAGGTCCTCGTTCGGCGGGATGCCGAGCTCGGCGCAGGCGCGGATGAAGGCATCGACCAGCTCGCTGCGCTCGGCGATGCGCGTCACGCTGACGCGCTCGAGCGATCTCGCGAAGTAGGGCTCGACGTCGCGGGCGCTCCAGCCCGCGGCGCCGGCGGCTGCCCAGGCGTCGAAATCCTCGGGCTGGCCGCGGATCTGGATCATGCCGTTGACCGCGCTCGAGCCGCCGAGCGTGCGCCCGCGCGGCCAGTACACCCGCCTGCCGTTCATGTTCGGGTCGGGCTCGGTCCAGAAGCCCCAGTTCAGCACCGGGTGGTGCATGGTCTTGCCGTAGCCGATCGGCACGTGGATCCAGGGATTGGCGTCCGGCGGCCCGGCTTCCAGCAGCAGCACCTTGCGCCTGCCGTCCTCGGTCAGGCGATCGGCAAGCACGCAGCCGGCGCTACCGGCCCCGACGATGATGGTGTCGAAGCTCAAAGCACTCGAAGCGTGCGACTTGCCGGGTCGATCTCCACGGTCGCGCCGTGCGGCACCTTGGCGGTGACGTCGCCGTCGAAGCCGACCAGCATCGTCACGTTGCCGAAGGCGGCGCCCTGCACGAGGATGGGGTTGACGCTGTTCAGCACCAGCGCGAGCGGCACGACGCCGCGCGCCGCCATCTCGTGCAGCATCCAGGAGCTCGCCACGCCGCCCTTGGCAGTGTCGAGCACCAGGACCTTGCCGGCGTAGGACTTCCCGGCGAGCTTGTGCGAGGCGCGCGAGAAGACGCCCTTGACGCGGTCGAGGTCGTAGCGCGCCGAGAAGCCGTCGTGCGCGACCAAGGCTTCGCCGCGGACGGGTTTGCCGATGGCATGCCTCGCGATCAGGATCACAGCGTTCCCTTCTCCGCGGCATCCACGCAGCGCTCCATCGACGCGAGCAGCGGCACGTAGCCGTAGCCGCCGAGGATGTTGACGAGCTTGACGCTGTTGGTGGCGAGGCGCTTCCAGCCGTTCGCCTCGGCGATCTCGCGCGCGTACGACTGGTAGAAGCACATGCCGGAGAGCACGTGCCCTCCTGCGTCTTCGATCTTTTTCGTCAAGCCAAACCGGTCCGCATCGGGCTTGACCTGGGGGCTGGTCACGGCGAGCAGCGGCCGC
>JBQTJF010000344.1:0-14097 GCA_052387375.1 Betaproteobacteria bacterium
GCTCGCCGATCATCTACTACGGCGACGAGATCGGCATGGGCGACAACATCTACCTCGGCGACCGCAACGGCGTGCGCACGCCCATGCAGTGGAGCCCGGACCGCAACGCCGGCTTCTCGCGCGCCGACCCGCAGCGCCTGTACCTGCCGCCGATCATGGACCCGATCTACGGCTACGAGGCGGTGAACGTCGAGGCGCAGACGCGCGACCCGGCGTCGCTGCTCAACTGGATGAAGCGCATGCTCGCCACGCGCAAGACCAGCCAGGCGTTCGGCCGCGGCAAGCTCTCGTTCCTCAGCCCCGGCAACCGCAAGGTGCTCTGCTATTTGCGAGAGCTGGGTGAAGAAGCCATCCTGTGCGTGGCCAACCTCTCGCGCACCGCGCAGCCGGTGGAGCTCGACCTGAAGCGCTTCAAGGGCCGCATCCCGGTGGAGATGCTCGGCCGCACCGCCTTCCCGCCGATCGGCGAGCGCTTCTACCTCTTCACCCTGCCGGCATACGGCTATTACTGGTTCCGCCTCACCGCCGACGCGCAGCCGCCGGAGTGGCACGCGCAGGTGATGCCGCCGCAGGAGCAGCCGATGCTGGTGCTCTTCGACAGCTGGATGAGCTTCTTCCGCGACAAGGTGGTGCCCTGGCGCATCGGCATGGCGGAGAAGCTGCGCGAGCGGCTCGAGACCGGGGTGCTGCCGCAGTTCCTCGAGGCGCAGCGCTGGTACGCGCAGAAGGGCGAGGCGGTGGCGCGCGCCTCGATCCTCGACTACGCGATCTGGAACGTCGGCGCGATCAGCTGGCTGCTCGCCTGGCTGGAGGTGAAGGGGACGCTGTACTTCCTGCCGATGGCGCTCGCCTGGGAGGAGGAAGAGGAGCAGGTGAAGGCGCTCTCGGTCGCCACCGTGGCGCGCGTGCGCCAGCAGGCCAATGTCGGCGTGCTCGGCGACGCGGTCGCCGACGTGGCGTTCTGCCGCCACGTCGTCAAGGCGATCGGCGAGGGGCGCAGCCTGCCGACGCAGGGCGGCTCGCTCAAGTTCACGCCGACCAGCGCCTTCGCCGGGATCGCGAAGGACGAGCTGGCGACGCTGCACGCCGGCAGGCCGCACGCGCAGAGCACCAATACCTCGGTGACGCTCGGCGACAAGATGTTCCTGAAGATCTACCGGCGCGTGCGCCCGGGGGTCAACCCGGAGCTCGAGATCGGCCGCTTCCTCACCGAGACGGCGCGCTTCCCGCACTGCGTGCCGCTCGCCGGCAGCGTCGAGTACACTGCCTCCGGCGCCGAACCGGCGGCGCTGGCGCTCTTGCAGGCGTACGTGCCCAACCAGGGCGATGGCTGGTCCTACACGCTCGCCTACCTCGAGCGCACCATCTCCGGGCCGCGCGCGCCGGCCGCGCCGGCCGAAAAGGCGCCCGCGGAGAGCCCGCACGGCGCCTACCTCTCGCTGATGCAGACGCTGGGCGCGCGCACCGCGGAGCTGCACCGCGCCCTCGCCACCAAGTCCGGCGACCCGGCCTTCGAGCCCGAGCCGCTCACCGCGCAGGACGTGGTGGAGTGGAAGAAGCGCGTGCGCGAGGAGGCCATCTCCAGCATTGCACGTCTGCAGCGACCCGAGGTCGATGCTCTGAAAGACAAAGTGCTGCAAGCCATCGACGCCTGCGCGGCGCCGGCGCAGCCCGCCTTCAAGATCCGCCACCACGGCGACTACCACCTCGGGCAGGTGCTGCTCGCCAACAACGACTTCGTCATCATCGACTTCGAGGGCGAGCCCTCGCGGCCGCTCGCCGAGAGCCGGCGCAAGCGCTCGCCGCTGCGCGACGTCGCCGGCATGCTGCGCTCGTTCAGCTATGCCAGGGCCTCGGTGCTCGCCAACGCGCCGGCGGAGCCGCCGGCCGAGCGCGAGCGGCTCGGGCCGGCGCTGGAGGCCTGGGAGGCCGCGGCGCGCGGCGCCTTCCTCGCCGCGTACGCCGAGGCGATGGCGGGCAGCGGCCTGTTCGCTTCTTTCGACGACGTGCGCGGCCTGGCGCGCCTCGCCGGGATCGAGAAGCTGCTCTACGAGCTGCGCTACGAGATGGACAACCGGCCGGCGTGGCTGCACATCCCGCTGCAGGGGCTGGCGGCGCTGATCGAGAAAGCGGAGGGAGGATGAACATGGATCGCTTCGGGGTGATGCTCGAGCCGGTGCGGGTCTTCATGCGGCAGGTCGGCGACTTCCTGCCGCGCCTCGCGCTCGCGCTGCTGGTGCTCTTCGCCGGCTGGATCGTCGCCAAGATGGTGCGCTTCGCCATCTCGCGCGGCCTGCGCGCGGTCAACTTCAACGTCCTCACCGAGCGCGCCGGCATGGACGGGTTCCTGCGCGACGGCGGCGTCGGCGCCGACACCACCGAGATCCTGGCGCTGCTCTTCTACTGGCTGGTGATCCTGGCGGCGCTGGTCATCGGCTTCAACCTGCTCGGCCTCACCTACATCACCGACCTGCTCGGGCGCGTGGTGCTGTTCGTGCCGCGCGTCATCGTGGCGCTGCTCATCCTCGCCTTCGGCGCCTATTTCGCGCGCTTCGTCGGCACCGCCGTCACCGCCTACTGCCGCAACGTGCACCTGCAGGACGCCGACCTGCTCGGCCGCCTTGCGCAGTACGCCATCCTCACCTTCGTGGTGCTGATCGCGCTCGACCAGGTCAACGTCGGCGGCGACATCGTGCGCCAGAGCTTCCTCATCCTGCTCGCCGGCGTGGTGTTCGCCTTGGCGCTCGCCTTCGGCATCGGCGGGAAGGACTGGGCGGCGGAGATGCTCGAGCGATGGTGGCCGCGCCGCCGGAAGTGATCGCGCCATGAGCCGGAACGCCGCCGCGGGCCTTCTATTCGGGCAGCAAGTACGGCACGACCCGCCGGCTGTGGCGCCGGTAGATGCGGAAATCGGAGTCGGTGGTGAGGAGCACGCATTCCGGCAGGATTTCCGTCATGCGCACGAGGCAGGCGTCTGCCAGGCTCATCGGCACGTCGGCGTACTTCTCCATGAGACCGAGCACGCCCTCCATCTGCGCGGAGAAATCGAACTGCGACCGCAGGGCGCCTTGGCGGAGCAGGCCCGCCAGGACCTGCGCGCCGTCTCTGCCGAGAAGATAAAACGATTCGGAAAGGGCGGCCTCGCACGTGAGCCAGGGCCTCTCGTGGCTGCGCGCTTGGGTAACCGCCCAACTGCGATGCGCATCGCGCTCCGCGATGAGCGCGACGACGAAGCTCGCGTCAACGAGGACGCTTGCGGCCATACCCCATGGCGCGCAGGTAGTGCTTTTTACGGGCGCTCAAATCCGGCGGCAGGCCCTTGACCGCGCCGATGAACTGCGCGATGTCGGCGAGCGGGTCGGCCGCAGCGGGGGCCGCGCGCTCCAGCCGCTGCCTGACGACGTCGGATTTGGATATCCGCCGCTCGCGGGATTCCGCTTCGATGGCGGCGGCGAGGGGATCGGGCAGCCGAACGGTGAGGGTCTTCATACGTCGCAGTGTATTACATGCCTGCCGGTAGTGCAAGACAAGGCCACCGCATGCCGTTCGGGGCCGAGGTGCTGGCCGGCGGCGGCGTGCGCTACCGCCTGTGGGCGCCCGGCGCACGCGCCGTTGATCTGGTCGTAAAGAAAAAGAACTTCCCGATGAAGACCTCGGGCGAAGGCTGGTTCGAGCTCGTCCACGAGGAGTCGGAACCGGGGACGCTCTACCAGTACCGCATCGACGCCAAGCTGCTCGTTCCTGACCCGGCCTCGCGCTTCCAGCCGAAGGACGTCGACGGCCCGAGCGAGGTGATCGACCCGGCGGCGTTCGCGTGGCAAGACGGCGAATGGCACGGCATGCCTTGGGAGCGGGCCGTCGTCTACGAGCTTCATGTGGGCACTTTCACCACGAAGGGCACCTACAGGGGCGTCCAGGATAAATTGCACCATCTTCACGACCTCGGCGTTACCGCCATCGAGTTGATGCCGCTCGCCGACTTCGCGGGGAAGCGCAACTGGGGCTACGACGGCGTGCTGCCCTTTGCGCCCGACAGCCGCTACGGGCGGCCGCAGGGCCTGAAGGCGCTGGTGCAGGCGGCGCACCGCGCCGGGCTGATGGTGTTCCTCGACGTCGTCTACAACCACTTCGGGCCGAAGGGCAACTACCTGCACGCCTACGCGCCGCAGTTCTTCACCGAGCGGCACAAGACGCCCTGGGGATCGGCAATAGACTTTTCGAACAAGTTCGTAAGAAGCTTCTTCGTCCATAACGCGCTCTGCTGGCTCGAGGAGTACCGCCTCGACGGCCTGCGCTTCGACGCGGTGCACGCCATTAAGGACGATTCGCCGAAGCACATCCTGGAGGAGATCCGGGAGGCGATTCCTTCCCACAAGCACCTGATCCTGGAAAACGACGCCAACCAGGCGCGCTTCCTCGGGCCGGGGAAGTACGCCGCGCAGTGGAACGACGACTCGCACCACGGCTATCACGTGCTCGCCACCGGCGAGCGCGACGGCTACTACGCCGCCTACGCCGACGCGCCGGCGCGGCACCTCGCGCGCGCGCTCGCCGAAGGCTACGCCTACCAGGGCGAGGTGTCGCCCTTCAGCGGCGAGCCGCGCGGCGAGCCCAGCCGCCACCTGCCGCCCGGCGCGTTCGTCGACTTCCTGCAGAACCACGACCAGATCGGCAATCGAGCCTTCGGAGAAAGGCTCATAGAGTTAACCGATGAAAAGAAGCTGCGGGCGCTGACCGCGATCCTCCTTCTCGCGCCTTCGCCGCCGCTGCTCTTCTTGGGCGAGGAGTGGGGCTGCCGGCAGCCGTTCCTTTTCTTCTGCGACTTCGCGGGCGAGCTTGGCGAGGCGGTGCGCAAGGGCCGGCGCGAGGAGTTCGCGCGCTTCGCCGCCTTTCGCGACCCCGAGGCGAGGCGCCGCATCCCCGACCCGCTCGCCGAAGCGACCTTCAGGCAGTGCGTGCTGCGCTGGCGCGAGCAGGACAAGTCATGGCTCGCGCTCTACAAGGAGCTGCTGGCGCTGCGCCAGCGGCGCATCGTGCCGCTCGCGTGCGGCCCGGGGCGCTACCGCATGCTCGGCGAGCGCGCCTTCGAGGTGACCTGGGACAAGCTGGAGCTGATCGCCAACTGCTCCGACGAGAGGATCGAGGTGCAGGCGCTGCCCAAGGGCAAGCCGCTCTGGTCTAATGCGCCCGCCGGCGAGCCCTGGTCGGTCGACTGGTGGATTACCGGTTGAGCTTAATCAGCTCTGAAGCGCCGCACCTCCACGTCGCCTATCGCCCTGTAATGCTTGATGTTGGCCGTCAGAAGGGGGCATCCCGCCGCAACAGCAGTAGCCGCGATGAGCGCGTCGGCGAGCTGGAGCGAGTGCGCGTGGAAATGCTGCTCGATGTAGAACATTGCCTTGGCCGAGATGAGCTCGTCGATCTGCAAGACTCTGGCTTCCAGCGCAGCGAGCGTGGCGCGCAACCCGGCAAGCTCTCGCCTCGAACGCACGCCCTGCACGAGCTCGATATAACTCACGACCGACAGCGCCATGCCGGCCAGCCCTTCGAGGGCCGCGGCGGCGCGCGCGTTGCCGCGCGTGTACCAGACCAGGACGTCCGTGTCTACGAGAATCAACGGCGCCCGCTGCGCAGGCGCCTGACGTATGCCGCCACGTCCTGCATGTCGGCGCGATCCTTCCACATGCCGAAGAGCGGCAGGTCGCGCGCGCGCTTCCCGGCCGCGCGCTTCTGCGGACGAATGGGAACCAGCTTCGCGCGCGCCTTGCCGCGATGCGTGATCGTCACCTCCTGTCCGCGCTCGACCGCTTCGAGGATGCGCCGGGCATGGGTGCGAAGGTCCTTGGCGGTGGTTTCCATGTTGCCTCGTGAAATGGTCACTCCGAAGTATACACTTGCCGGCCGCGCGCAATGAAAGACATCGCGCCGGCCTATATCGACGTCTGGGGAAAGGAGCAGAAGCTCGATCCAGAGACCCGGGCAAAGCTCACCAAGGCCCTCGGGCGCGAGCGCAAGCCGCCGAAGCTGCGCCTGGAGAAGGGCCGCTGCTTCGAGCCGGAGCTGCTCGAGCGCGGCGGGCGCATCTGGGGCTTCGCCGTGCAGCTCTACGGCCTGCGCTCGGCGCGCAACTGGGGCATCGGCGACTTCGGCGACCTGCGCGCCCTGGTCGAGCTCGCCGCGCGCCTGGGCGCCTCGATCGTCGGCGTGAACCCGCTGCACGCCACCCAAGGCAGCCCCTACAGCCCCTCGAGCCGCCACGCGCTCAACTTCCTCTACCTCGATATCGAGCCCCTGCCCGAATACGCCGCCAGCGCGGCCGCGCAACGCCTCGTGAAGTCGCGCGCCTTCCAGTCGCGGCTAAAGAAGCTGCGCGAGGCCGAGCTCGTCGACTACGCCGGCGTCGCGGCGGCGAAGCAGCAGGTGTTGGAGGTTGTTTTCAAGGAGTGGAAGGGGGGCGGGCAGGTCCATGCAAAAGGCGTCCGCGACTACGCCGTCTTCGAGGCGCTGCGCGAGAAGCTCGGCGGCGCCTGGCAGGACTGGCCGCGGGAGTACCGCAACCCGAGGTCGCCGGCAGTAAGGAGATTCATCGAGAAGAACGAGAAGCGCGTCCGCTTTCACGCCTTCGTGCAGGCGAGGGCGCGCGAGCAGCTCGACGCCGTGCAGCGCCGGGCGCGCGCGCTGGGCATGCCGGTCGGCCTGTACTTCGACCTCGCGCTCGGCGCCGACCGCGGCGGCGCCGAGGTGTGGAGCGACCAGGCTGCGTATGCCGCGCTCGCGAGCATCGGCGCGCCGCCCGACGAGTTCAACCCGCGCGGCCAGGACTGGGGCCTGCCGCCGTACTCGCCGCGCGCGCTGCGCGCCGCGGCGTACGCGCCCTTCGCCGAGCTGCTGCGCGCCAACATGCCGCTCGAGGGCGCGCTGCGCATGGACCACGTCATGGCGCTCATGCGCCTGTACTGGATCCCGCTCGGCAACAAGCCGGACCGGGGCGGCTATGTGAACTATCCGCTGCAGGACCTGCTGAACGTGCTCGCGCGCGAGAGTCGTGAACGCCGGTGCACGGTCATCGGCGAAGACCTCGGCACGGTGCCCGCCGAGCTGCGCGAGTCGCTCGCCGCGCATGGCATCCTGTCGTACCGGCCGCTGCTCTTCGAAAAGACCGCGCCCGAAAACTATCCCCGGGACGCCATGGTCTGCGTCAGCACGCACGACCTGCCGACCTGGCGCGGCTACTGGGCGGCGCGCGACCTCGAGCTGCGCGAGCAGCTCCGCCTGACGCTCGACGCCAGGGCCGAGCGGGCGCAGCGCAAGGCGGAGCAGGACAAGTTGAAGTCCGTGATGGAAAGCGAAGGGCTGGACACCGGCGTCTCCGCCGCGCACGCCTTCATCGCGCGCACGCCGTGCAAGATCGCGGTGGTGCAGCCCGAGGACGTGTTCGAGCTCGCCGAGCAGGCGAACCTGCCGGGCACGGTCGGCGAGCATCCGAACTGGCGCCGCAAGCTGCCCGTGCCGCTCGAGCAATGGGCGGCGGATCCGCGCCTCGCCGGCCTCGCGCAGGTCTTCGCCGCGCGCCGGCCGCAGCTCCTGCCGCGCGCCACCTACCGGATCCAGTTCCACAAGGGCTTCCGCTTCGCCGACGCGACCAGGCTCGTGCCCTACCTGGCGAAGCTCGGCGTGAGCCACCTCTATGCCTCGCCCTTCCTCAAGGCGCGCCCCGGCAGCACGCACGGCTACGACGTCATCGACCACAACGCGGTCAACCCGGAGATCGGCAGCGAAGCCGATCTGGAAAAACTCCTTTCTGCTCTGAAAGAACACGGCATGGGCCTGGTCATCGACCTCGTGCCCAACCACATGGGCGTGCTGCACGCCGACAACGCCTGGTGGCTCGACGTGCTGGAGAAGGGCCGCGCCTCGCCCTACGCGAAGTTCTTCGACATCGACTGGACGCCCGGCAAGCTGCTGCTGCCGGTGCTCGGCCGGCACTACGGCGAGGCGCTCGAGGCGGGCGAGCTGAAGCTCGAGGGCAACAGCATCCGCTACTTCGACCACCGCTTCCCGCTCAACAAGAAGTCCCTCAAGCAACTAAAAAGCAGAAAGCTTGACAGTTTGGCATTGCACCGCCTTCTCGAGAAGCAGCACTACCGGCTCGCCTACTGGCGGGTCGCCTCCGACGAGATCAACTACCGGCGCTTCTTCGAGATCACCGACCTCGCCGGCGTGCGCGTCGAGGACAAGGCGGTGTTCGACGCGACGCACGCGCTCGTGCGCCGGCTCGCGGCGCGTGACGGCGTGGACGGTCTGCGCATCGACCACCCCGACGGGCTCGCCGACCCGCGCGGCTACCTCGAGCGGCTCGCCGAGGCCTTGCCGCGGCGCTGGGTGGTGGTGGAGAAGATCCTCGCCGGCCACGAGACGCTGCCCGAGGACTGGCCGGTGCACGGCACCACCGGCTACCGCTTCGCCGGCGTGCTGACCGGCGTCTTCGTCGACGCCGCCGCCGAGGCGCGCTTCGAGCGCATCTACCGGCGCTTCACCGGCGAGACGGCGAGCTTCGAGGAGATCTCGCAGGAGAGCCGCCACCTCATCATGAGCACCACGCTGGCGGCCGAGGTGCACATGCTTTCCAACTGGCTGGCGCGCATCGCCGCCGGCAACCGCGTGACGCGCGACTACACCGCGAGCGGGCTGCGCCGCGCCATCGCCGAGATCGCGGCGCGGTTTCCGGTCTATCGATCTTATGTGACGGCAAGGGGCGTATCGGAAACCGACAAGCGCTACATCGACTGGGCGGTCAACGCGGCGAAGCGCTCGAGCCGCGTCGCCGACCCGAGCGTGTTCGACTTCGTGAGGAGCGTCCTCACCCTCGAGGCGGCGCCGCCGGCGGGCGAGCGGCGCGCGCAGATGCTGCGCTTCGTCACGCGCTTCCAGCAGTTCACCGCGCCGGTGGTGGCCAAAGGCGTCGAGGACACCGCCTTCTACCGCTACAACCGCCTCATCGCGCTCAACGAGGTCGGCGGCCATCCGAACCGCTTCGGTTTCTCGCTGAAGGCCTTCCACGCCGCGCAGGAGGACCGGGTACGGCGCTGGCCCTACACGATGCTGGGCAGCTCGACGCACGACACCAAGCGCTCCGAGGACGTGCGCGCGCGCCTGGGCGTGCTCTCCGAGCTCGCCTCGCTCTGGCGCATGGCGCTGCGGCGCTGGAGCCTGGTCAACCGCAGCCACCGCACCGAGCTCGAGGGCGAGCCGGCGCCGACGCGCGGCGACGAGTACCACTTCTACCAGGCGCTCCTCGGCATCTGGCCCGGCGGCCCCCCCGAGGAGCTTACTGCGCGGCTGCAGGCCTACATGCTCAAGGCGGCGCGCGAGGCGAAGCTGCGCACGAGCTGGATCAATCCCGACGCCGGCTACGAGGCGGCGCTCGAGCGCTTCGTCGCCGGCGCGCTGCACTCGAGCCTGTTCGTCAAGGAAGTCGCCGAGCTGGCGGCGCGCCTTGCCCACCTCGGGCTGCTCGTCGGGCTCTCGCAGGCGCTCGTCAAGGTCGCTTCGCCCGGCGTTCCCGACTACTACCAGGGCAGCGAGCTCTGGGACTTCAGCCTGGTCGACCCGGACAACCGCCGGCCGGTCGATCATGGGGTCAGAGCAAACTTACTGGAATCGCTCGAAGCGCGGATCCCGTCCCCTCAGGAACTGCTTGCAAACCTTGCCGACGGTCGCGCCAAGCTTCACGTCATCCGCAAGGGCCTGGAAGTGCGCAAGCGCTTTTCCGAGCTCTTCCACGGCGCGCGCTACCAGCCGCTCTATGCCGACGCCGGGCGCGAGGAGAACGTGATCGCGTTCTCGCTTTCTTCCGGCAGCCGGGCGGTGCTCGCGGTGGCGCCGCGGCTCTTCGCGCGCCTGCTGCCGCCTGGCGAAACGGCGCCGCTGGGCGAGCGCTTCTGGAATGACTCCAAGATAAAAGTGGACATGAGGGGCGACTGGGAAAACGTGCTTACCGGCGAGCGGCACGCGGGCGCGGACCTGCGCCTCGCCGCGCTACTATCGAGCTTTCCCGTCGCCTTGCTCGTAAGGACTTGAACCCGCCCTTCCGCGCCGAGCACATCGGCAGCCTGCTGCGCCCGAAGGAAGTGCTGCAGGGAGACAACCCTGACCGGCACATCGCCGCGGCGATCCGCTGGCAGGAAAGCCTGGGCCTGAAGGTCGTCACCGACGGCGAGTTCCGCCGCGAGTCCTGGCGCCTGGGCTTCGTCGCCAAGGTGAAGGGCTTCGCGCGCGCCGACGCGGTCGGCGACGTCGACGTGCAGCGCGACGACGCCGGCAACGTGGCGCGCGTCGGCGCCGCGCCGGTGGCGGTGGAGAAGGTGCGACGGGAAGGGCCGATCGTCGCCGATGAAGTTGCTTTCTCCATGAAAAACACTAGGTGCGTGGTCAAAGCGACCCTGCCCGCGCCGTCCTATCTCCACTATCCCAGGGGGAAAGCGTGCGTGGACCCGAAGGCCTATCCCGACCTCGACGAGTTCTTCGACGACGTGGTGCGCATCTACGTCGAGGAGCTGCACGCGCTGCACGAGGCGGGCGGGCGCTACGTGCAGATCGACGAGGTGGCGCAGCCGCTGCTCTGCGACGAGAGCCTGCGCGCCGCGGTGCGCGCGCGCGGCGACGACCCCGAGCGCCTGGTCGCCCTCTACATCGAGCTCATCAACCGCATCGCGCGGCAGCGCCCCGCCGGTATGACGATCGGCGTGCACATGTGCCGCGGCAACGCCATGGGGCGCTGGATCGCCTCGGGGGGCTACGAGCGCATCGCCGAGCGCGCCTTCGGCTCGCTCGAGGCCGACGCGCTCTTCCTCGAATACGACACCGAGCGCGCCGGCGGCTTCGCGCCGCTGCGCTTCGTGCCGAAGGGCAAGCGCGTGGTGCTGGGCCTGGTGTCGACGAAGACGCCAGTTCTCGAAACGAAAGAGCATTTACTGAGGAAGATCGAGGAAGCGCAGCGCTTCGTCGCGCTCGAGCACCTGTCGATAAGCCCCCAATGCGGCTTCGCCAGCCACCAGAAGGGCACGGCGCTTAGCTTCGCCGACCAGGAGGCGAAGCTGCGCCGCGTCGTCGAGACTGCGCGCGAAGTCTGGGGCAGCGTCTGAGCCGCGAGGCTTGCTTTATTTTTTTCTGTGCTATGGTCGGCCACATGATGACGCGCGATGTTCTTTCCGTTGAAGCCTCGGCGCGCCGTCGCTCGCCCGGAACCCTCGTCTTTCTCACCTCCGCCCGGTAGCCGTTCCGGTTACCGGGAAGCTTCGCTTCGCCAGCAGCCGCCCGCGGCCACGTTTCGGCACGCGCCGGGCGCTTCCTTTCGATCTCCGCGGCGGCTACTTCGGTCATCGCAGCATCGGATGCCGCGCGCTGCCGCGCCGTTCCGGCGCTTCGCATGAACGAATCTGCACGCAACGATGAACAAGTTTCGTTTTACTCGCGCGCCGGTTCGGCCGAGCATGCTTCCATGAGAATCCTACTGGCATTGCTCGCCGCGGCGCTGCTCGCGGCATGCACCGAGGAGCCGCAGCTTCTCGTCCCCGATGAGCCGCAGAGCTTCGAGCAGGGAAAGGAGCTGCGGGAACGGACCCTTAATCAGGGCGAGTCCGCGCGCATGTCCTACTGAAGCTTGGCGACGTGCCGCAGGCCGGCGAGGGCGGGCGTGAGCGCTTTCGGGTCGGCGCTTTCCGGGTAGACGGCGTACGCCGGATAGAGGAACTCCGGCGCGCCGCGGACGAGGTGCAGCCGGCCGCTCTTCAAGTAGGGCGCCGCCGCGTGCTGCCGGAAGTAGCCCGATCCGCCCGCCTTGAGGATGAACTGCAGGCCGAGCGGGCCGAGGCCGACATAGGTGCCGGGGTTCGAGAGCTCCGGGTAGGACAGGTTGTGGTGCGCGGCGAACTCCGGCCCCCAGTCGACGTAGACGTACTCGCTGTCGCGCCGCGAGGACTTCTTGCGCGCCGTCGTGACCAGCACGAGCTTCTCCTTCATCAGCAACTCGACCTTAAGGCCGGGGCGCTGCCGCGGCGCGTAGAGCACCGCGATGTCGATCGTGCCGGCGCTCACTTGGCCCATCAACGCCTCGGGCAGGCCGACGTGCGTGCGCAGCGCGAGCTGTGGCGCGGAGCGGCGCATCCACACCAGCCAGTCGAGCAGCAGCGGGTTCCAAAGCGCGAGCTCGCCGGCGACGGCCACCACGGCGCGCCGTCCCGCCGGCACCGCGACCTGCTGGCGCGCGCGCTCCCAGATCTGGATGAGCGAGGGCGCGTAGCGCAGGAACTGCTCGCCCGCCGGCGTCAGCGTGGCGCCTGCCTTGTTGCGCACGAACAGCTTGCGCCCGAGCAGCTCTTCCAGCGTCTGCACGCGCACGCTGACCGCGGTCTGGGTGACGTGGAGGCGTCCGGCCGCGCGCGCGAAGTTGCCGGCGGCGACGATCTCCATGAAGGTGCGGGCGAGCGCGATGTCCATGCGCAAGTATGAACAGAATTGGATTGAAAGACCATTAAGTTTCGTTTTACTTGATCTTGACCTTGTCCGACCATCGCGGCATGGCAGCGATCAGGACAGCAGCATGGCTGACCTCTGCGGCACTTGCGACGGTGGCGCCCGGGGCACTCGCGGGCGGTTTCGCGATCGGCACGCAGAGCGGCAGCGGCACCGGCAACGCGTTCGCCGGCGGCGCGGCCGCGGCGGAAGACGCGGGCACCGCATGGCACAACCCGGCCGGGCTGGCGCTGCTGCCGGCCGGACGGCACATCGCCGCCTCGCTGCACGCGCTCAAGCCGTCGTTCCGCTTCCGTGATCGCGGCTCGAGCGGCGCGTTCGCCGCGCCCGGCGCGGGCGACGGCGGCGACGGCGGCGACTGGGCGCTCGTCCCCAATTTCGCCTTCGCGAGCGATCTGCATTCCCGATGGCGCTTCGGCATCGCGCTCAACGTCCCGTTCGGCCTGGCGACCGAGTACGACGACGGCTGGCGCGGCCAGCTCACTGCGCTGAAGTCCGAGATCAAGACCGTCAACATCAATCCTTCGTTCGCCTACCGGGTGAGCGACGCGATCAGCGTCGGCGCCGGCGTGAGCGCGCAGCGCCTCGAGGCCGAGCTGACGAGCTTCGCCGGGGCGGCCGGTCACGCTTCGCTCGCAGCCGATGATGTCGGCTACGGCTACAACCTCGGAGTGACGGTGCAGGCGACGCCTGCGACGCGCATTGGCGCAAGCTACCGCTCCAGCATCGAGCTGGACCTCGAAGGCACGGCCACCTTCTCGAGCGTACCGGCGCTCGACGGCGGGGTGCGCGCCGCCCTCAAGCTTCCGGACACGGCATCGTTCAGCGTGCTCCATTCGTTCGGCCGGGAGTGGGAGCTGATGGGCGACCTGACTTGGACTGGCTGGAGCTCGCTGCAGCAGCTCGAGATCGTGCGCGCGACCGCATCTGCCGGCGGTCCCGCGGGGAGCGTCCTTAGCACCCTGCCGTTCCACTGGAAGGACACTTGGCGCGCGGCGATCGGCGCAACCTACAAGCTCGACGGGCGGACGAAGCTCCGCGTTGGCATGGCGCGCGACGAAACGCCCACGAACGACGCCGATCGCACGCCGCGCCTCCCCGACCAGGACCGCACCTGGCTTGCGTTCGGCGTGCAGTACCGCATCTCCGGCGCCGGCACGCTCGACGTCGGTTACGCGCACGAGTTCGTGCGCGACGCGGAAGTGAACACGAGCGCCGATCCGCTCACGTGCCCGCCGCACTGCCTCAGAGGCAGCTTTGAAAACGAGGCCGACATCCTCTCGGTGCAGTACTCCCACTCCTTCTAGGAGACCGCAATGAGCATCGCCCTGCCGCCGCTGCCCTACGACTACCACGACCTCGAGCCGGTGATTTCCGCGGCGACGCTGAAGCTGCACCACGGCGCGCACCACCGCGGCTACGTCGACAGGCTGAACGGCCTCATCCGCGGCTCGGAGCTCGATGGCCTTGCCCTCGAGGCGATCGTGCGCCGTGCCGCCGTGTCCGGCGCCGCGGCTATGTTCAACAATGCAGCGCATGCGTGGAACCACGCCTTCTTCTGGC
>JBQTJF010000345.1:0-1982 GCA_052387375.1 Betaproteobacteria bacterium
ACGGCGTCGTACATGACGCGGTTCGCCCAGGCGTTGTAGCGGGCGAGCATGCTGAGCGTTTCCTTCACGGCGGGTAGTATGCCCTGATGGTTCCCGCCCGGGACAGCCGGCCGCGCATGCTGCCCTACCTCGTCAGCGCGGCCGCCGTCGCCTTCGTGGCGATCGCCGCCAACGTGCTGACGCGCTACGTGCCGCTGCCGCACGTGTCGGTGCTGTTCCTGGCCGCGGTCCTCACCAGCGCCGCGCTGTGGGGCTTCTGGCCCTCGATGTTCGCCGCCGTGCTGAGCGTCGGCGCGAGCAGCTACTTCTTCTATCCGCCGATCTTCGACTTTCGCGTCGCCGACGCGCCCAACGTCGCCGACCTGGGGGTGTTCGCCGTGGTCGCGGCGCTCACCAGCCGGCTCGCCGCCAGCGTGCGCGCGCAGGCGCTCGAGGCGCAGCGGCGCCAGGCGACCGTCGCCGCGCTGCTTGCCTTCAGCGAGCGCCTCGCCGCCAGCACCAGCGACGAGGACCTGCACGCCGCCATCGTCGAGCACCTCGGCGCGGTGCTGGGCCGCCCGGTGCACCTCGTGCTGGCCGGGACGGGCGGGCCGCCCCGCGCCGTGGACGCCGGCTGGCGCGTCGACCACCTCACCACCGACCGCTCGAGCGTCGGCATGGTGCTGTCCCGCGAGCCGGCGCCGCCGGTCGACGAGGAGTATCGCAAGGCGATGCTCGGCCAGGCCGCGCTCGCCATCGACCGCGCCCGCCTGCGCGGCGAGATCGCCGAGGCGCGCCTGCGGATGCAGGGCGAGGCGCTGCGCGAGGCGCTCATCAATTCGGTTTCGCACGACCTGCAGACGCCGCTCGCCGCCATCCTCGGCTCGGCGACGGCGCTCGAGAGCCTGGGCGAGCAGGGCGCGCCGCGCGCGCGCGGCGAGCTGGTCGCCACCATCCGCGACCAGGCGCTGCGCCTGGCGAGCGACATCGAGAACGTGCTCGACTTCACGCGCATCCGCGCCGGGCAGACGGCGCCGCGCCTGGAGCTGGTGGAGCTCGCCGACATCGTCAACGCGGCGCTGCGGCGCAAGCAGCACGCCCTCGCCGCGCACCCGGTCGCGGTGTCGCTGCCGGCCGACCTGCCGATGCTGCGCCTCGACCTCTTCCTCATGGAGCACGCGCTCGCCAACGTGCTCGACAACGCCGCCAAGCACTCGCCGGCGGGCGCGCCGCTGCGCGTCGCCGCGTCGGTGCACAATGAACAGGTGATCCTGGAAGTTAGCGATCAGGGCAGCGGCATCGGCGCGCAGGACCTGGAGCGGGTCTTCGAGCCGTTCTACCGGGGCGCAGCGCCCGGCCCGGGGAGCGGGCTGGGGCTCGCCATCTGCCGCGCCTTCGTCGAGGCGAACGGCGGCTCGGTCAGCGCCTCGAGCACCGGCGCGGCGCGCGGCGCGACGGTGCGCATCCGCCTGCCGGTGCCGCAGGGCGAGGCGGCCGAGGCCGCCGCGAGCGATGACTGAGGCGGCGCGGATCCTCGTCGTCGACGACGAGCCGCAGATCCGCAGGTTCCTGCGGGTGGGGCTGGAAGGCCACGGCTACGGCGTGCTCGAGGCGGCGAGTGCCGAGGCGGCGCTGCGCGCGGCGGTGGCGCACCAGCCGGAGCTGGTGGTGCTCGACCTCGGCCTGCCCGACCGGGAGGGCTTCGAGGTGCTGAGCGCGCTGCGCGAGTGGTCGCGCGTGCCGGTGCTGGTGCTCTCGGTGCGCAACCGCGAAGGCGAGAAGGTGCGCGCCTTCGACCTCGGCGCCGACGACTACGTGGTCAAGCCCTTCGGCATGCCGGAGCTGCTGGCGCGCATCAAGGCGGCGCTGCGCCGGCGCGCGCTGCCCGGCGCCGCGGAGCCGCTGTTCCGCGTCGGCGGCCTCGAGGTGGACCTGGCGCGGCGCCTGGTGCGCGTCGAGGGCGCCGAGGTGCGGCTCTCGCCCAAGCAGTACCGGCTGCTGCA
>JBQTJF010000346.1:0-14959 GCA_052387375.1 Betaproteobacteria bacterium
TGCTCGCGCTTCTTGCGCAAGGCGGGAAGCGCCACTGCGACGAGCAGCAGCACGGCGGCGATCATGAAGCCGGCGCTGATCGGCTTGGTGAAGAACACCGTGGGGTCGCCGCGCGAGAGCAGCATCGCCCGGCGCAGGTTCTCTTCCATGAGCGGGCCGAGAATGAAGCCGAGGATCATCGGCGCCGGCTCGCACTCGAGCTTGACGCAGACGTAGCCGATCAGGCCGAACACCGCCATGATCAGCACGTCCCAGGGGTTGTTCGACAGGCTGAACACGCCGATCGCCATGAATACCAGGATCGAGGGGTAGAGGAAGCGGTACGGGATGGTGAGCAGCCTGATCCAGATGCCGATCAGCGGCAGGTTGAGCACCACCAGCATCAGGTTGCCGATCCACATCGAGGCGATCAGGCCCCAGAAGAGCTCCGGCTTCTCGCTCATCACCTGCGGCCCGGGCGCGATGCCCTGGATCATCAGCGCGCCGATCATGAGCGCCATCACCGCGTTGCCCGGGATGCCGAGCGTGAGCATCGGGATGAACGAGGTCTGCGCGCCGGCGTTGTTGGCCGACTCGGGTCCGGCCACGCCCTCGATCGCGCCCTTGCCGAATTCCTCGGGGTGCTTGGAGAGCTTCTTCTCCACCGTGTAGGCGCCGAAGGACGAGAGCAGGCCGCCGCCCCCCGGAAGAATGCCGAGGAAGGAGCCGAGCGCCGTGCCGCGCAGCACCGCGCCCCACGAGCGTTTGAAGTCCTCCCGGGTGGGGAAAAGATGCGAGACGGTCTTGGTGAACACCTCGCGAGAGCCCTTCAGCTCGAGGTTGGCGATGATCTCCGTCACGCCGAACATGCCCATCGCGACGATCACGAAGCCGATGCCGTCGGAGAGCTCCGGGATGCCGAAGGTGAAGCGCAGCACGCCGGAATTGACGTCGGTGCCGATCAGGCCGAGCAGCAGCCCGAACACCACCATCGCGATCGCCTTGATGAGCGAGCCGTGCGCGAGCACGGTCGCGGCGATCAGGCCGAACACCATGAGCGAGAAGTACTCCGCCGGCCCGAACTTGAGCGCCACCTCCGCGAGCGGCGGGGCGACGGTGGCGATGATGAGCGTCGCGACGCAGCCGGCGAAGAACGAGCCGAGCGCGGCCACCGCGAGCGCCGGTCCGGCGCGCCCCTGGCGCGCCATCTGGTAGCCGTCGAGGCAGGTCACGACCGAGGCCGCCTCCCCGGGAATGTTGACCAGGATCGCCGTGGTCGAGCCGCCATACTGCGACCCGTAGTAGATGCCGGCCAGCATGATCAGGGCCGCAACCGGGCTGAGGTTGAAGGTGATGGGCAGCAGCATGGCGATGGTCGCCACCGGGCCGATGCCGGGCAGCACGCCGATCATCGTGCCGAGCAGCACGCCGATCGCGGCGTAGAGCAGGTGAAGCGGCGAAACCGCGACCTGGAAGCCGAGAATGAGGTTGGCGAAGATCTCCATCGGCTAGCTGAAGCGCTCGGGCCACAGCGGGAAGGGCAGCGTCAGGCCCTTCACGAACACCACCACCGAGAACACGATCAGCGCGATGGTGAGCAGCGTCATCTCTTTCCACTTGAACTCGTGCCCGCCCAGCGCGGCGATGAAGATCATGATCGCCGTGGCGAGCACCATGCCGAGCGGCTTCATGAGGTAGCCGTAGGCGATGCACGAGGCGAGGACCAGCAGCAGCGGACGGAAGTGGAACGCGGGCACGCGCGGGCCTGCGACGGCGAAGGAGCTGGCGAGGATGATCATGCCGAGGACCGCCAGCAGGCCGCCGAGCACGGCGGGAAAATACGCCGGGCCCATGCGTACCGCGGAGCCCATCTGGTAATGCACCGCGGCCCATACGACAAAGAATAGGCCGGTGCCGATAAACATCAGGCCGGCCCAGAAGTCCTTCGGACCTTTGATTTTCAGCATGGGTTTCCTCCCCCTCGCGCAGCCGCGGCGCAGTGTAACATGCAGCCCCGCATGGGCATCCCGCGCCTGGGCCTGGTCGTCGTGCTCGTCCTCGCTGCCGCGTGCGGCGGGCCGAAGCTCGAGCGCCTGCCGGGCGACGCGGTCATCCTTGCATTCGGCGACAGCCTCACCTTCGGCACCGGCGCCGGAGAGGACGAGAGCTATCCCGCCCAGCTCGAGGCGCTGATCGGCCGGCGCGTGGTGCGCGCCGGCGTGCCCGGCGAAGTCACCGCGCAGGCGCTGGCGCGGCTGCCCGGCGCGCTCGACGAGCACGCGCCGCGGCTGCTGCTCTTGTGCATCGGCGGCAACGATTTCCTGCGCCGCGCCGGCAACGCGCAGGCCGAGCAGAACGTGCGCGCGATGGTGAAGCTCGCGCGCAACCGCGGCATCGGCGTGCTGCTGGTCGGCGCGCCAGAGCCCGGCCTGCTCGTGAAGCCGCCGGCTTTCTATGCCGGCATCGCCGAGGAGTTCGAGCTGCCCTACGAGGGCGCGGTGATCGGCGAGGTGCTGCGCGATGCGGCGCTCAAGTCAGACCCCATCCACCCCAACGCGCGCGGCTACCGCGTCATCGCCGAGCGGCTCGCCGCGCGGCTGAGGGAAAGCGGAGCGCTCTGAGCCGCTCGAGGTCTTCGGGGCGGTCGACATCCCATACGGTGCGCAGGGCGCGCCAGCGCCAGCCCAGCCGCTCGAGCCGGCGCCGCGTTTCCTCGTAGACCTCCGCCCCGCCCCAGCGCATTGCCTCGAAGAGCAGGGAAGAAACCTTTCGCAGCGCGATGAGGCCGTAGCCGCCGTCCTCGGCCGGGGCGAGCACCGCGTCGCACGCGCCCTTCAGCCACGCGTCGGCGCGGCGCAGGTCGCGCGGCTGCAGCGCCGGGCAATCGCTGCCGATGAGGATCACGCGCTCGTGCCGCCGCAGCGATGCCGAGACGGCACGATGCATCCGCTCGCCGAGGTCTTTGCCTCTTTGCAACCTGAACCCCTTGAGGGTCCTGAAGTGCGAGTGCGCCGTCGTGCCATGCAGCTCCACCGGCCCGCAATTCGCCGCCGCCGCGGTGCGCAGGGCCTGGCGCAGCAGGCGCAGGTGCAGCCGCGCGGCGCCCCACGCGCCGAGGCGCGGGATGAGGCGCGTCTTCGCCCGCCCGGGGACGGGCGCCCTGGCGAAGACGATGATCATCGCCCGTAGCGCCGCGCCAGCCGCTCCGGGCGCGCGCCGAGGAAGTAGAGCAGCCGCAGCCGCCACATCAGCGCCACGGTGCGCAGCACCCCGCGCGATTCCCAGCGCCGCCCCGAAGTGACGACGCGGCTGCGCAGGCAGGCGGGGGGCGCGAGCCGGCGCATCGCCTTGCAGAAGGCGACGTCCTCCATGAGCGCGATTTCCGGGAACCCGGCGAAGGCGTCGCGGCGCACGAAGATCGCCTGGTCGCCGGTGGCGATGCCGGTGAGCCGCGAGCGCGCGTTCATCGCCCACGCGATCACCGGCAGCAGCGGGTGGCGCCCCTCGATCTCGACGTCGAAGCGGCCCCACAGATGGGTGGCCAGGGATCTCATGATTTCCCGGTCGGCATCCCCCGGCAATCTGCTGTCTGCATGCAGAAAGAGCAGCGCGTCGCCGCGCGCCGCGCGCGCGCCGGCGTTCATCTGCACGGCGCGGCCGCGCGGCGCGGCGAGCGCCAGGTCGCACAGCGGCGCGGCGAGCTCGCGCGTGCCGGCCTCGCTGCCGCCGTCGACGACGATCACCTCGTGGCCGCGCGCGCGCAGCGGCACGAGCGCGCGCAGCGCCGCGCCGATGCCCGGCGCCTCGTTCAGCGCCGGAACGACGACCGAGATCAGCCGCGCATCCAGGCCTGGAGCTTCTCCACCGCGCGCAGCACGCCCTGCGGCGCATGGGCGCGCTTCCAGGCGCCGGCGGCGTACCTGTTCGCTTCGGCGAACGTGGGATAGATGTGGATGGTGCCGAGGACCTTGTTCATGCCCAGCCCGTGGCGCATGGCGGCGACGAACTCGGCGATCAGCTCGCCGGCGTGCTCGCCGACGATGGTGGCGCCGAGGATGCGGTCGCTGCCCGGGGCGGTCAGCACCTTCACCATGCCCTGCGCCGCCGAATCGGCGATCGCCCGGTCGAGCTCGTCGAGGCCGTACACCGTCACCTCGTGCGCCACCCCCTGCTCCTTCGCCTCGCTCTCGCTCAGGCCGACGCGCGCCACCTCCGGATCGGTGAAGGTCGCCCAAGGGATGACCGAGTAATCGGCGCGGAACCGGCGCAGCGGCGCGAAGAGCGCGTTGACCGCCGCGTACCACGCCTGGTGCGAGGCAGTGTGGGTGAACTGGTAGGGGCCCGCCACGTCGCCGCAGGCGTAGATGTTCGGGTAGAGCGTTTGCAGGTATTCGTTGGTCTCGACGGTGCGCGCGCGCGTGGTCGGGATGCCGAGCGCCTCCAGGCCATAGCCCTTGGTGCGCGCCACGCGCCCGACCGCGCACAGCACCTGATCGAATTCGACGGCGACTTTTCCGCCGGCATGCGAGGCCGTCAGCACCTTCCCGTCGAACGCCTCGGCCTTGTGGCCGACCAGCACCTGGATCCCCTCCTCAGTGAACTTGCGACGGATCATCTCGGAGACTTCCGGGTCCTCGCGCGGCAGCAGGCGCGGCAGCATTTCCACCTGGGTCACCTTCGACCCCAGGCGGGCGAAGGCCTGGGCGAGCTCGCAGCCGATCGGCCCGCCGCCCAGCACCACCAGCCGCCGCGGCAGCTCGCGCAGGTCCCAGAGCGTCTCGGAGGTGAGGCAGCCCACCTTGTCGATGCCGGGAATGGGCGGCACGAACGGCTCCGCACCGGCGGCGATGACGATGGCGCGGGTGGTCAAGGCAATCGTTTCTTTCTCCGTCTTGATTTCCACGGTCCAGGGTGAAGTGATCCTCGCTTCCCCCTGCAGGCATTCGACGCCCAGGCCGGTATAGCGCTCGACCGAGTCGTGCGGCTCGACCTCCTTCACGATACGCTGCACGCGCTCCATCACCTGGGCGAAATCGACCTCCGCGGACGCGCTTTTCAGGCCGTAGGCGCGCGCGTTACGGACCTGCGTAAGCACTCGCGCGGTCTTGATCAGCGCCTTCGAGGGCACGCAGCCCGTGTTCAGGCAATCGCCGCCCATGCGGTCCTTCTCGATGAGCGTCACCTTGGCCTTCACCGCGGCGGCGATGTAGGCGCTGACCAGGCCCGCGGCGCCGGCGCCGATGACCACCAGGTTGCGCTCGAAGCGCCGCGGCCGCGTCCAGCGCGCGTACACGCGCTTCGCTTTAATTCCATCTATGACTTTTGACGCCAGCAACGGAAAGATTCCGAGCAGCACGAACGCACCGATCAACTCGGGGGAGAGTATGTCGCGGGGAGACTGGATCTGCGCCAGCTGCGTGCCGGCGTTCACGTAGACGATGGTCCCGGCCAGCATGCCGAGCTGGCTGACCCAGTAGAAGGTCCAGGCGCGGATCGGCAGCAGGCCCATGGCGAGGTTGATGGCGAAGAAGGGCACCGCCGGGATGAGGCGCAGCGTGAAGAGGTAGAAGCCGCCCTCTCTTGCGAAGCCCTCGTTGATCCGGCGCAGCTGCCGCGCGAAGCGCCCCTGCACCCAGTCGCGCAGCAGGAAGCGCGAAGCGAGGAAGGCGATGGTGGCGCCGATCGACGCGGCGAAGGAGACGATGACCGTGCCCCAGAGCAGGCCGAACAGCGCGCCGGCGGCGAGCGTCATCACCGCCGCGCCGGGCAGGGACAGCCCGGTCACCGCGACGTAGGCGGCGAAGAAGGCGGCCGCGGTCTGCCACGGATGCGCGGCGTAGTACGCCTCGATGGCGGCCTGCTGCGCCTTGATGTTCTCGAAGGCGAGGAGCCGGTGGCCGCCGAGCGCGAAGAAGGCCGCGATCGCCGCCGCGAGCCCGACCAGCACGGCGGCCCGGCGGCCGCTCATGTCATGCGAGCGCGCCCGCGCACGAGGAGCCCTGCCCGGCGGTGCAGCCGTAGCAGTGGTCGCGCACCGCGATCGGGTTGCCGGCCAGGTCGCGCCCGATCAGCTCGGAGAGCTGCACGCGCTTCCTGCCCTCCAGCCGCAGCGGCAGGCCGAGCATCTGGTTGAAGTCGCAATCGTAGAGCGCGCCCTGCCAGTCGACGGAGAGCGTGGTGCGGCACATCACCGCCTCCAGGTTCTCTGGGCGGTGCGAGCGGTGCAGCAGCGCCATGTAGTCGTCGAACTGGCCCTTCGAGACGAGCGTCGAGCCGAAGCGCTGGATCGGCATGTTGGCCATGGCGAGCAGGCGGTTGAAGACGACGCCATGGCGCTCGCCGAGGACGCGCTTGTAGTCGGCCTCGAGGGCATCCTGCGCCGGCGGCAGCGAGGGGCCTTGCGGGTTGTACACCAGGTCGAGGGTCAGCTCGCCGTCCGGCGCGCCGTAGCCCAGCCGGTTCAGGCGCTGCAGCGCGCGGATGCTCTTCTCGTAGACGCCCTTGCCGCGCTGCCGGTCGACCAGCTCTTCGGTATAGCAGGGCAGCGAGGCAATGATTTCGACTCGATGGTCTTTCAGAAAGACCGCCAGGTCCTCCTGGCCGGGTTCCTCGAGGATGGTGAGGTTGCAGCGGTCGATGACGCGCACGCCCAGCTCGCGCGCGCGCACGACCAGCTCGCGGAAGTGCGGATGCAGCTCCGGCGCGCCGCCGGTGACGTCGAGCGTCTTCACGCCGGAGACGGCGAGGAAGGCGAGCGCGTCGCCGATCGTCTCGCGCGACATCGTCTCGGTGCGCGTCGGCCCGGCGTTGACGTGGCAGTGCACGCAGCTCTGGTTGCACTTGTAGCCGAGGTTGAGCTGCAGCACCTCGAGGCGCCGGCGCGCGAGCGCCGGGAAGCCGTACCGGCGCATCAGCGGAAGGGTGGCGTGCATCTCGCGTAGTCGCCCTGGGACGCTCCGGCCTTACAGCGGCCTAGAGAAGGTGCGCCGCACCGGCCTGGTGCTGCTCGTCGAGCAGGCCGAGCAGGCGCGCGCTGGTGGCGCGCAGCCGCTGCGAGAGCATCAGCACCAGCTCCATGAGGATCTTGGCGCCGAGCAGCGGCTGCTCGACGATGATGCGCGCCAGGCTCTCGCGGTCGAGCACCGCGACCAGCGTCGGCTCGACGGCGACGCAGGTGGCAAAGCGCGCCTCGCCGTCGATCATCGACATCTCGCCGAGCGTGCGGCCCGCCTCCACCACCGCGAGCACCTGCGGCGTGTTCCAGCGATCGCGCTTCTGCACCTCGACGCGGCCCTCGACGAGCATCAGCATGAAGTCGCCGCCGTCGCCCTCGCGGATGATCTCCATGCCGGGCTCGGCGCGGTAGACGTGCATGAAATGCGCGAACAGGCGCACTTCCTCCGGCGAGAAGTTCTCGAGCAGGGTGCACTTGGGGATGAGGGCGTGGATCTGGGCGGCGAACTTGGTCGCATCGCCCAGGTATTCGAGATGCGCGAGCTGTTGCGGTGTGTCGGCCATGGGGCACTCGCGCGAGATTATGCCGAATCCCTACCGGGGGCGCTTGCGGCGGCGCCTCACGGCGTCGGCGAGCGTCTCGAGCACGCCGGCCGACTGCTCCCAGCCCAGGCAGGCGTCGGTGACGCTCTGGCCGAAGGTGAGCGCCGCGCCGGGCCGCAGGTCCTGGCGTCCCTCGACCAGGTTCGATTCCACCATCGCGCCGACGATGCAGCGCTCGCCGGCGGCGATCTGGCGCGCGATGTCGGCAGCGACCTCGATCTGGCGCTGGTACTGCTTGGCCGCGTTGGCGTGCGAACAGTCGACCATCAGGCGCCCGGGCAGCTTGGCGCGCGAGAGCTCCGCGCAAGCCTGCTGCACGCTCGCGGCGTCGTAGTTGGGGTGCTTGCCGCCGCGCAGGATGATGTGGCAGTCCTCGTTGCCGCGCGTCTCCACGATCGCCACCTGGCCGCTCTTGTGCACCGAGAGGAAGTGGTGCTTCTGCTGCGCCGCGAGCATCGCGTCGACCGCGATCTTGACGTTGCCGTCGGTGCCGTTCTTGAACCCTACCGGCGCCGAGAGCCCGGAGGCGAGCTCGCGGTGCACCTGGCTCTCGGTGGTGCGCGCGCCGATCGCGCCCCAGGAGACGAGGTCGCCGATGTACTGCGGCGAGATGACGTCGAGGAACTCGCAGCCGGCGGGCACGCCGAGCTGGTTGATGCGCACCAGCAGGTCGCGCGCGATGCGCAGGCCCTCGTTGATGCGGAAGCTGCCGTTCATGTAGGGATCGTTGATCAGCCCCTTCCAGCCCACCGTGGTGCGCGGCTTCTCGAAGTAGACGCGCATCAAGAGCTCGAGATCGCCTTCGTGCTTGTTTCTCTCCCCGGCAAGCTTTTCCGCGTACGCGAGCGCCGCCGCCGGGTCGTGGATGGAGCACGGGCCCATCACCACCAGCAGCCGGTCGGAGCGGCCGTGCAGGATGTCGCGCACGCGCCGGCGCGTCTGCGCGACCAGCGTCTCGACCGGCGTGCCCTGGATCGGGAAGAAGCGGATCAGGTGCTCCGGCGGCGGCAGGGGCGTGATGTTCTCGATGCGCTCGTCGTCGGTGAGCGAGGTCTTCTCTTCGATCGGCAGGGTCATGGTGGCCTCGGGCAAAAAAAAACCGCCAGGCTTTCGGGCTGGCGGTTTTTCGGATTTAGGGGTCGTGTCTAGCCGCTTCCGTCCGCCAGCGGGCAGGGAAAGTAAAGGAACCCGAACGCGAAATGCGCGAAGGAGCGGCGCGTCATGGTCCGGGATTCTGCCATAAAACCATCTGCGTGCAGCGGAAAAGCGCGATCTTGCGCTCCGCGCCCTCCAGGGTCACCTCGGCGTCCCAGACCTGGGTGGTCCGCCCCAGGTGCACCGGCACGGCGCGGCAGGCGATGAACCCCTCCCGGGCGGTGCCGAGGAAGTTCGCTTTCAACTCCAGGGTGGTGAACCCGCTCGCTCCCCGCGGCAGGTTGGCGACGCAGCCGTAGCCGCAGCTCGTGTCGGCGAGCGCCACCACGGTGGCGGCGTGCAGAAAGCCGTTCGGCGCCATCACCGCGCGGCGCACGGCGAGGCGGCTGTGCACCAGGCGGGGCTCGACCGTGACGATTTCCACGCCCACCAGGCCGGGCAGGTGGGCGGCGCCGAACGACTTGAAGTAGGCCGTGTCGCAGGTAGTCATGGCGGACTACTGTAGCGCATTGGCACTCCGGGCGAGCTTCTGCCAGGCGCGGCGTTTGCTAGAGCTTGCGCATCGTGCTAGTTTTTTCACCGTCATGATTCCGATCGCGGGCTTCAAGGACGTCTACGACGTCCCGACCGTCGAGAAGGCGCTGCACGAGCTTTCCCCCACCGCCAACGAGGCGCTGCGCTCCGTCTACGAGAAGATGCTGCGCCTCGGCGGCCAGCGCTTCACCGTCAAGCCCTCGGCGCTGCCGGCGATGCAGGAGCTGTTCGACGCGCTGCCGAACTTCACCGAGGTGCTCGGGGACATCCGCCGCCAGCTCGCGCTGTGCATCGATTCCGAGGACTCGGTCGAGCTGCCGCCGATGCTGCTGCTGGGCGAGCCGGGCATCGGCAAGACCTACTTCGCCCGGCGCATCTCGCAGCTGCTCGGCACCGGCTTCGGCTTCGTGCCGATGAGCTCGCTCACCGCCGGCTGGGTGCTCTCCGGCGCCTCCTCGCAGTGGAAGAACGCCAAGCCCGGCAAGGTGTTCGACACCTTCCTCAACGGCGACTACGCGAACCCGGTGATCGTGGTCGACGAGATCGACAAGGCGAGCGCGGAGGGGCAGTACGACCCGCTCGGCGCGCTCTACGAGCTGCTGGAAGTCGAGACGGCGAGCCGCTTCGTCGACGAGTTCGTCGAGCTGCCGATCGACGCCTCCGGCGCGGTGTGGCTCGCCACCGCCAACGAGGCGGCGCGCATCCCCGAGCCGCTGCTCAGCCGCCTCAACGTCTACGAGATCGAGGCGCCGGACGCCGGGGGCGCGGCGCGCATCGCGCGCAACATCTACCGCGAGATCCGCAACTCGCACGACTGGGGCCGGCAGTTCCCCGAGGCGCCCTCGGCCGGGGCGCTGGAGAAGCTCGCTTCCCTGCCGCCGCGCGAGATGCGCCGCGCGCTGCAGGCGGCGTTCGGCAACGCCAAGATCGCCGGGCGCAGCGAGGTGAGCGCCGACGACGTGCAGGACCCGCGCGCCGGGCGCCGGCAGAGGATCGGCTTCTAGAAGTAGGCGAGCAGCCGCCCGCAGGCGATCACCGAGATCCACAGGAGCAGCGACAGCGCGCCGGCCAGCCGCGCCGAGGGCGGCGGCGGCAGCTTGCGCATCTCCTCCGAGTCCCACACGTCCGCGGTGCGCAACGTGATGGCATGGAAGAGCGCCGCGTTCAGGCCGGCGGCGAGGATGAGGCCCATCTTCAGGACGAACACGCCGCTCTGGATGAAGTCGGAAGCGTGCGCGCTGAACATGGCGAGGCCGCTCGGCACGATGAGCAGGAAGCTCGCCGCGGTCCACGGCAGCACGTGCCTGGCGAGCGCTCTCACGGAAAGGCTTCTCGATAGCCCCAACAGCCGCAGATCGAGGACGGCCACCGAGCCGAAGAGCAGCGCGATGCCGGCGATATGGACGATCTCGACGCTGGGGTAGAGCCACAGCCACTGTCGCATCGCCACGGCGAGCGACGACGCCTCGATCGCCCCCGCCGGGGTCATCGCAGCTCGATGGTCTTGCCGCCGACGCTGATCCGCTCGGCGCGCATCTCCTCGGGCTTGTCGCGGTTGGCGTAGCCCTCCACCGTCACCGTCGCGCCGGGCCTGAGCATGCCCTTCTCCAGCCCGCGGCGCTCCATGCGCGAAGGCGGCGCGAGGACCACGTGCCAGGTCTTGCCCGGCGCCTGGAAGCGGATGTGCCCGTGCGGGTGCTCGTAGCCGGACTGCACCACCTTGCCGGTCAGCTTGAGCGTCCTGGAGCTGTCGTACTCGCTCCAGCCATGGTGCGCCCAGGCAAGCGGCGAGATGGCCATGGCAAGCAAGACCACCATCGGCTTCATACGCGCTCTCCCACCCAGGTCTTCACCGATTGCAGCGCGCCCGGCAGCTTGGCGGGCTCGGTGCCGCCGGCCTGCGCCATGTCGGGGCGCCCGCCGCCCTTGCCGCCCACCTGCTGGGCGACGAAGTTGACCAGCTCGCCCGCCTTGAGCCTGCCGGTGAGGTCGGCCGTGACGCCTGCGATCAGCGCCACCTTGCCGTCCTGCACCGCGCCGAGCACGATGGCCGCGCTCTTCAGGCGGTCCTTCAGCTTGTCCATGGTCTCGCGCAGCGTCTTCGGGTCGGCGCCCTCGAGCGTCGCGGCGAGCACCTTGGCGCCCTTGACGTCGACCGCCTGCGCGGCGAGGTCCTCGCCCTGGCTCGAGACGAGCTTCGACTTCAGCCGCCCGAGCTCCTTCTCGAGCGCCTTCTTCTCCTCGAGCAGCGTGCTCACCGCCTTCTCCACCGCCCCGGGCTGCGCGCGCAGCTGCCGCCCGACCTGGGCGAGCTCCTGCAGCTGGCGCTCGACCAGGGCGAGCGCGGTCGTGCCGGTGGTCGCCTCGCCGCGGCGGATGCCGGCGGCGACGCCGCCCTCGGCGGTGACCTTGAACAGGCCGATGTCGCCGGTGCGCACCACGTGCGTGCCGCCGCAGAACTCGCGCGAGGCGCCGATGTCGAGCACGCGCACCTCATCGCCGTATTTCTCGCCGAACAGCATCACGGCGCCCGATTTCTTCGCTTCCTCGATCGGCAGCACCCGGGCGCGCGTCGGCGTGTTGTGCAGGATCTCGGCGTTGACGCGCCGCTCGACCTCGCGCATCTCCGCCTCGCTCACCGGCCGGTCGTGCGAGAAGTCGAAGCGCGTCTTCTCCGCGTCGACCAGCGAGCCCTTCTGCTGCACGTGCGCGCCGAGCACTTCGCGCAGCGCCTTGTGCATGAGGTGCGTCACCGAGTGGTTGCGCATGGTCGCGGCGCGCAGGCCGGTGTCGACGCGCGCCTCCACCGCGTCGCCCGCCTTGAGCGTGCCGCTGCGCAGCCTGCCGTGATGGCCGGTGACCTCGGCCTGGATCTTCTGCGTATCGTCGACCTCGAAGGTGCCGCCCGAGCCGGCCAGCTCGCCGCGGTCGCCGACCTGGCCGCCGGCCTCGGCGTAGAAGGCCGTGCGGTCGAGCACCACGGTGCCCGCCTCGCCGCTCTTCAGCGCGCCGACCTGCGCGCCCTCGCGGTACAGCGCCAGCACCTTCGCCGGCAGCGCCAGCGTGTCGTAGCCGTGGAACTCGGTCTTGCCGCCCTGGTACTCGAGGCTCGCCGCGGCGGAGAACTTGGAGGCGGCGCGCGCGCGCTCGCGCTGCTCGTCCATGGCAGCCTCGAAGCCCGCCATGTCGATGCGCACGCCGCGCTCGCGGCAGATGTCGGCGGTCAGGTCGACCGGGAAGCCGTAAGTGTCGTAGAGGCGGAACACCGTCTCGCCGTCGAGCAGCTTCTCGCCGGAGGCGAGCGCCGACTCGAGCACGCTCATGCCGTTCTCCAGGGTCTCGGCGAAGCGTTCCTCTTCCTGTTTAAGCACTTCAGAAACCCTTTGCTTCGAGCTGCGCAATTCGGGATAGGCATCGCCCATCGCCTTGTCGAGGTCCGCCACCAGACGATGGAAGAACGGCTGCTTCTGGCCGAGCTTGTAGCCATGCCGGATGGCTCTTCTCACGATCCTTCTCAAGACATACCCGCGACCTTCATTGCCCGGAATCACGCCGTCGACGATGAGGAACGCGCAGGCGCGGATGTGATCGGCGATGACGTTGAGCGAGGGGTTCTGCAACTGCTTCTGGTTGGTCTCGCGCGCGGCGGCGCGGACCAGCTCCTGGAAGAGGTCGATCTCGTAGTTCGAGTGCTTGCCCTGCAGCACCGCCGCGATGCGCTCGAGGCCCATGCCGGTGTCCACCGAAGGCTTGGGCAGGGGATGCAGCGCGCCCTGCTCGTCACGGTTGAACTGCATGAACACCAGGTTCCAGATCTCGATGTAGCGGTCGCCGTCGGCCTCGGGCGATCCCGGCGGGCCGCCCGCGACCTCGGGGCCGTGGTCGTAGAAGATCTCGCTGCAGGGGCCGCAGGGGCCGGTGTCGGCCATCTGCCAGAAGTTGTCCGACTGGTACTTCTGCCCGCCGGGCTTGTCGCCGATGCGCACCACGCGCTCGCGCGGCAGGCCGATCATCTTCGTCCACAGCTCGTAGGCCTCGTCGTCGGTCTCGTACACTGTCGCCCACAGCCGCTCGGGCGCCAGCCTGTACACCCTGGTGAGCAGCTCCCAGGCGAAGGCGATGGCGTCCTTCTTGAAGTAGTCGCCGAAGGAGAAGTTGCCGAGCATCTCGAAGAAAGTGTGGTGCCGCGCCGTGTAGCCGACGTTCTCGAGGTCGTTGTGCTTGCCGCCGGCGCGCAAGCTGCGCTGCGAGGTGGTGGCGCGCTTGTAGGCGCGCGCCTCCTTGCCGAGGAACACGTCCTTGAATTGCACCCTCCCCGAGTTGGCGAAGAGCAGCGTCGGGTCGTTGGCCGGCACGAGCGGGCTCGAGGCGACGATGGTGTGGCCCTTGGAGCGGTAGAACTCGAGGAAGCTCGAGCGGATCTCGCCGGATTTCACCGAACGATTCTACCGCGCGCGGACCCCGGGGCCGTGCGGCCCCGGGGAAAACCGCTAAGCGTTGATGCGGCCGTACTTGAGCAGCCGCGCCCGCACCGCGCCCATCGTGCGCTCGTGCGCGGCGGCGAGCTCCTGCAGCGCCCGGCCCGCGTCGAACGCGGCGAGCAGCCGGCGGTCCTCTTCCTCGCTCCACGGCTCGCCCGTCTTCTGCGGCATCTGCGCCTTGCGCCGCTCGAAGCGTTCCTGACGCTCGAGCGCGGCGGCCGCCTCGTACAACGCGCGCACCACCTGCGGCCGCTGATAGGCGCTCTCCGGGGGGAACACCTCGCCGCTCTCCGGATCGACGCCGTTCGCCAGCGATCGCACTACTGCCAGTGCCTGTGCCTGGTCCATGCCATCCACCTCCTCTCTACAGGTCCTCGCCTGTCCCCTACTGAACGCATATCCAGTAGTCGCGGTTGACAAAGGAAATGTTCCCGATCGGGAACAAAACTGGCCGCCGAGGACCGTGTTCCAGCCCCGGTCAGTCCTCGGCGTCTCGCAGGACCAGGCGGTGGATGAGGTCGCCGGAGAAACCGCGCCCCTGGAGGAAGCGCGCGCGCCTGGCGCGCTCCTCGCGCGTCAGCGGCGCCGTGCGGTACTTGCGGGCCAGGATCGCTTTCGCGCGCTCGAGCTCGTCGGGAGCGGCGAGCCGCTCGATGACCTCGGCGGCCACCCCTTTCGACTTCAGGTCGTGGCGAATGCGCGCCGCGCCGTACTTGCGGCCGAGCACGTGCGCCCGCTGCTCGGCGAAGCGCGCGTCCGAAAGCTGCTTTCGCTCTTCCAGCTCGGAAAGAACGCTCTCCAGGCTGGCTGCAGATTCGGCAAAAGGCGCCAGCTTGCGCTCGAGCTCGGCGCGGGAGTGCTCGCGCCGCGCCAGGTGCCGGAGCGCCCGCTTCCTGAGATCAGCCGCGTTTTCTCTAAGCGGCACCTCAGGTGCCGCGCTTCCTTGTGGGCAGCTGCTCGACTTTCTTGTCGTCGGCTTTCTCCTCGGCAGCTTTGGCCGGCGCCGCGACGCCCGCCTTCTCGCGGATCCTTGCCTCGATCTCGCGCGCGAGCGCCGGGTTCTCCCTGAGGAAGTCGCGCGCGTTGTCCTTGCCCTGCCCGAGCCGGTCGCCGCCGTGGATGTACCAGGCGCCCGACTTTTCCAGCACGCCGAGGAGAAAGCCGACGACAAGAAAGTCGAGCAGCTGCCCACAAGGAAGCGCGGCACCTGAGGTGCCGCTTAGAGAAAACGCGGCTGATCTCAGGAAGCGGGC
>JBQTJF010000347.1:0-2471 GCA_052387375.1 Betaproteobacteria bacterium
CTGTTACCCCGCATTACGCACGCCACCTGGCACGCGCGTGAGCTTGCCTGAGGAACCCGCTGCGGTAATCCCGCACGGTGGGGTCTGTGAGGGGTCGGGGCGCTCGCGCGCCCCGGCCTACTCGGAGACCCCGATCTCCCGTAGCGGTAGCGGAGATTCGGAGATCGGGGTCTGACCCCGATTTACTAGAGGCCGACGGTGGTGCTCGACACGGCCGGGTACGACGCCGCCCAGATCTCCAGGAAGCGCCCGCGCATGGCGAGGGCCTCGTTCTCGTCGCCAAGGCCGATGGCGCCGCGGAAGAAGCTCGCCACCGGCCGGCGCACGTAGTGCAGGGCGTCGAGGACGAGGAAGGCGTCCTGCAGCTCGCGGATCTCCTCGCCGGTGCGGTAAATCTGGATGGCGTGCGCGTAGCGCGCGAGCAGCGACATCATGCGCGGGCACTGGCGCGTCAGGTGATCGGTGGTGTGCAGGACCAGGTAGATGCGCCGCGTGCGGCTCGTCTGCAGGAACGCCTCGAGCCGCGCCACGCGCGCCGGGTCGTTCAGCTTGAGCGCCGTGCCGTCGGGGTCGAAGATGCGCAGCTCGCGCCCCGGCTGGCCGAGCAGGCGCTCGAGCGCGTCCTGGAACCCGGCGTTGGTGTCGAACCGCTCGTAGATCGCGTCGTCCATTCACGGCCTCTCGAAGTGCAGGTACCCCAGCCGCTGCCAGCCGCAGATTAGGGCGGCGAGGGGTTTTGCGGCAAGGGCTTTTCCCGCCAGGGTACGCGTGTCGGCGAGCCTGCGCAGCGCCGGCGCATGCCGCAGTGGCACGCCGACAGCTTCGCCGTTGATGGAGAAGCGCGAGCCCGCGTAGAGGAGCTGCGTCTTGCCATCCAGGCGGACCAGCGAGCCCTCAAGGCTCCTCCTTTCCCTGGCAGGACGAAAGACGACGTGCGCCTTGGGCGTCGTCAGGTAGCGTCCGAGGAAGTCGGCGATGTCGGAACGGCTCCAGGAAATCCTGCCGAGGACCGAAGCCGTGAAATCGAGCATTTGCGGCGGGATCCGCGCCGGCCTCGCTACGGGCCGGAGCCCCGGATCCTTGTATGTCGCATCCGGCAGGCCGCGCTCGTGCAGCCAGTCGAGGAACGCGGCGCCGAGCTCGGCGCCGCGCGGCGCGCGGAAACCGACCGAGAACGTGGTGCAGGGCTCGAGCGCCACGCCGTCGTGGCGCACGCCGGGCGGCACATAAAGGACGTCTCCCGGCCCGGTGAGGTATTCCCGGCGTCCGACGCGCCAGCGCCGCCGCCCGAAGCCCTGCACCAGGAAGACGTCGTACGAATCGACGTGCGGCCCGACGCCGCCGCCGGGCGCGGCGAAGCTCACCATCACGTCGTCGAGCCGCGCCTGCGGGATGAACTGGAAAAGACGCAGCAGGTCGTCGGCGGCGCGCAGGTGGAGATTGACGCCGCTGACCAGGATCGTCCACTTCGCGCGGGCGATTCTGATTTTTTCGAAAGGGCCGTGCCGCGTGTCCCATCGATTGCCGCGGCGTTCCACGATGCGGGATTCGACGTCGTCGCGCCGCGCGAGGGCGGCGAGCGCACGCGCATCGATCATTCGCGCGAATTGCGGCAGTGCGTCGCGCACGAGAAGCGGGCGCTTCTGCCAGAAGCGCCGCAGGAAAGTGCGCGGCGTCAAGCCGCCGAGCAGGCGCGCGTGCATCGAATCGATTATATGTAGCGGGCGAGCGACACGCGCTGCCGCGCTTGTCAAACGAAAAACTTTCTGGAATAGAATCGGCGCGTGCTTCAACTGGGACAACCTGCTCCGATCTTCGAACTGCCCGACGCCGACATGCAGCCGGTGGACCTGTCGGCATTCAAGGGCAAGAAGCACGTGGTGATCTACTTCTACCCGCGCGACGGCACGCCGGGCTGCACCATGGTCACCACCGACTTCTCCGACCACGAGGACCAGTTCGGCAAGCACGACTGCGTGGTGCTGGGGGTGTCGCGCGACGACTGCCTGACGCACGCTGACTTCCGCGACCGCCACGGCGTCACCATCGCGCTGCTCTCCGACCCCGAGGGCGAGGTGTGCCGCAAGTACGGCGTCATCCAGGAGAAGCAGACCGAGGACGGGGCGCGGCGCGAGTGCCTGGTGCGCTCCACCTTCGTCATCGACAAGAAGGGCGTCATCCGCCACGCCGCCTACGGCGTCAACCCGCGCGGCCACGCCGCGCAGGTCTTCGACGTGGTGAGGCGGCTGCGCTCGTAGCGGCCCGCACCGTCGTCCGGCTGCGGCTGGAGATGCACGACGCGCAGAGCGTCCCGCTCGCCGCGCCTTCCGAGATCAGCTACCTGCACGGCGGCTACGGGCACCTGCCCGAGGCGCTCGAGCGCGCCCGCGAGGGGCAGGGCGGGGGCGAGTCGGTGCGCGGGCGGCACGAGCCCCAGCCGGCCGTCGGCGAATACGACGCCCGCCAGCGCA
>JBQTJF010000348.1:0-6331 GCA_052387375.1 Betaproteobacteria bacterium
GGCCCCGGCACGAGGGGGGGCGCGCGCGCGTCGCCGCGCGCGTCGCGCGCGCCGGCGGCGTCCGCGCGCTCGCCGTGCCCGGCGGCGCCGCGCGCCACCGCGCAGTCGCCGGCGGCGATCTCGAGGAAGACGCTGCGCAGGCCGAGGCCGCGGCCGGCGAAGCGGAACTGCCGCTCGGCCTCGCTCGCGCGCCGGCGCGTGCCGCCGCGCAGCGGCGGCAGCCGCGGGGCGACCCCTTCTACCAGCATATGCCCTCGTACACGCCGAGGATGGTGCGCGAGTTGCACACGCGCACGAAGTCGATCACGGTCTGGCCGTCGGTGAGGCGCCTGGGCACGTCGGCGAACTCGGGCGCGGCGTTGCCGATGACGATGGTCTGCGCGTGGTCGAGCACGTCCTGCACCGTGGGCACCATCAGGCGCGCGATGTGCGGGATGCGCTTGAGGATGTAGTCGCGGTTGGCGCCGTGCAGGTAGGCGAGGCTGACGCTGCGGTCGTAGAAGCGCAGCTCGTAGCCCTTGCCGATGAGGCGCTCGGCGAGCTCGACGATCGGGCTCTCGCGCAGGTCGTCGGTGCCGGCCTTGAAGGAGAAGCCGAGCACGCCGACCTTGCGGTTGCCCTTCTCCACCACCGCCTGCACGGCGCGCTCGATCTGCAGCTCGTTCGAAGGCAGGACCGCCGAAAGAATGGGCAGACCGACGTCCAGCGTCTTCGCCTTGTAGAGCAGCGCGCGCAAGTCCTTGGGCAGGCAGGAGCCGCCGAAGGCGAAGCCGGGCTTCAGGTAATAGGGCGAGAGGTTGAGCTTCTGGTCCTGGCAGAAGATCTCCATGACGCGGTGCGCGTCGACGCCGAGCGCCTTGCACAGGCTGCCGATCTCGTTGGCGAAGCCGACCTTGACCGCGTGCCAGGCGTTGTCGGCGTACTTCACCATCTCCGCGGTCTCGATGTCGGTGCGGATCAGCGGCGCGGGGGCCTTGGCGTAGAGGCTGGCGAGCAGGTCGCCGCTCGCCTTGTTCACCTCGCCGATCACGGTCTTCGGCGGGTGCGCGTAGTCGTGCACCGCGGTGCTCTCGCGCAGGAACTCGGGGTTGATGCACAGGCCGAACTCCTCTCCGGCCTTCTTCTGGGAAGCCCTTTCGAGGACCGGGATCACCACCTCGCGCATCGTCCCCGGCAGCATGGTGCTGCGCATGACGATCACCGGCGCGCCGGGATGCGCGGCGAGGACGGCGCCGATCTGCTCGCAGACGCGCTTCACGTAGCGCAGGTCGATGCCGCCGTTCTTCAGGCTCGGCGTGCCGACGCAGACGAAGGCGAGGTCGCTCGCGCGCAGCGCGTCGGCGAGCTCGGTCGCCGCGCGCAGCCGCCCGGCGGCGACTTCGCCGGCGATGATGGTGTCGAGGTCCTTCTCGACGATCGGCGCGCGGCCGGCGTTGATCAGCTCGACCTTGGTGCGCTCGGGATCGACGCCGATGACCTCGTGGCCGTCGCGGGCAAGGCAGGCCGCGGATACGGCGCCCACGTAGCCGAGCCCCAGCACGCAGATTCTCATGCCGCGAGGATGCGGGAACATCGTTGATCGGCGTGCGGATTCGCGTAGTCCGGGCGGCGCGCCCGGCCTTTTCCGGGTGCCCTATCGGGGGACCCCCTATTCTTTTGCCGCGGGGCGCAGCGTATGCTGCCCGGCATGGACCTGGGCTGGGAGGCGATGCGATGAGCCACTCCCACCGGCTCGAGACGACCATCGAGGCGGTGCGCGAGGTCATGGCGCAGCGGCTGAAGGCGGGCTCGCTCGACACCGAAGCGAAGCGCGAGGTCGAGATGGCGCTGGAGATGCTCGACCTGATGTGGGAGGAGCTGCAGGGCCAGGCGGCGCTGCTCGAGCGCGAGACCGAGCGCCACACCGAGTTCTTCGACTGTGCGCCCGACGCCTACCTGATCACCGACGCCGGCGGCAACGTGCGCGAGGCCAACCGCGCCGCCAGGGAGATGCTTGGCGAGGCGCCCGCGGGCCGGCCGGTCGCCTCGCTCGTGCCCGAGGACGACCGGGTGAGCTTCCTGTCGCGCTTCGTCGGCGCCATCTCGCAGCCGGAAGGCCGCCTCGCCTGGCAGGGCCGCGTGCGCGGGCCGGGCGGCGAGCCGCTCGCGGCGCAGTTCAGCGTGCGCGCCATGCCGCTGCGCAAGTCCGGCGTCGCCGGGCTCTGCTGGCTGATCCGGCCGCTCTAGCCGCTGCGGCGCCGCCGCACGGACAAATGCGCGCGTTGCCCCTTGATAGCCGATTAGCTATCATCGCGGCGTGGCGGCGAAGTCGACGCCGGCGCGGCTGGTGCGGGAAGCGAGGCGGCGCGCCAACCTGACGCAGCGCGAGCTGGCGCGCCGCGCCGGCGGCCGCGCAACCACATGCTCGCCGACGTCGCGCGCATCCTCAGCCTGACGCCGGAACAGCGCCTGCTCGAGACGCCAGCGGCATCGCTTCGCGACATCGCGCGCTCGAAGCAGGCGGCGGGAACGCGACCCCGGAAAGGCTGACGCCGCTTGCTGGGCCGGAAGCCGGCTCAGGATACTTCGGCGCCGAAATCTACGCGGATCTCGCTGCGCAGCACGACGCGGCCGGTGAGGCGCGCGTACCAGACGATGGTGCTGGTCGGCTCGCGCCGGTCGAAGGCGCGCGACACCCAGCCGAGGATCGGCGCGAGCGAGCCGCGCTCCAGGCGCGCCGCGCCGCCCTCGGGAAGCGCGAGCTGCACCGCGATGCCGTCGCGCTCGAGCGCGTAGCCGCCCGGCGCCGCGCCGACGCGGCAGCGCTCGCTGCAGTGGAAGAAGATCTCCACCTCGTGCTCGTCCTCCATCTCGAGCACGTCCTCGAGCACGACGCGCCGCGCGCGCTTGTCGAGCTGGATCAGGCGGCGGTGCTTCACCGGGTCTTCCAGGCGCAGGTAGCCGTCGTGCCAGCCCTCGAAGCTGTCCTTCTCCGGCGAGGAGAGCCACAGGCTGCAGCCGGCGCGCGCATGGCGCAGCCACATGAAGCTGCCGCCCGGCACCGACTGGTCGAGGCCGTCGATGCGCACGGTGTTGTGCGCCGCCGTGCCGCGGAAGTACTCGCGCCAGCGCTCCTGCGTGTGGTAGGCGTAGGTGCCGGGGTCGATGAGGAACTCGCGCCCGCCGGCCGAGAGCGTGAAGGCGAGCGCGTCGGCGTGGCCGTGCGCGGCGATCGAGCGGTAGCCGAGCGGCCCGGCGTCGGCGACCAGGCGCAGCTCGGCGGGCGTGTCGAAGTCGCAGCCGAGCACCGCGTAGCCGCCCTCGGGGAAGGTCTGGCGCAGCGGCAGGCGCGTCGCGCCGGCGTCCAGCGCCTGGAAGCGCGCGTCGGCGCCCTCGCCCAGCAGCCAGCGCGCGCGGTCGTCGAGGCGCCCCGCCTTCAGCTTGAAGTCGCCGCGCTTGAAGAGCAGCGCGCCGAGCGCGAGCAGGGAGCGGAACGGGCAGGCGCCGGGGGCGAGGCCGGTCGCCAGGCCGTCGTCGGCGTCGCCGATCATCGGCACGTTGCCGCCGGCGTCCATCACCGAGGCGATGAAGTCCATCATCGCCTCGATGCGCGACTCGTAGTCGGCGGAGAACCACTTGCCGTTCGCCTTGCCGGCGAGCAGGCACAGCACCAGGAGATCGAGGACGAACTGCTGGTACCACAGCGCCTGCTCGCGGTTGACGCCGTCGGGGGCGTTCTGCGCCAGCGCCTGCTGCTCGAGGATGCGCTGCGCGCAGGCGAGCCACTCGCGCGCCGCCGGCCAGCAGGGCCACGTCAGCGCGGCGAGGAACAGGCCCGCCGCCTCGCCGATCAGGTGGTTGTTGGCCGAGGAGTGCAGCGAGAACCAGCCGCGGATGAACGTCGCGTGCTGGTACACCGAGCGCAGCCAGCGCTCCTTGAAGCCGGGCTTTTCCTCAAGAGCGGGTCCGAGCAGCTGCCACGCCGTCGACCAGCTCACCAGGCGCAGCGCCGCCTCGAGCGCGCTCGCCCAGTTCGGCCCGTAGCCGTAGGGGCAGGCAAGCATCCAGCTATCAAGCTGGTTCTCAAGAGTGATGAAGTACTTCTTTCCTCCGGTAAGGCGATAGGCTTGGGCAAGCGTGACGAGCTGCAGGTGGCGGTTCGGCTCCCACAGGTACTTGATGTCGCCGACGAGGTCCGGGTCGCGGTAGTCGAGCGTCTTGCCGAAGAGGAGCGGCGCCTCGATGCCCGACTTCGGGTCGCGGTTCCAGCGCGGCGGCGTGCCGAGGTCGACCGGGCGCAGCGCGAACACGTCGAGCCAGCCCTCGGCGATGCGCTCGGCGGCGGCGACGTAGGGCGCGGCATCGATGCCGCCCGCGCAGTGCATCCAGGAGTTGGGCGCGTGCTCGGCGTGCGGCGGCGGCGGCGCGGCGGCGCCGATGAGCCGGGAGCGCTCGGCGCGCGCCTGCAGCTCGCGCAGCACGCGGTTGGCGACCTCCGCCGGCGTCATGCAGCGCAGGCGGTTCAGCCGCCACGCCAGCTTGCGCTTCAGGCGGGCCGATACGTCCGGTGCCAGATTTCCAGGTTCAGAAGCGTCCACAGCAGCTCCTCATGTTGGCGCCGGCCGGCCAGGTGCTCGTCGAGCACGCGCTCATCGTCATGCGGTCGCCGCGCTCGAGCACGTGGTCGGGCAGCCGAACTGCCACAGCGCTAGCCGATCCGCGAGGGCGCCCATGCCACGCCGATGGAGCGGTACGCGGCGGAGAAATCCGCCGCCAGCCGCTCGAGCGAGTAGGCCGCGGCGGCGCGCCGGCGGCAGGCGGCGCCCATGCGCTCGAGCGCGTCGCGGTCGGCGGCGAGCCCGGCGATGGCGCGCGCGAGCGCCGGCGCGTCGCGCGGCGGCACCAGCACGCCGTGCGCGCCCGGATGGATCATCTCCGGGATGGCGCCGACCGGCGTCGCGAGCGGCACCACGCCGCAGGCCATCGCCTCGAGCAGCGCGTAGGGCATGCCTTCGCTCTCGCTCGCCAGCACCAGGACGTCCGCGTCGCCGAGCAGCCGCGCCTTGTGCTCGCCGCTCGCCGGCCCGACGAAGGAAACCTCCTGCCCGAGGCCGGCGTCGGCCGCCTGCCGGCGCAGGCGCGCCTCCTCCGGGCCGCTGCCGGCGATGACCAGGCGCGCGGCGCCGCCCGCGGCGCGGGCGAGCCGCAGCGCCTCGATCGTCTCCGCCAGGCCCTTGCGCGGCGCGAGCCGGCCCATGTAGAGCAGCCGCAGCGGCAGGCGCGGGTCGGCGCGCCGGCGCGCGTGGCGGCGGTAGGCGCGGCAGTCGACGCCGTTCGGAATGATCGCCACGGCCTGCGTCGGCACGAGCCGGCGGTAGATCTCGCGCTCGGCCGTGGCGAGCACGGCGACCGCGTCGGGAAGGCGCAGCAGCGCGCGCACGAGCGGGCCGGAGACGCGGCCGGCGGCGAACTCGCCCAGCGTGCCGCCGTGCGTCTGGAACAGCACGCGCGCCCCGCACAGCTTCGCCACCAGCAGGTAGGCGGCGTCGCGCCAGAAGGCGCGCGCGTTGAGCGAGGTGTTGACGTGCACCAGCGCGGCGCGGCGGCGCACGATCGCCGCGGCGAGCGCGAACGGGCTCGCGGCGAGGCGCCAGCAGCGTTCGAGCGCGCCCTCGCGCCGGCCTTCGGAGCCGACCTGGAAGTGCTCGAGCGCGAACTCGGCGCCCAGGCCCGAGCCGAGCAGCGCGTTGACGTGGGTGCTGACGCCGCTGATCGCGGCACGGCCCGGCCCGAGCACGAGCACCACGGGGCGGGCCCTCATGTGGTTGTCCGTCAAGCCGCTTTTCTGAGCTCGTCGACGGCCGGGCCGGCGGGCTGGCCGAGCGCGGCGAGGCCCACGCCGGCGTAGATCTCCTCCAGGCGCGGCAGCGTGCGCTCCGGGGCGAAGCGCAGCCGCGCCGACTCGCGCCCGGCGGCGCCGATGCGCATGCCGAGCGCGCGGTCGACGAGCAGCCGGCGCAGCAGCCGCTCGAGCGTGGCCGTGTCGCCCGGCGCGGCGAGATAGCCGCTCACGCCGTCCACCACCACTTCGGGGATGCCGCCGACGGGCGAGGCGATCACCGGCACGCCGGCGCTCATCGCCTCGAGCAGGCTGATCGGCATCGCCTCGTCGTAGGAGGGCAGCGCGAACGCCGCCGCGGCCTCGAGCAGCGCGCGCTTGCCCGACGGGCCGACCCAGCCGGTGAAGCGCACCGCCTCGGCGATGCCCAGGCGCTCGGCGTAGCGCGCCACTGCGACGCGATCGCCGTCGCCGGCGCAGACCAGCTTGACGTCGGGCACGGCCGGCCGCAGC
>JBQTJF010000349.1:0-4579 GCA_052387375.1 Betaproteobacteria bacterium
CCGTGAACACCTCCGGCAAGGCCGCGAGGGCCTGCCTCGCCGAACTTCGCTCACTGGTCAGCTCATGATCAACTTCGAAACCCAGCCCGACCGCTACCACCACTGGAAGCTCTCCTGCGACGGCCCGGTGGCGACCCTCGAGCTCGACGTCGCCGAAGACAAGGGGCTCGACCCGAGCTACAAGCTGAAGCTGAACAGCTACGACCTCGGCGTCGACATCGAGCTCGCCGACGCCCTGAACCGCATCCGCTTCGAGCATCCCGAGGTGAAGGCGGTGGTCGTCACCAGCGGCAAGAGCCGCATGTTCTGCTCGGGCGCCAACATCTACATGCTCGGCCACTCGAGCCACGCCGCCAAGGTCAACTTCTGCAAGTTCACCAACGAGACGCGCAACGGCATCGAGGACTCGAGCCGCCACTCCGGCCTCAAGTTCGTCGCCGCGCTCAACGGCACCACCGCCGGCGGCGGCTACGAGCTCGCCCTCGCCTGCGACGAGATCGCCATGATCGACGACCGCTCCTCCACCGTCTCGCTGCCGGAAGTGCCGCTGCTCGGCGTCCTGCCCGGCACCGGCGGCCTGACGAGGCTGGTGGACAAGCGAAAAGTCCGGCGCGACCTCGCCGACCTGTTCTGCACCACCGCCGAAGGCGTGCGCGCCGACCGCGCCAGGCAGTGGCGCCTCATCGACCACATCGCCAAGCCGCAGCAGTTCGCGGAGATGGTGAAGGCCCGCGCGCTCGAGCTGGCGAAGCAGTCCGAGCGCCCGGGCGGAGAAGGCGTTCAATTGAAAGAGCTTGGTCCGAATCGTCTGCTGGAGGTCGAGATCGATTCTTCCAGCCGGACCGCGACGCTCACCGTCAAGGGCCCCGAGGACGTGAAGCTCGAGCGCAGCGCCGACTGGTACCCGCTGCGCCTGGCGCGCGAGCTCGACCGCGCCCTCCTCGACCTGCGGCACAACAAGCTCGACATCGGCCTGTGGATCCTCAAGACCAAAGGGGATCCGAACCCGGTTTTGCAATTGGATAAGTTATTGCATTCAAGTTCCAGGGATTGGTTGGTGCGCGAGACCCTCGGCTACCTGCGCCGCGTCTTCTCGCGCCTCGACGTCTCCTCGCGCTCGATGTTCGCGGTGATCGACAAGGGCTCGTGCTTCGCCGGCACGCTGATGGAGCTCGCGCTCTCCGCCGACCGCAGCTACATGCTCGATGCCGAGGACGGCCCGCGCATCGCGCTCTCCGAGCTCAACTTCGGCGCCTACCCGATGGCGAACGGCCTGTCGCGCGTGGCGACGCACTACTGCGGCGAGATGCCCGATCTACCGAAAAATGAAGTAATGGGTTCTGAAAGAGCAAGGGAGCTCGGCCTCGTCACTTCGACCCCCGACGACATCGACTGGGAGGACGAGGTGCGCATCGCCGTCGAGGAGCGCGCCAGCATGAGCCCGGACGCCCTCACCGGCATGGAGGCGAGCCTGCGCTTCGCCGGCCCGGAGACGATGTCGACGCGCGTCTTCGGCCGCCTGACCGCATGGCAGAACTGGATCTTCAACCGGCCCAACGCGGTCGGCGAGCAAGGCGCGCTCAAGGTCTACGGCACCGGCGCCAAGGCCAAATTCAACTGGGAGCGCGTTTAACGGGGTCAGAGCAATTGTCCCCGCATCAACTAATTTGCTCTGACCCCATTAACTGGAGAACGGAATGAGCGGTATCAATTACTCCGACAAGATCCCCAACAACGTCAACCTGGCGAGCGACCGCACGCTGCAGCGGGCGCTCGAGCACTGGCAGCCGCACTTCCTGCAGTGGTGGCACGAGATGGGGCCGACCGACTTCGAGTCGGCCGACGTCTACCTGCGCACCGCGATCTCGGTCGACGCGCAGGGCTGGGCGCATTACGGCGCGGTGCACATGCCCGACTACCGCTGGGGCATCTTCCTCGCCGACCCGGTGGCCGAGCGCAAGATCGTCTTCGGCGACCGCATGGGCGAGCCCGCCTGGCAGCAGGTGCCGGGCGAGTACCGCTCGACGCTGCGCCGCCTCATCGTCACGCAGGGCGACACCGAGCCCGCCTCGGTCGAGCAGCAGCGCCTGCTCGGCCACACCTGCCCTTCGCTCTACGACCTGAGGAACCTCTTCCAGGTGAACGTCGAGGAAGGCCGCCACCTCTGGGCGATGGTGTACCTGCTGCACGCCTATTTCGGCCGCGACGGGCGCGAGGAGGCCGAGGAGCTGCTCGCGCGCCACTCGGGCGACGCCGACAAGCCGCGCATCCTGACCACCTTCAACGAGCCGGTCACCGACTGGCTCTCGCTCTACTGCTTCACCTACTTCACCGACCGCGACGGCAAGTACCAGCTGAAGAGCCTCGCCGAGTCGGCTTTCGACCCGCTCTCGCGCACCTGCCGCTTCATGCTCACCGAGGAGGCGCACCACATGTTCGTCGGCGAGACCGGCATCGGCCGCGTGGTGAAGCGGACGCTGGAAGTGATGAAGGAGCTGGGCAGCGACGACCCGGCGAAGATCCGCGCCCACGGCGCCGTCGACCTGGCGCTCCTGCAGAAGTACCTCAACTTCTGGTGCTCGAGCTCGCTCGACCTCTTCGGCTCGGAGATCTCGTCCAACTCGGCGGCCAACTTCGCCAACGGCCTCAAGGGCCGGCCCGACGAGAGCCAGTACGAAGATCATGTCTTGAGGAATGCCTCTTTCAAGCTGCGTGCCCCCGAGGGTGTCCAGGACGTGCCGATGCTCAACGCCCTCAACGAGATCATGCGCGAGTCCTACCTCAAGGACTGCGAGATCGGCCTGAAGCGCTGGAACCGCGCCATCGAGCGCGCCGGCTCGAGCTTCCGCCTCACGCTGCCGGCGCCGCAGTTCCGCCGCTCGATCGGCGCCTGGGTGAACCAGCCGGTGGATCCGCAGGGGAATATCATTGCCAGAGATGCTTTCGACAAAGAACTGTTCAACTGGATCCCTTCGGAAGCCGACAAGGCGTTCGTGCGCTCGCTGATGCAAAAGGTCGTCGCGCACGGCAAGATGGCGGGCTGGATCGCCCCGCCCGAGCGCGGCGTCAACAACCTGCCGGTGGAGTACGAGTACGTCAAGCTTCACTGAAAAGGAGCTGGCGCAGTTCCTCAACGCCATGCTGGAGGCCGAGCGCGCCGGCGCCAAGGCGCTGGTGGCGTTCATGGACGACTGGCCGCGCCACGGCGAGGCGTGGAACGCCCTGCGCAAGGTGCAGGCCGACGAGGCGCACAATTGCGCCATGATCGGCGAGATGCTCAAGCGCACCGGCACGCCCTACAGCCATGCCACCGGCGGGTTCTACGACAAGGCGATCGCCGTGCAGGGGGCGCGCGAGCGCATCGAGTTCCTGATGCGCGGCCTCGGCTGGGCGGTGCGCGAGTTCGAGAAGGCGCTGCCGCGCATCCCGCGCCAGGACGTGCGCTACCTCATCGAGGGCATGCGCGACCGGCACCGCCGCAGCATCGCCGCGTGCAAAGAAGTCCTAAAGAACCGCTAGGGCTTCTCGGCTAGCGCTTCCCAGCGATAGATCTGGTCCTGCGCCGCCCGCGCGAGCGGCGACTGCGGCTCGAGGGCGATAAAGCGCTTCATCATTCGACCCGCGTCCTCGTACTCCTTCAGCTCGCCCTTAAGCAGCGCAATGTTGTAGTAACCCTCGGCCCACCAGGGCGCGGCGCGCACCGCCATGACGTAGCCGTTCGTGGCCTCCGCGAAGCGCTTCTCGCCTACCGCGAGCTCGGCCTGCACCTTGAACTTGCGCGCCTCCTCGGGAAACGGCGGTCGGCTCGCCGGATCGCGGTACTTCGCCAGCGTCTCCTGGAATCTCGAATCGGACTGCTTGACGAACTCGCCCCGTGCCTTGAGCACGTAGAGGTAGTCGGCGAGAGCGCGCGCACACGCGTCGCGGCGGTCGCTGTCCGCGATCCGTATGCACCAGATATACCACTTGCCGTCGATCGAAACCCCGCGGAATCCATAATCGCTGACAACGCCGAGGCGGGTCATCGCCTCGTATGCGATGGTGCGGGGCGCCCCCGGATCCGCGCCGGGTCCATGCTGGAGCTCGAGGTGATTGAGACGAGCCTTGAACTTGAGCTCCGGACGCCTTGCCGAGAACGTATGGGGATACGGATGCCGGTCCATCGTTGCTTCGTCGGCGCGGACGTTGAGCCCCTGCAAGCCTTTCATCCCGGATTCCCAGGTGACCGTCGCGTCGGGCTGATAGCGCAGGCGCGGAAGCTCTTCCTCCGCTAAGGCGGTCGCGGCCCAGAGCGCCATCCAGATCGCGGCGGCGCGGATCATCGCCCGACTTTCGAGAGCGGTGTGCCCAGCCGCCCGTTGTTGTAGGACATGATGTACTCGGCACGGCACGGACCGTCCGCGCGCGTGTCGGTATCGGCGTACGAGCGGCCGGCCGCGCGATCCCGCTCGCCCTTCTCGAAGGCCGTCTGCAGCAGCGACTTCTTGATCCGTTCTCCCGCCGTGTAGCCCAGGCGATAGCTTGCCAGGCAGTTCTCATAGTCCGCCTTAGGCGCGCGCGCCTTGTCGCAGCGCGGCCC
>JBQTJF010000350.1:0-8321 GCA_052387375.1 Betaproteobacteria bacterium
TGCGCGGCGCGGCCGGCCTGCTCGCCGCGCACGGTGAAGCGCGCGCCGCGCCGGGCGATGGTGACGTCGAGCGCCGACTCGATCTGGCGCAGGTTCTCGTCGAGCGCGCCGCACAGGCGCGCCAGGCGCTGGTTGTCGACCGGCTCGAGCCGGACTTCGACCGGCTTACTTCGCATCCACCAGCTCGCCGCGCAGCGAATGCGTCCTGGCGGCGACGATCTTCACGGACGCGAACCGTCCGACGAGGCCGGTGTCCGCGCAGAAGTTCACGGTGCGGTTGTTGCCGGTGCGGCCGGCGAGCTCGGCGGCATCCTTCTTCGACGGCCCCTCGACCAGCACGCGCTCGGTCGTCCCCACCATGCGCTCGCTGACGGCGCGCGCCTGCTCGCCGATCAGCGCCTGCAGCCGCTGAAGTCTTTCGGCCTTTACCGAAGAAGCGATTTGATCTGGAAGTTCGGATGCTGGCGTGCCGGGGCGCGGGCTGTAGGCGAAAGAGAATGAATCGTCGAAGCCGACCTCGCGCACGAGGCGCAGCGTCGCCTGGAAGTCCTCCTCGGTCTCGCCGGGGAAGCCGACGATGAAGTCCGAGGTGAGCGAGAGCTCCGGCCGCGCCTGCCGGAGCCGGCGCGCGATCGAGCGGTACTCGAGGGCGGTGTAGCCGCGCTTCATCGCCGCGAGCACGCGGTCGGCGCCCGACTGCACCGGCAGGTGCACGTGCGGCGCGAGCTGCGGCAGCTCGCGGTGCGCGTCGATCAGCCGCTGCGTGAACTCGCGCGGATGGGACGTGGTGTAACGTACACGGTGCAGCAGTTCACCAACATATCTCAGCAATTCGGCGAAATCGGCGCGCTCCCCGTCGATCGTGCCGCGCCAGGCGTTGACGTTCTGGCCGAGCAGCGTCACTTCCTTGACGCCTTGCTCGGCCAGCCCGGCGATCTCGGCGACGATGTCCGCGAAGGGCCGCGACACTTCCTCGCCGCGCGTGTACGGCACGACGCAGAAGCTGCAGTACTTGCTGCAGCCCTCCATGATGGAAACGAAAGCGCGCGGACCGGCGACGGTCGCCGGCGGCAGGCGGTCGAACTTCTCGAGCTCGGGGAAGCTCACGTCGACCTGCGGCGCGCCGGTGCGGCGGCGCCGCTCGAGCAGCTGCGGCAGCCGGTGCAGCGTCTGCGGCCCGAACACCACGTCGACGAAGGGCGAGCGCGCGACGATGCCGGCGCCCTCCTGGCTCGCGACGCAGCCGCCGACGGCGATCATCAGCGCCGGCCGTTCGCGCTTCAGGTGCCTGACGCGGCCGAGGTCGGCGAACACCTTCTCCTGCGCCTTGTCGCGCACCGAGCAGGTGTTGAAGACGATGAGGTCGGCGTCCTCGGGCCGCGCCGCCCTCTCCATGCCCTCGGCGGCGCGCAGCACGTCGGCGATCTTCGCCGAGTCGTACTCGTTCATCTGGCAGCCGAAGGTGCGGAGATACAGCTTTGCCACGGGCGGGTCTATCTTTCCTTCGTCCGCTTCGACGACTCATAGACCTTGCGGAACTCCTCGAGCAGGTCGAGCTCGATGAGGTCGCGCTTGCGCCCGGCGGCGCGCTTGCTGGCGATGATGTCGGAGATCGACATCACCGGGAAGTTCTCGACGCGCTCCGCGCGGCGTGCTCGTAGCTCTCAATGCCGTCCGGCGCGAACACCAGATCGACGTCGAAAGGGCCCGAGGAGACCTGCACGAGGCCCTTCCCTTTCGTGATGTCGGCCTCGTCGGCCGCGCTCAACGCGAAACCGATCTCGCGCAACGCCAGCACGATGCGCCGGCCGTTCTCCGGCGACTTCCTCGGGAAGAGGTCGATGTCCTGCGTGGCGCCCGGATAGCCGAGCAGGATCGCGCCGCCCTTGCCGATGAACAGATACTCGACGCCATGCCTGGCGAAGGTGTCGGCGATGATCCTCGCCTGCTCGGGGCGGAACGGTTTCGCCGTCACCGCGCCTTGGAATAACCGTGATAGGACGGATAGTGCGCCTCGCAATAGCGCCGGTACTCGTCCATCGACGAGAAGGATCGGTTGACGCCTTTGTCGCGGACCGGATTGGCATTGCGGAAGAACCCGAAGCGGATCCGGGCCTCGAGCGGACGCGCGAGCTGGCGCTCGCATTGGCGCCGGAAGCCCTCCAGGTCGGCTCGTTCAGGCATCAGGACTATCATAAAGGAGCCGCAGGCCGGCACCGGAATTGGTGGCGAATCAGGGACTCGAACCCCGGACACACGGATTATGATTCCGCTGCTCTAACCAGCTGAGCTAATTCGCCGCGACGACAGATGCCGGATTATAAACCAGGGGCCTTCGAGCTCGCCGTCGTGGGCGGGGGCCCGGTCGGCGCAAGCCTGGCGCGCGCCGCGCGCGGACTGTCCATAGCGCTCGTCTCGCAGGAGCGCTGCGGCCCTGCGCCGGCCGCTGCGGGCGCCTTCGACGCGCGCGTCTACGCGCTCACGCCGGGAAACGTCGAGTTCTTGCGCCGGCTGAACGTCTGGGGCGCGTTGCCCGCCGAGCGCGTCGCGCCGGTGCACGCGATGCGCATCTTCGGCGACGACGGCGCCTCGCGCCTGGAGTTCGACGCCTACCGCGCCGGCGTGCCCGAGCTCGCCTGGATCGTCGAGGACGGCGCGCTGCAGGATGCGCTCTGGGCCGGGCTCGACGTCGCGATCGTCACGGCGCAGATCGAGAGCATGGCGTTCGAGGACGCCTTCGCGCGGCTGCGCTTGCGCGGCGGCAAGGAGATCCACGCCGGCCTGGTCGCCGGCGCCGACGGCGCGAATTCCTTCGTGCGGCGCGCCGCCGGCATCGCGGCCGTGGAAGCGGATTACGGCCAGGACGCGGTGGTAGCCAACTTCCGCTGCGAGAAGCCGCACGCGAACACCGCTTTTCAGTGGTTCCAGGGACCAAGACCAAAAACAGGACCAAAAACAGGGACAGACCACGTTTTCCCGGAAGGACGAGACTCAGAAAAACGTGGTCTGTCCCTGAATTCGACGGGAGCAGTGCTGGCGCTCCTGCCGCTGCCGGGAAACCAGGTGTCCATGGTGTGGTCGCTGCCCCGCGCTGAGGCGGCACGCATCGCAAGCCTCGACGCGCAGGACTTGCGTCGGGAAGTGGAAGTCGCTTCCGGCCACGTCCTGGGCAAGCTGCAATCCGCTTCTCTTGTTAAGACCTATCCGTTGCGACGGCTCTCCGCGCAACGGCTGGTGGGCCCGCGGGTGGCGCTCGCCGGGGACGCGGGGCATGTCATCCATCCCCTCGCTGGTCAGGGCCTGAATCTCGGCCTGCAGGACGCGCGCGCCCTCGCCGAGGCGCTCGCCGGGCGCGAGCCGGGGCGCGACCCGGGCGAGCTGCGGCTGCTGCGGCGCTACGAGCGCGCGCGCGCGGAGCCTATACTGGCGATGGACAGCGTCGTCGACGGGCTGCACGGCTTGTTCGGCACCGACAACGCGCTGGTGGCCAGGCTGCGCAACGCGGGATTGAACCTGACCGAGCGCCTGCCGGTCCTAAAGAACGTCCTCGTGCGCCAGGCGATGCGCTGAAGGAGAGCGAATGCTCAAGATGGCCGGCCTTGCCCTGCTCGTCGCCGCCGTTCCTGCGGCGGCGAACGAGGCGCAGATCCGCAAGGCGCTGGAAGAGAAGCTGCAGGGCGTGCGCATCGAGGGCGTCGCCCCGGCGCCGGTGCCGGGCCTGTGGGAGGTGCGCTACCGCACCTCCCGCGGCATGCGCGTGATCTACACCGATCCGGCGGGCAAGTTCGCCATCAACGGCAACATCCACGATCTGCGCACCGAGCGCGACCTTACCGCCGAGCGGCTCGAGCAGCTCAACGCGATCAAGTTCAGCTCGCTGCCGCTCGAGCAGGCGGTGAAGATCCAGCGCGGCAACGGCAAGCGGGTGCTCGCCATGTTCTCGGACCCTTACTGCCCCGCGTGCAAGCAGTTCGAGCAGACGCTGCAGCAGGTCGACAACATCACCATCTACGTCTTCATGTATCCGGTGATCCGGCCCGAGCTGGCGCAGCACTCCGAGGCCGTGTGGTGCTCCGCCGACCGCGCCAAGGCGTGGCTCGACCTCGCGCTGGGCGGCCGGCCGCCCGCGGCCGCGCCCGACTGCGCCACCCCGGTCGACAAGAACGTTGAGCTGGGGCAGGGGCTCGGCGTGAACAGCACGCCGACGCTGGTGTTCCGCAACGACCGGCGCGTCGCCGGCGGGCTGAAGCTTACGGACCTGCGCCAGCTACTGGACCAAACGGCAAGTCGTTAAGGAAGCGCCTCGCCGCGCGGCCACAGGAGCCAGATCCTTCCCTGCTGGCGCATGCGGCCGGCGGCCGCGCCGGCCTCGGCGCCGCTGCCCCAGAAGAAGTCCGCGCGCACGGCGCCGCGGATCGCGCCGCCGGTATCGTGCGCCGCCATCAGGCGCTCGAGTGGCACCTCCGAGAGCGGATACGTGCTGGCGAGGTAGACGGGCGCGCCGAGCGGAACGTAGCGGCGGTCCACCGCAAGGCTGTAGCCGGCGGCGAGCGGCACGCCGAGCGCCCCGATCGGGCCGTCGGTGGCGGGCAGCTCGCGGAAGAAGACGTAGCTCGCGTTGTGGTGCAGCGCTTCGCGCAGCTTGTGCGGGTTCGCCGCGGCCCAGGCCTTGATGCCCTGCATCGAGGCGTCCTCGAGCGCGAGCTCGCCGCGCTCGACGAGGAAGCGGCCCAGCGAGCGGTAGGGATGGCCGTTCTGGTCGGCGTAGCCGAGGCGGATCTGCTCGCCCGACTCCAGGCGCAGCTGGCCCGAGCCCTGGATCTGCAGGAAGAAAAGCTCCACTGGGTCGGCGGTCCAGGCAATGACCGGGGCCTTGAAGTCGCCGCCGCTCGAGTCGATCTCGGCGCGGCTGTAATAGGGAACGAGGCGCCGGCCCTGCAGCCGGCCGCGCAGGCGCCGGTCCCTGAGCTCGGGAAAGTCCACCACGATCAGGTCCTCGGGCACGCCGAAGATCGGGTGCCGGTGCGTCTCGCTCGCGCTGCGGCTGCCGGCGAGCAGCGGCTCGTAGTAGCCGGTGACAAGGCCGCCGTCCGCGCCATCCGGAGCGATTACCGCGTAGGGCACGAAAGCCGCCTCGAAGAATTCGCGCGCCGCGCGCTCGTCGCCCGCCGGCACGGCGCGAGCCTGCTCGCAGGCCCGGGCGAAGACCTTGACGAGCGCGCAGCCGCGCAGGAACGCCTGCAGGCTCGGCTCGAGCATCGCGCTCTCCCAGCCGGGCAGCGCGCCGAAGCTGTATTCGAGGTAATGGGCCTTGTCGGAAAGCGCCGCCGGCTCGGGCCGCGGCGGCAGCGGCGTGCAGCCCGCCGCTAGTACCGCCACCAGTACAATCGGTGCGAGGAGAGCGCGCGCCGCAATGTGGGTCATCTATCTCGAGATGCTGGTCGCGCTCGCCGTTCTCGTGCTCATCGTCTGGTGGACGTGGCCGAGGAAGAAGTAGCGGCTCAGTGCAGCACGCGCGGCACCGAAAGCGTGAACTCCGGGATCGGCGCCTCGAAGCGCGTGCCGTCGGCGGCGACCATCTGGTAGGCGCCCTTCATCGTTCCCACCGGCGTGGCGATGGACGCGCCGCTCGTGTACTCGAAGCTCTCGCCCGGCTGCAGGAGCGGCTGCGCGCCCACCACGCCCAGGCCGCGCACTTCCTGCACGATGCCCTGCGCGTCGGTGATGATCCAGTGGCGGCTGATGAGCTGCGCCGCGACGCTGCCGGCGTTGCGGATGGTGATGGTGTAGGCGAACACGTAGCGCCCGCTCGCCTCGTCGGACTGGTCGGCGAGGTACTGCGTGGCGGCGCTGACGGCGATGTCGTAGTGCTTCTCCTGCGCCATGGGGTTCATTGTAAACTGCGCGCGCCATGACGTTCCGCATCGCGCCGAGCATTCTCTCCGCGGACTTCGCGCGATTGGGCGAAGAGGTGCGCGCGGTGGCGGCGGCGGGCGCCGACCTGATCCACTTCGACGTCATGGACAACCACTACGTGCCCAACCTCACGGTCGGGCCTCTGGTGTGCGCGGCGCTGCGGCCGCACGTGAAGGTCCCGCTCGACGTGCACCTGATGGTCGAGCCGGTGGACCGCCTCGTGCCCGAGTTCGCCAAGGCCGGGGCGGACATCATCAGCTTCCATCCGGAGGCCTCGCATCACGTCGACCGCACCATCGCGCTCATCAAGGAGCAGGGGTGCCGCGCGGGCCTCGTGCTGAATCCCGCGACGCCGGTCTCGTACCTCGACCACACGCTCGAGAAGCTCGACCTCGTGCTGCTGATGTCGGTAAACCCGGGCTTCGGCGGCCAGCAGTTCATCGCCTCGGTGCTGCCGAAGATCGCCGAAGTGCGCCGGCGCATCGCCGCCACGGGCAAGCCGATCTGGCTCGAGGTGGACGGCGGCGTCAAAGCCGACAACATCGCCGAGATCGCGCGCGCCGGCGCCGACACTTTCGTCGCCGGCTCGGCGATCTTCGGCGCCAGGGACTACGCCGCCACGATCCGGCAGATGCGCGAGCGGCTGGCCGTGCTATAGTGCCCGCCATCGTGCAGCATCCTGCCGCCCTCCAAGCTCTCCGCTGGCGCCGCTGGCGCCGGTAGTCCATCGCGCGCGCTAGCGCGCCAGGCAGTTCCCGCATTCCGGACGGAGAGGTCGTGGTGGTAGAGGCAGAATTCAGCAGGCTCGCAGACGCAGGCTATACGCGCATCCCGGTGCTCGCCGAAGCGCGCGCCGACCTGTACACGCCGCTCGCCGTCTACGTGCAGCTCGCCAAGGGGCCGTATACCTACCTCCTCGAATCGGTGGTCGGCGGCGAGCGCTTCGGCCGCTACTCCTTCGTCGGCCTCGCCTGCGCCGAGCGCATCGAGGTGCGCGGGCGCACGCTGCGCCGGCTGCTGCGCGACGCGCGCGGCACCGACGTCTGCCTGGAGAAGCTCGACGACGCCGATCCCTTCGCGTACGTGCGCGGCTGGCTCGAGCGCCACCGCGTCGCGCCGGCGCCGGCGCAGCTTCGCTTCGCCGGCGGCCTCGCCGGCTATTTCGGCTACGAGACGGTGCGGCACATCGAGCCGCGCGCATTGACGCGCCCCAAGCCGGACCGCATCGGCACCCCCGACATGCTGCTGCTCGTTTCCGACGAGCTGGCCGTGCTCGACAACGTGCTCGGCAAGCTCTATCTCGTCGTCTACGCCGACCCGCAGCAACCCGATGCGCTGCGCGCGGCCAAGGAGCGCCTGGCGAAGCTGCAGGCACGCCTTACCCGGCCTCTGCCGCACGACATGGTGGTTCCATTGCCACACCACGACGCTCCTTCATCCGCCGAAGTCGCGCGCACCTTTACCGAGGAAGGCTTTCTGGACGCCGTGCGGCGCACCAAGGAGTACATCCTCGCCGGCGACGTGATGCAGGTGCAGGTGTCGCAGCGCGCCTCGCGGCCCTTCGACGCTTCGCCGCTTTCGCTGTACCGCGCGCTGCGCGGCCTGAATCCCTCGCCGTACATGTTCTACTTCGACTTCGCCGACCACCACCTCGTCGGCGCCTCCCCCGAGATTCTGGTGCGGCTTTCCGGCGACACCGTGACCCTGCGCCCGATCGCCGGCACGCGCCCGCGCGGCGCCACGCCGCAGGAGGACGCCGCGATCGCCGAGCAGCTCCTCGCCGACCCGAAGGAGCGCGCCGAGCACGTGATGCTGATCGACCTCGGCCGCAACGACGTCGGCCGCGTCGCCGCGACCGGCAGCGTCAGGGTGACCGAGAAAATGGTGGTCGAGCGCTACTCGCACGTCATGCACATCGTCTCCAACGTCGAGGGCCGCCTCGCCCCGGGGCTGGACGCGATCGATGTGCTGAAGGCGAGCTTTCCCGCCGGCACCGTGACCGGCGCGCCCAAGGTGCGCGCCATGGAGATCATCGACGAGCTCGAGCCGGTGACGCGCGGCATCTACAGCGGCGCGGTGGGCTACCTCGGCTTCAACGGCGACATGGACGTCGCCATCGCCATCCGCACCGCGGTGGTCAAGGACCGCCGGCTGCACGTGCAGGCCGCCGCCGGCGTGGTCGCCGACTCCGATCCGGCCGCCGAGTGGCAGGAGACCCAGCACAAGGCACGCGCGCTGTTGAAGGCCGCGGAGACGGCTTCGGGAGATGTCGCATGATCGTCGTCATCGACAACTACGACTCGTTCACCTACAACCTCGTCCAGTACCTGGGCGAGCTGGGCGCCGACGTGCGGGTCTTCAGGAACGACGCCATCTCCGTCGACGAGGTCGACGCCCAGAAGCCC
>JBQTJF010000351.1:0-10602 GCA_052387375.1 Betaproteobacteria bacterium
ATCCGCGCCCGCGCCAGGGAAGGGTTCCGGCTGATGAAGGAGGCGGTGCTCTCCTGGGTGAACGACTACGCGCCCAGCATGGGCGCGGCGCTCTCCTACTACACCCTCTTCTCCATCGCGCCGCTGCTCATCATCGTCATCGCCGTGGCCGGCCTCGCCTTCGGCGACGAGGCGGCGCGCGGCGCGCTCTTCGCGCAGCTGCGCGAGCTCACCGGCGAGCAGGGCGCCAAGGCGGTCGAGGGCCTGGTTCGGCGAGCTGCAGAACGCGCTCGACCGCATCTGGCGCGCGCCGGCGCGGCAGCAGACGAGCGGCTGGTGGAGCCTGATCCGTACGCGGCTGCTGTCCTTCGGCATGGTGCTCGGCATCGCCTTCCTGCTGATGGTGTCGCTCGTGCTCTCGGCGGCGCTCGCCGCGCTCGGCCGGCTGTGGGCCTTCCCCGGCTGGGAGGCGCTCTCGCACGCGCTCGACGCGCTGGTGAGCCTCACCATCACCACCGCGCTCTTCGCCATGATCTACAAGTTCATCCCGCGCGTGTACGTCGCCTGGCACGACGTGTGGATCGGCGCCGCCTTCACCGCGCTGCTCTTCGCCGCCGGCAAGTTCCTCATCGGCCTGTACATCGGCAAGAGCGCGGTCGCCTCGACCTTCGGCGCCGCCGGCTCGCTGGTGGTGCCGATGCTGTGGGTCTACTACTCGGCGCAGATCTTCCTGCTCGGGGCGGAGTTCACCTGGGTGTACGCGCACGAGCACGGCTCGCGCCGCGGCAAGCCGCGCCAGCCGGTGATCGAGGTTTCCGAGTCGACCGCGCTGGTTCCGGTTTCGCCGGTCATGCCTGCCGGAAATGCACCGTCCATTATCCAAGAAGAGCTTCCAGGAAAACCCCTTTCGTCCTCGTCGCCGGCGCCTTCGCCGGCGGGCTGCTGCTCGCGCTCGCGCGCTCGCAGATCCGCCGCAGGGTGCTCGCCGCTTTCGGCCGTTGACGATAAGATTGCCCCGGGCAAAGGGGGAAGGGCATGCCAGCGAATCCGTATGCGCCGCCGGCGGCTGCCGTGGCGCAGCCAGCCGTGCGCACGCCGGTCAGCAAGCCGACGCTGCTCCTCGTCACGCTTTTCTTCGGCGCCATCGGCGCGCACAAGGCCTATCTGCGCAAGTCCGGCCAGGGTGCTCTGTACCTGCTTTTCGTCTGGACCTGGATCCCGGCGCTGGTAGCGCTGATCGAGCTCGCAATCTACGCGCTCGCGAGCCCGGCGAGGCTGAACGACAAGTACCCTGCCGGCGCCTCGCCCTGGGCTCCGGTCAAGTACGTCGGCGGCGTTGCCGCGATCGCCGGTATCTTCGCCGCCGTGGCGATCCCGGCGCACTACGAGCGCGCGTACCGCTCGCGCGTCGCCTCCGCCGTATCGGCGACCAGGTCCGTGCAGGACGGCGTCGCCGAGCATTTCCGGCAGGAGAAGCGGATGCCCGGGCGCGTGGCCGATCTGCCCGCCGAGCTGAAGCTCGGCGCCGAAGGGGTCCTGACGTGGACCTTTCCCGCGGAGGCGGGCGCGATCGCCGGCAGCACCATGGTGTTCCGCCCGCGCGTCGAGGGCAGCAGCCTCGCCTGGGACTGCAAGGGCGGCACGCTCGAAGCGAAGCACCGCGTGCACGCTTGCCGCTGACCTGACCGCGGCGTAGATTGCGCGCGGGGAGCACGACAAAAAGGGGAGGGGAGATGGCACAGACAGCCGAACAGGCGGCGAATCCGTACGCGCCGCCCGCATCCGCGCCCGCGCCGGGCCACAAGCAGTGCGATTCCTGCGGCGCCGACATCCTCGCCAGGGCGGAGATCTGCCCGAAGTGCGGCGTGCGCCAGCACTCGCACGTGAGCAAGGCGGTGCTGCTGCTCGTCACGTTCTTCTTCGGCGGCCTGGGCGCGCACAAGTTCTACCTCGGCAAGTGGTGGCAGGGCGCGCTCTACCTGCTCTTCTTCTGGACCGCGATCCCGGCGCTCATCGCGCTCGTCGAGTTCATCGTCTACTGCTTCATCAGCGAGGCGCGCCTCAACGAGAAGTACTCCGCGCACGGCGTCGCGGTGCTCGTCCTCATCGTCGCGGCGGTCTTCTTCGGCATCTTCGTGCTCGGCATCCTCGCCGCCATCGCCATCCCGGCCTACCAGGACTACACGCACCGCGCGCGCGCCGCGGAGGGCATCATGTCGGTGAGCCCGTGGCGCGCCGCGGTCGCCGAGCACTACGCGCAGACGCGGCAGCTTCCCAACGGCGTCGCCGACCTGGCGAAGGACCTGGTGCCGCAGGACCCGCCGAGCCGCTACGCCGCGTCGGGCCTCGGGGCGAACGGCGTCATCACGCTCACCTTCGCGCCGGGCGCCGGCGTCATGGCGGGCAAGACGATCCTCTTCCGCCCGCAGCTCGAGTCGGGGAACATGCTCTGGGACTGCACCGGCGGCACGCTCGAGCCGCGCTACCGGCCGGGGAGCTGCAGGGCGCCAAGAAACTAGTCGGCCTTGGAAAAGCGCCGGCGAGGGGGCAGAATCCTCCCGATCGGGAGGATTTCGCAATGAACGGCACGCCGGGCTGGTTTCTCTGGACCTCGAGCGCGGAGCTGGGCGAGGCGGTGCTCGTGGCGCGCAAGTCGATGGGCCTCACGCAGGTCGGCCTCGCCGGCCGCGCGGGCGTCGGCCACCGCTTTGTCTACGACCTGGAGCGCGGCAAGGGCACGCTGCGGGTGGACAAAGTGATATCGGTGCTCGGCGCGCTCGGCCTCATGCCGCTCATCGTCCCCGCGGAGCTGCTGCCGATGCTGCGCGCTTGAAAGGGTTGATGTGTCACCGCAGGGGGCGTAGGTTGACTCCTGGCCTTAGGGGGGCCACGGGTGGAGCGAGCGAAGGGAATCGGGGCCGAGCATCTCGCCCTGGCGACGGCCGCTGCCGTCGTCTATCAGCAGATCATGGGCAGCGCGGCGAACGGCGATAAGGCGGAGGAGGCGCTCGACCGCGTCGCCGGCGCGATCGCCAACGTGGCGCCGATCTACACCGCCGACCGGCCCTCGGGCGCGCCGCGCCAGCTGGCGCCGATCGAGCTCATCCACCGCCGCTTCGAGCTCGGCGCCGCGCTGCTCAGGACCAGCTTCGGCCTCGAGTACCGCAACCTGAGCATCCGCGCCGACATGCGCAGCGCCGTCGCCATCCTGAAGGGCGCGCGCGTCAGCTTTCGCGCGCAAAAGCCGTAGCTCTCCTGTCGCGACGCCGTCTCCCGACGTCGCCGCGGCGCGCCGCGCGAATCCGGGAAACGCGACAACATGACACCGGGCGCGGCGATAGCGGCGCGGCGCGCGCATATGCACAATGGCTTCCGAGCGGGACGAAAAAAGAGGGCACGACCGCTAGCCGTGCCCTCCGGTTTGCCTCTCAAGCGGCTTCAAGCAGCGACTACACATTGTTTGGCGCTACCGTGGACGGGCTCTGGGGAGTCCGTCTCTCGGATGGCGCTGCTAACAGCGTGCTGGCCGGTTCCCGAAGGTGTAGATCACTGTCTACACGGGTAAGGATTCTGCGACCCGGGCTGCGGCTTCGTCTATGCGCCGGTAGTCGTTTTTCGTAGTCCGGACGGACTAGGGCCCTGCGTCCGGCGGCAGAGCGAGCCGCTCGCGGGTCCTGCGCGCCAGGTCCGCTCTCAGCCTGACCGTGACCACCACGCCGTCCTCGTCGCGCAGTGTGAGCAACGCGTCGCCCGTCTCTTCGTACCCGTCGGCCTCGATGCAATCCACCAGCTCGACGAGCGCGAAGGGATAGTAGACCGACACGGCGTCGCGCCGCTGCGGCGTAAGTCCTCCTCGCTCGGGCCACGGTGCGCCGGCTCGTGTGACAAATCCAGCGCCCCTGCGCCAGAATGACGGCCATGGGACAGCTCATCGTGCGCCAGCTCGGCTTCGCGCTCGGCAGATCGCCTTCAGCCGCAACTTCGGCGAGCTCGAGGCGAACGAGTCGCTGCCCTACTACCGCGACCCCGAGCACAAACCGGCCGATCGGCGGCAGGCCCTCGGAGACGCGCAACACCGGGCGCAACTGGCACGCCGACCTCACCTATACCGCGCGGCCGGCCAAGGGCTCGCTGCTGCTGTGCAAGGAGAAGCCCGAAGTGGGCGGCGACACGATGTGGGCGAACCTGGTCCTCGCCTACGAGACGCTGTCGGCGCCGCTGCGCGAGTTCCTCGACAAGCGCGAGGCGATCCACGACTTCTCGCTCGTCAAGGGCATCGAGAAGCGCGACCCGGAGAAGGTGGCGGAGCTGCGCCGGCTCAACCCGCCGATCGCGCACGCGGTGGTGAAGGTGCATCCCGAGACCGGGCGCAAGTCGCTGTGCCTGGGCCAGCGCATCCGCGGCTTCGTCGGCATGACCGAGGAGGAGAGCGCGCCGATCTTCGGCTTCCTCAACCAGCACGCCACCTCGCCCGAGTTCGTGTACCGCCACCGCTGGAGCGTCGGCGACCTCGTCATGTGGGACAACCGCCGCTCCTGACCGCGGCCTGTAGGAGTTCTCCCGACTTGTAGCGCCGCCACTACACGCCGAGAATTTCGCGCGTGGATTCGGCGCTGACGGCGAGGCGTGTGCTGGCCAGGGCGGCCGCGCTGGCGGGCGGCGTGCCCGGGCTCGCCGAGCGGCTCGAGGTCGCGCCGCGCCGGCTGCGCGAGCATCTCACCGGCGCGACACCGATTCCCGACGATCTCCTCCTCGCCGCGATCGACATCGTGCTGGAAGAGCTGCCCGACCCCGCCAGGGCGGCGCGCGCCGGCGGGCGCGACGCCGCGCATCCCGCTTCCGAAAGCTAGGTTGGCGAAGGACCAGAAGATCATCTCGACGCTGCGCCGCGCGCAGCTCGCGGCCGGCGGCATCTCCGATCTCGCGGCGGCGCTCGACGTGCCGGTGTTCGAGCTGACGCGCTGGATGGAGGGCGAGGCGAAGCCGCCGCCCGAGGTCTACGCCGCGGCGCTGAAGATCGCCGGCGACGCGGAGAGGCAGTCCTAGTCCCGGGCCGGGATCGAAGCCATGGCGGCGAGCCAGGCTTCCGCGGTGCCGTCGGAGGGCGCGCGCCAGTCGCCGCGCGGCGAGAGCGAGCCGCCCGAGCCGACCTTGGGCGCGGTGGGCCTGGCGCTCCTCTTGAACTGGCTGGAGGCGAAAAAGCGCGTCAGGAACACGCGCAGCCACCTGCGGATGGCGGCGAGCGGATACTTGCCGCGCCAGGCGCTCCAGGCGAGGAACGCCACCTTCGCCGGCGCGTAGCCGAAGCGCAGGATGTAGTAGAGGCTGAAGTCCTGCAGCTCGTAGGGCCCGATCATGTCCTCGGTGCGCTGCTTGCCGGGTATGAGCTCGGGGCTGATGTCGGTCTCGAGCACGCGGCGCAGCGCGCGCTTCACGTCGGCGCCGAACTCCTCCGCTTCCGCCACCCAGCCGATCAGGTACTGGATCAGCGTCTTCGGCACGCTGGCGTTGACGTTGTAGTGCGACATCTGGTCGCCGACGCCGTAGGTCGACCAGCCGAGCGCGAGCTCGGAGAGGTCGCCGGTGCCCACCACCAGGCCGCCGTGGTGGTTGGCGAGGCGGAAGAGGTGGCTGGTGCGCTCGCCCGCCTGCACGTTCTCGAAGGTGACGTCGTAGAGCTTGCGCCCTCTGGCGAAGGGATGGCGCAGGTCCTTGAGCATCTGCAGGCACGAGGGCCGGATGTCGATCTCCTCGGCGGCGGCGCCGACCGCGCGCATCAGCTGCCAGGCCTGGTTGCGCGTGCGGGTGCTGGTGGCGAAGCCCGGCATGGTGAAGGCGAGGATGTTCCGGCGCGGCAGCCCGAGCTCGTCCATGGCGCGCGCGCAGACGATGAGCGCCTGCGTCGAGTCGAGGCCGCCGGAGACGCCGATCACCAGCTTCTTCGTGCCGGTGGCGCGCATGCGCGTCACCAGCCCCTGCACCTGGATGCGGTACACCTCCTCGCAGCGGGCGTCGCGCGTCGCCGGGTCGCCCGGCACGTAAGGCAGCCGCTCGATTTTCCGGTCGAGAAGGATCTTCCCCCCGGGAACCGGCAGCGCCAGATCGATGACTTTGAACTTCTCCACATCCGCCCGGTGCCTGAGCGCCGCGGCGCCGAAAGTGTTCTGCCGCATGCGGTCGGCGAGCAGCCGGTCGAGGTCGATGTCGCCGACGGCGAGCTGCGGCGCGTCGACGAAGCGCTGTGAGCCGGCGACGAGCGTGCCGTTCTCGTAGATCACCGCGTGGCCGTCCCAGGCGAGGTCGGTGGTGGACTCGCCCAAGCCGGCGGCGCTGTAGAGATAGGCGGCGAGGCAGCGCGCCGACTGGTTGCCGACGAGCTGGTGGCGGTAGGCCTCCTTGCCGATGACGACGTTGGAGGCCGAAAGGTTGGCGACCACCGTCGCGCCGGCGAGCGCGGCGAAGGACGACGGCGGCGTCGGCACCCAGAGGTCCTCGCAGATCTCCACATGCAACACAAAATTGGGTATGTCAGAAAGGCGAAACAGAAGATTCGTTCCGAACGGCACCTTCTGTCCCGCGAGCGCGATCTCGCCCGCGCGCGCCGCGTCGCCCGGGGTGAACTGCCGCGCCTCGTAGAACTCGCGGTAGTTGGGCAGGTAGGTCTTGGGCACCACGCCGACGAGGCGGCCGCCGGCGATGAGCGCGGCGCAGTTGTAGAGCAGCCCGTCCACCGCCACCGGTACTCCGACCAAGGCAGCCAGAGGAAGCCGGGAAGTCTTTCTGAGAAGCTCGCGCAGCGCCGCTTCGGCGGCCTCCAGCAGGGCGCGCTGATGGAAGAGGTCCTCGCAGCTGTACGCCGAGAGGCCGAGCTCGGGGAAGACGGCGAGCACCACCTTCTCGCGCGCGGCGCGCCGCATCAGCTCGAGGGTCTGCGCGCCGTTGTAGGCCGGATCGGCGACGCGCACCAGCGGCGTGGCCACCGCGACGCGCGCGAAGCCGTGCCGGTAGAGGTTGAAGAAGTCGTTTCGGGCCACTCTCGCGTCATTCTAGCGTAACCCGATTATGGTATCGTATGCCATATGGTGCTCCTGCAGGAAAAGGTGCTGCTGAACGGCGTCCTCGTCGAGCTCGAGCTGCACGAGGACCTGCGCTACCGGCTGCGCTGGGGCGACCTGGTCGAGTACGAGAACGGGCGGCGCCGCGTGCGCGGGCGCGCGCGCCCCTACGCGTTCCGCTCGGTGGAGCAGCTGCGCTATGACTTCGAGCAGGACGTCGCCGCCGAAGCTGCTTGAGCTGCGCGTCGGCGGCGCCGGCGACGCGCTCGACCGCTTCGAGGCGGCGTGGAACCGCGCCCTCGCCGGGCGCAAGGGGCCGGCGCTGCGCGTGCTCAGCATGCGGGACCTGCCGCTGCTGCTGCGAACCCTGTCGCCGGCGCGCTGGTCTCTCCTGGAGCGGCTGAAGGCGGACGGGCCGATGTCGATCTACGAGCTGGCGAAGCGCCTGGAAAGGGATTACAAGAACGTGCACACCGACGTGGCGCGGCTCGCCGAGCTCGGGCTGATCGAGCGGCATGCCGACGGGCGCGTCGCCGTCGCCTGGGAGGTGATACGCGCGGAGCTGGAGCTATGAAGCTCGACCATTACTGGATGCCGTTCACCGACAACCGGCGCTTCAAGAGCCGGCCGCGCCTCGTCGCCTCGGCAAAGGACATGTACTACGTCACGCCCGAGGGCAGGCAGGTGCTCGACGGCCTGGCGACGCTCTGGTGCGTGAACGCGGGCCACTGCCGGCCGCGCATCGTCGAGGCGATCCGCGCGCAGGCGGGCGAGCTCGACTTCGCTTCGTCCTTCTCGCTCGGGCACCCGCTGCCATTCCGCCTCGCCGAGCGCATCGCCGCGCTGGCGCCGCCGGGCATGGCGCAGGTGTTCTTCACCAATTCCGGCTCCGAGGCGGTCGACACGGCGCTCAAGATCGCGGTCGCCTACCACCGGCTGCGCGGCGAGGGGGCGCGCACGCGCTTCATCGGCCGCGAGCGCTCCTACCACGGCGTCAACATCGGCGGCATGTCGGTGGGCGGCGTCGGCGCGAACCGGCGCGCCTACGCCGGCACGCTGCTGCACAACGTCGACCACCTGCGGCACACGCATCTCGCCGAGAACGCGTTCTCCAAGGGCCAGCCGGCGCGCGGCGCCGAGCTCGCCGACGAGCTCGAGGGCCGCGTCGTGCCGCTGCACGACGCCTCGAACATCGCCGCGCTGATCGTCGACCCGGTGCAGGCCTCCGGCGGCGTGCTCATCCCGCCGCGGGGCTACCTCGAGCGCCTGCGCGAGATCTGCACGCGCCACGGCATCCTGCTCGTCTTCGACGAGGTGATCACGGGCTGGGGGCGCCTCGGCGCCGCCTTTGCCGCGCAGCGCTTCGGCGTGCAGCCCGACCTCATCACCTTCGCCAAGGGCGTCACCTCGGGCGCGGTGCCCCTCGGCGGCGTGATCGTGAGCGACGCCGTCTACCGCGCCTTCATGGACGCGAAGGGCGGCGGCATCGAGTTCTTCCACGGCTACACCTACTCCGGTCACCCGCTCGCCTGCGCCGCCGCGATGGCGACGCTCGATACCTACGAAGAAGAGGGCTTATTCGAGAATTCCGCCTCCCTGTCCGGCGACTTCGAGGACGGCATTCACTCTCTCAGAAACCTGCCGCACGTCGTCGACTGCCGCAACCTCGGCCTGATCGGCGCGGTGGAGATGGCGCCGCGGCCCGGGGCGCCGAACGAGCGCGGCTTCGAGGCCTTCGAGAAGTGCTGGGACCGCGGCGTCTACGTCCGCCCGATCGGCGACTCGCTCGCCTTCTGCCCGCCGCTCATCGCCGGGAAGAAGCACCTCGACCAGATGTTCGGCACGGTCGCCGACGTTCTCAAAACCCTGGGCTAGGGACGGACCTGGGACGGACCCGGGTCTGTCCCCATTTACATGTCCCCATTTACAGCCAGCCGGCCTTGCGGAAGCGCACGAACAGATAGGCGTCGATGGCGACCATCAGGCCGACCACGACGGGGTAGCCGAAGCTCCAGCTCAGCTCCGGCATGTGCTGGAAGTTCATGCCGTAGACGCCGGCGATCATGGTCGGCACGGCGACGAGCGCCGCGTAGGCGGCGAGGCGCTTGGTGACCGCGCTCTCGCCGCTGGTGATCGTGGCGAGGATGACCTGGATGGCGGTGGTGACGGTGTCGCGCGCCGAGTCGATCGACTGGTTGAGCCGCACCAGGTGGTCGTAGACGTCGCGGAAGTACTCGCCCAACCCCATGCACACGCCCGGCACGCGCCCGCCGAAGAGCCGCCCGGTGGACTCGAGCAGCGGCCCGGCGACGTGCTTGAGCTGCGAGAGCTGCTGCTTCACGTAGTAGAGCGACTCGATGCTGGCGCGCGGCGAGGCGGCGGAGAAGAGCTGCTCCTCGATCTGCTCGAGCTTGGTGACCACCGCGTCGAGCACCGGGGCGTAGCGGTCGACTACCGCGTCCATCAGCGCGTAGAGCACGTAGCCCGAGCCGTGCTTGAGCAGCTCGGGCTCGCGCTCGGCGCGGGCGCGCACGTCGGTGAAGCCCCGCTCGGCGCCCTGGCGCACCGAGAGCACGTAGTTGCGGCCGGCGAAGACGTCGAGCTCGCCCACCTTCAGCTCGTCGCCCGCCACCTCGATGGTCTTCAGCACGACGAACAGCGAATCGCCGTACTCCTCGATCTTCGGCCGCTGGTGGCCGTGGCGCGCGTCCTCGACCGCGAGCGGGTGCAGGCCGAACTCCTCGCGCATCTCCTCGAGCTCGGCGTCGGAGGCGTCGCGCAGCGCCACCCAGACGAAGCAGCCGGGCCGCGCCAGGTAGTCGCTGATCTGGCGCTGCTCGATGTCGGCGAGCTTGCGCCCTTCCTGGTAGGCGACGCAGTTGACGAGCATGCCAAAGGGTCAGAGCAATTTTTCTTGCGAGGATGTTACTCCGATACAATCACTTGCTGAAAAATCGCTCCGACCCTTTCATGCCCCGGATCAGCCGCCGCGCCGAGACTCTAGGGACCGAGAACGCCTTCGTCGTGCTCGCCGAGGTGAACGCGCTCGCCCGCCAGGGCAAGGACATCATCAGCTTCTGCATCGGCCAGCCCGACTTCCCGGCGCCGGAGAACGTGCAGGAAGCGGCGATCCGTGCCATCAAGTCCGGCAAGCACGGCTATACGCCCTCGGCGGGCATCGACGAGCTGCGCGAAGCCGCGGCGAAATACATGGCGCGCCTGCGCGGCGGCCTGCCGATCCGGCCGCAGGACGTGGTGGTCGGCGCCGGCGCCAAGCCCTTCATCGCCTACGCCATCCTCTCGACCACCGATTACGGCGCCGGCGACGAGGTGATCTACCCCAACCCCGGCTTCCCGATCTACGAGTCGCAGATCCTCGCCAACGGCGCCAGGCCCGTGCCGATCCATCTGCACGAGGATCGGGGGTTCTCGTTCGACCCCAACGAGCTCGAGCGCCTGATCGGCAAGAAAACCAAGCTCCTCATCCTCAACTATCCGCATAATCCGACCGGCGGCTGCCTGACGCGCAGGGACCTCGAGGCGGTGGCCAAGGTGCTCGAGAAGCACC
>JBQTJF010000352.1:0-8122 GCA_052387375.1 Betaproteobacteria bacterium
GGCGCCGCCCTGGGTGTGGGAGTGGTCCGGGCCGCGGGTGGCGACCGCGCGGTGCTCGCCCCCGCGCCGGGTGGGGCGGGGGCCGCGCGGGCCGCTCGCCGGGGCGGCGACGCCGCCGGGGAGGAGCGCGTAGCGCAGCTCGCCGCCGATGTACTCGATGTTGCTGCTCGGGATGGCGGCGTAGATCAGGCCGACGTCGAAGCCGAACGGCAGGCCCTTGTGCAGGCGCAGGCTCGGCACCGGCACGGTCTCCGAGGCGCTGTCGGAGGTGACGCGCTCGAGGATGGCGGCGTTGTGGATGCGCGCCGCGGTCACGCCCACGGCGATGTCGAAGCCGATGACGCCGAGCGGCTCGGTCGGCGTCTGCGGCCGGTAGGCGAGCGCGCCGCCGAGGTCTTCGGAGAGCAGCCGGAACTCCTGCTGGTTGATGACCTGCAGCTGGTCGACGTTCTGCGCGAGGAGCGGCGTCGCGCAGGAGGCCGTCAGCAGGACTGCGAGTAGTCTTTTCATGGTCCCCTGCTCATATCGGGACAGGCGGCGTCCCTTCCGTTCGCCCAAGACTTGACCGCGGCGACCAGGGCATCATAGCCGTTCGAGGCGTAGAGCTGCACCGAGGTTCGGTCGCGGCGCAGCGGCAGCGCGTCGGCGACCAGGACATACTGCACATCGCCCGAGCGCTCGCGCATCACGTGCAGCTCGGCCCTGCGCGAGCTGAAGGTGTGCGCTTTCGAGGAAGTGACGCTCTGGCGCAGCGCTTCCGGCGTCTGCGGGCCCTTGGCTGCGCAACCATACAGAAGCAGCAGTCCTGCCAGTGCGGCCCTCAAGGGCCTAGACCCTTTCCTGGAGGAACTGCAGGACCAGCACCTCCTCGCGGCGCAGCGCCCCGCCCGGCTGCTTGCGCCGCGCGCGGCGCGAGAGCGCCGGCGGCTGCGGCACGGTATGCCCGAGCAGGTACGCCTGCAGCAGCGCCGGATGCACGTAGTACTTGCGGCACACCGCGCGCGTGTTGCCCAGGCGCTCGGCCACCGCGTCGATCGCGGCGACGATGTTGCGGTCGGCCTCGCGCCGGCTCGCCGCCGGGCCGAGGCGGCGCAGCTCCACCGCGGCGAGCATGGTGCCGCCCCAGGTGCGGAAGTCCTTGGCGGTGATGTCGCGGTCGGTGAGCTCGCGCAGGTACGCATTGACGTCGTCGGAGCTGACCAGCTGGCGCTTCCTGTTCGAGTCGACGTAGCGGAACAGCTCCTCGCCGGGCAGGTCGCGGCAGCGCTGCACGATCTTCGCCAGGCGCGGGTCGGCCACGGCGATGGTGTGCTCCACGCCGCTCTTGCCGCGGAAGCTGAAGCGCAGCATCGTGCCGTCGACCTTGACGTGCCGCCGGCGCAGCGTGGTGAGGCCGTAGGAGCGGTTCTCGCGCACGTACTCGTCGTTGCCCACGCGGATCAGCGTGCGGTCGAGCAGCCGCACCACCGTGGCGAGCAGCTGCTTGCGCGACAGGTCCGGCGCGCGCAGGTCCTTCTCGATCCCCTCGCGCAGCGCCGGCGGCACCTCGCTGAACTCGAGCATGCGCCGGAACTTCGACTGGTCCCTCGCCTCGCGGTAGGAGGCGTGGTAGCGGTACTGCTTGCGCCCGCGCGCGTCGCGCGCGGTGGCCTGGATGTGGCCGTCGGCATCGGGGCAGATCCACACGTCGGTCCAGGCCGGCGGGATGGCGAGCGCGTTCAGCCTTCTTCGCACTTCCGCCTCATGGATTCTTCTTCCATTGGGCGCGAAGTAGCTCCAGCCCGTCCCCACGCGCTGGCGCGTGATGCCGCGGATGCCGTCGGTGACGTAGCGCAGCCCGGCCTGGCTCGCCGCCCTCCGATGCTCCGCGCGGCGCGGGGAGGTCACGTTCGCTACGCGATGTTCTGCATCTTATTCGCGAAGTCCCGCCCCGAGGTCGGCGGAGGTAGCGGCTTGCCGTCGGCGCGGTAGAGCGCGATCGCTTCCTCAACCACCTGGCAAAGCTCGGCGAAAACCGCCTTCTCGTCCGTACCATGGCAGCCACCGTAGATCAGCCCCGGCGAGCTGCCGACGTAGCATTGGTCCTCTTCCGACCACTCCACGATCTTCGCGTACTTGGCGCTTTCCTTCATTGCTTCGATTCCTCTACCGCTCGCCTTACGGCCCTGATTTGATAGTGCTTGGCGTCGTCACCGGACGCTCCCGATATTGTGATCGGTCTGGAAACTTTTGGGTGCACGAAGTTGCGATGACTACCCTTGCCGCCCCGATCGACGAAACCGGCCCGCTCGAGCTCAGCCGCCAGCTCCCTGATTTTCGGGGGCATGCCTGCCTGCGGCTATTCGCAGCGGTAGAACGCCTCGACGCGCTGCTTGTTGATGGCCTTGAGGTCCTCCGGGTCGGAGGAGCGCTCGAGGCGCGGCCCGAGCTCGCCGAGCCGCCGCTCGAGGCGCGCGTTCTTCGGGTCGCGGTCGAGCGCGGCGAAGCGCTCGCGCAGCGCGCGCACGTCGCCGTCGCGCCGCTCGGCCTGCGCGAGGGCGATGGCGCGGCGGAGCTTGCGCTTCTCGCACTGCACCGGCTCGAGCTCGTCGGTGAGCTTCATGAATTCCTTGGCCTCTTTACTCAGGGGAAACACTGGAGATGCGACGGCCCAGCCCACGATCAAAACCAGGAACCTCATCGATACTTTGCCGCGCTGATGAACATGGAGAACGTCTCGCACCATACAACAACCGTGTCGTACTGCGCAGGGTCGAAGGCGTCGGGAAGCGGCACGATGAAGTTCTCGAAGGTCTTGACGTCGCCGACGCGGCGGGCGCGCGCCTTGAGGCGCAGGAAGTCTTCCCTCGTCTCGACGAACTCGGGGGCGAAGTAGAGCTTGTAGTCGGGGCCCGGCGCGAGCTTGCCGGTGAAGCTGACCGCCTTCGGCGCGATGGCCACCTTGCCTTCGCCCCAGTGCAGGAAGTCGCTCCCCTTCAGGTCGCGGCGGAACTGGGCGTGGTAGCGGGCGCCACTCGTCGCGCTCTTCACCTCGGTGACGCTGGGCGCCGGCGGCGCGATGAGGATGGGAAGGAAGTAGATGCCGGCGGCGAAGCCGATCGCGAGAGCGATTGCGTGGGTGAACGTAAGCGCGATCGCGCGTTTGGCACTCATAGAAACCCCCCGCTCGCTACGCTCGCTCCCCCCTTATCAGGGGGGCGGCAAAGCGGGCGCTCATGCGACTTTCATCCGGGCCTTCGGCTCGGGGTACGGGTAGAGCATGTTGAGCGCCACCGACTGGCCGCTCGCCTGCACGAGGCGCACGTGTTCCCTGCGAAGTTCCCTGGCGTGCCTGACGCCGCAGGAGTGCGCGATCATGTCGATCTCCTTGTTCATGTTCATCGCGTAGTTGGCGACGCGCAGGTACTTCTCCTCGACCACCAGGGCGCGCTGCAGGCGCTTGTTGTGCGTGGTGACGCCGGTCGGGCAGGTGTTCTGGTGGCAGCGCAGCGCCTGGATGCAGCCGAGCGAGAACATGAAGCCGCGCGCGGTGTTGACGAAGTCGGCGCCGGTGCAGAGCGCCCACGCGGCGCGCGCCGAGGTCACGAGCTTGCCCGAAGCCACGACCCGGATCCTGTTCTTCAAGCCGGTTTCGATGAGCGCGTCGACGACGCGCGGCAGCGCCTCGTCGATGGACAGGCCCATGTGATCGGCGAGCGCCTGCGGCGCCGCGCCCGAACCGCCTTCGCCGCCGTCGATGACCAGGAAGTCGGGCGCGAATTCCAGGCCGCGGCGGTGCACGATGTCGGCCATCTCGTTCATGAAGCGCCAGCCGCCGACCGCGGTCTTGACGCCGACCGGGCGGCCGGTGAGCTCGCGCATCCAGGCGATCTTCTCCAGCAGCTCGTTCATGTTCGAGATGTCGCGATGGCGGTTGGGGCTGATCGAGTCGCGTCCCTCGGGGATGCCGCGGATCTGCGCGATCTCGGCGGTGACCTTGCGACCCGGCAGCACGCCGCCTTTGCCCGGCTTGGCGCCCTGGGAGAGCTTGATTTCGAATGCTTTGACTTGAGCGGCGAGCTGAACGATCCTTTCGGGAGACAAATTCCCTTGTGCATCGCGCACGCCGTACTTCGCGGTGCCGATCTGCATGATGACGTCGCAGCCGCCCTCGAGGTGGGAGGGCGAGAGGCCGCCCTCGCCCGTGTCCATCCAGCAGCCGGCGACGCTGGCGCCTTTCGACAGGGCCCTGACGGCGGGCGCCGAGATGGCGCCGAAGCTCATGCCGCTGATGTTGACGATCGAGCGCGCCTCGAAGGGCTGCTTGCAGCAGCCCTCGCCGAGGATCAGCGAGGGCGTCGGCAGCCGCTCCTCTTCCAGCACCGGGAACGGGTGGTTGACGAAGATGAGCGCGCCGGCCTGGTGCAGGTCGTAGGTGGAGCCGAAGCCGATCACGCCGCCCTCGTTCTTCGCCAGGCGGTACACCCAGCCGCGCGTGGCGCGGTTGAAGGGCATCTCGTCGCGGTCGCCGGCGAAGAAGTACTGGCGGAAGTACTCGCCGAGCTGCTCGAAGAAGTAGCGCAGCCGCCCGACGATCGGGTAGTTGCGCAGCACGCTGTGCTTCTTCTGCGTGACGTCGCGGATGAAGACGAACGCCAGCGCGCCGATCAGGACGAATGCCGCGAGCGTCCCGATGCCGTACGACAGGATGTCCTTGATCATTGCCCCCTACCCCCTAGGGCAATGATACTCCGCGGCGGACTTCTTCTTCGGTTGCACTTCTTACACTCAGGATAAGGCAGCTGAAGCGCAGCGCCATGCCGGCGAGCGGGTGGTTGGCGTCGAGCACCACGCTCCCCGCGGCGATGTCGGTGACGGTGTAGATCCGCGCGTCCTCCTCCACTTCCATCCCGACCTTGAGCCCGTCGCCGTAGCGGCTGGCCGGCTCGATCCTGAGCAGGCTGGCGGCGTATTCGCCGAAGGCCTGCTAGGGCTCGGGCCGCACGCGCACCGACTCGCCGGCGCCCTTGCCCTCGAGCACGCGCTCGAGCGCCCCGGGCAGGTGGCCGTAGCCGCCGTGCAGGTAGCTGATCTCGGCGGGGGCGGACAGGGGCTCGCTCTGCGCGTCGTGCATCTCCACGCGCAGGCGCACCACCGTGTCCCTGGCTACGACCGCAGGCGCCTCACCACGTCGAAGACCTGCGCGGCGTGGCCGCGCGGACTGACGCCGTAGGCGGCGTGGCGGATCACGCCCTTCTTGTCGATGACGAAAGTGGAGCGCACCAGGCATTCGCGCCGCGCCCCGTCCTCGGACTGCTGCTCCTGGATCACGCCGTACTTGCGGCATACCTCGCCCTCGGGGTCCGAGAGCAGGGCGATGGTGACGCCGTGGCGGTCGCGGAAGTCGGCGTGCGTGAGGCAGTCGTCGCGCGAGACGCCGAGCACCACGCAGTCGTGCTTGCCGAACTGGTCCTCGTGGTCGGAGAAGTCGGTGGTGACCAGGGTGCAGCCCGGCGTGCCGTCGCGCGGGTAGAAGTAGATCACCACGTGCTTCTTTCCCTTGAACGCCGACAGCTCCACCGGCTGCATGTCGGCATCGGGCAGCTCGAAGGACGGAGCAGGTTGTCCCGGTTGAAGCACGCGCCGATTCTATTCCAGAAAGTTTTTCGTTTGCCAAGCTTCTCCCCGTGTGTAGTTGCGCCGCTACATATAATCGGTGCGATGCGTCTGCATTGGCTCGGCGGCTTGACGCCGCGCACCTTTCTGCGGCGCCATTGGCAGAAGCGCCCGCTCTTCGTGCGCGACGCACTGCCGCAATTCGTCACCATGATCGACGAGCGTGCGCTCGCCGCGCTCGCGCAGCGCAGCGACGTGGAATCCCGCATCGTGGAACGCCGCGGCAATCGATGGGACACGCGGCACGGTCCTTTCGAGAAAGTGAGGATCGGGCGTGCCAATTTCACGATGCTTGTCAGCGGCGTGAACCTGCATGTGCCGGCCGCGGATGCGCTGCTGCGCCGCTTCCAGTTCGTCCCGCAGGCGCGGCTCGACGACGTGATGGTGAGCTTCGCCACGCCCGGCGGCGGCGTGGGACCGCACGCGGACTCCTACGACGTGTTCCTGGTGCAGGGCGCCGGCCGGCGCCGCTGGCGCGTCGGGCGCCGGCAATTCCTGACCGGGCCCGGCGACCTCCTCTACGTGCCGCCGGGCGTGCGCCACGACGGCGTCGCGCTCGAGCCCTGCACCACGTTCTCGGTCGGCTTCCGCGCGCCGCGTGGCGCCGAGCTCGGCGCCGCGTTCCTCGACTGGCTGCACGAGCGCGGCCTGCCCGACGCGGCCTACCGGGATCCGGGGCTGCGTCCCACCGCGAAGCCTTCCATGATCCCGAAGGAGATGGTGGATTTCACCGCCGCGGTCCTGGGGAAGATCTCCTGGTCCCGCACCCACGTCGAGCGTTTCCTCGGCGCGTACCTGACGATGCCCAAGGCGCACGTCGTTTTTCATCCCTCCCGGAAAAACCGGAGTTTGGAGCGCTCGCTGGTCCGCCTGGACGGCAGGACGCAGCTCCTCTACGCGGGCAGACGGTTCTTCATCAACGGCGAGGCGCTCAGCGTGCCGCCGCGGCATGCCGCGGCGCTGCGGAAGCTCGCGGACCGCCGTGTTGCGCGGGGCGAGGCGCTTGCCGCCAGGCCCCTCGCCGCCCTAATCTGCGGGTGGCAGCGACTGGGGTACCTGCACTTCGAGAGGCCGTGATGGACGAGGCAACCTACGAGCGGTTCGACACCAACGCCGCATTCCAGGCCGCGCTCGAGCGGCTGCTCGAGCAGCCGGGGCGGGAGCTGCGCGTCTTCGATCCCGACGCCGCTTCGCTCAAGCTGAACGACCCCGCGCGCGTCGCCCGCCTGGAAGCCTTCCTGCAGGCGAGCCGCACGCGGCGCATCTTCATGGTGGTGCACGATACCGGTCACGTCACTCGCCAGTGCCCGCGCATGATGTCGCTCCTGGCGCGCTACGCGCACGCCATCCAGATCTACCGCACCGGCGAGGAGATCCGCGAGCTGCAGGACGCCTTCCTGGTGCTCGACGCCCTGCACTACGTGCGCCGCCCGGTCGCCAGCTTCTTCCGCGGCGCCATCGGGCTGAACGACGAGAACGAGGCGCTCGCCATGCGCGGGCGCTTCATGGAGATCTGGGGCGCGTCCTACCCGGCCGTTTCGAGCACCACCGTAGGGCTCTAGGTTTTCTGCCTTGCCCCCCTGATAAGGGGGGAAGCGAGCGGGTTTTTCGCGAGCGGGGGGTTGGTTTTTTGATAGCAAGGCAGTACGTCTCGGAAGTCCGCCTCAAGCGCGAGGAGGTTCCCTCCTTCGACCAGTACCCGTTTTCCCTCCCCGCTGTACGGCATCTCGAAGTGCTGGAGCTCCACCCACAGGTCACGTTCTTCGTCGGCGAAAACGGCTCGGGCAAGTCGACGCTCCTCGAGGCGATCGCGGTCGCATGGGGATTCAATGCCGAAGGCGGGACGAAGAACTTCCGCTTCGGCACGCGCGTGTCGCACTCAGAGCTCGAGCATCACCTGCGGCTCACCAAAGGCATCCGGCGCCCGAAAGACGGCTTCTTCCTGCGAGCCGAAAGCTTCTTCAACGGCGCCACCGAGATCGAGCGTCTCGATGCCGAGCCGGCGTTCGGCCCGCCGATCATTGACTCCTACGGCGGCAGATCCCTGCACGAGCAGTCGCACGGCGAGTCGTTCATGGCGCTGCTGCTGAACCGCTTCGGTGGCAACGGCTTCTACATCCTCGACGAGCCCGAGGCCGCGCTCTCCCCGCAGCGGCAGCTCGCGGTGATCTCGCGCATCCACGACCTCGTGACCCGGGATTCGCAGTTCGTCATCGCCACCCATTCGCCCATCCTCATGGCCTATCCCAATGCCACGATCTACAGCTGCTCGGCGGAGGGAATCAGGAAGGTGGGCTATTACGAGACCGAGCACTACCAGGTGACGCACGACTTCCTGCAGAACCCGAAGCGGATGCTCGATGTGCTGATGTCAGAGGACGAGGGAAGCTAAAACCAACCCCCCGCTCGACTGACGCGTGGCGGCCCGCTCCCCACACCCAAATCAAGGGGGGGCCACCACGCCCCC
>JBQTJF010000353.1:0-15902 GCA_052387375.1 Betaproteobacteria bacterium
TCGTGGTTGCGCAGGAAGATGGCCCACTGGCAGGGGTCGGGGATGTCGGGCGTCTGCTGCATGATCTCGACCAGCGGGTGGCGGTCCTCCTGCGCGATCGCCATGTACATGCGCGGCATCAGCGGGAAATGGAACGCCATGTGGCACTCGTCGCCCTCGCCGAAGTAGGGCCGCACGTCCTCGGGCCACATGTTGGCTTCCGCGAGCAGCAGGCGGTTGGCGTAGCGCTCGTCGATGAGGGCGCGGATCTTCTTCAGCACCGCGTGCGTCTCGGGCAGGTTCTCGTTCGACGTGCCCTCGCGCTCGATCAGGTAGGGGATGGCGTCGAGGCGGAAGCCGTCGACGCCGATGTCGGCCCAGAAGCCCATGATGCGCAGCACCGCGCGCAGCACGCTCGGGTTGTCGAAGTTGAGGTCGGGCTGGTGGCTGAAGAAGCGGTGCCAGTAGTGGGCCTTCGCCACCGGGTCCCAGGTCCAGTTCGAGGTCTCGGTGTCGGTGAAGATGATGCGCGTGCCCTTGTACTTCTTGTCCGAGTCGCTCCAGACGTAGTAGTCGCGCTTGCGCGAGCCGGCCGGCGCGCGCCGCGCCGCCTGGAACCAGGGGTGCTGGTCGGAGGTGTGGTTGACCACCAGCTCGGTGATCACCTTCAGGCCGCGGCGGTGCGCCTCTCTTACGAAGTTGCGGAAGTCGGCGCGCGTGCCGTAGTGCGGGTGCACGTTGTGGTAGTCGGCGACGTCGTAGCCGTCGTCCTTGAGCGGCGAGGGGTAGAAGGGCAGGAGCCAGATGGCGTTGACGCCGAGCTCCTGCACGTAGTCGAGCTTCGCCGCCAGGCCCTTGAAGTCGCCCATGCCGTCGTTGTTCGCGTCGAAGAACGCCTTGATGTGCAGCTGGTAGACGACCGCGTCCTTGTACCACTGGGCGTCGCTCGTCTCGGCCTTGGGCGCGGCTTGCGCTGCCGGCGCTTCGCTAGGCGTGGGCTCGGCGGTGTACACGGAAGACATGCGCGGGCAGGGTGTGGGGATTCAGCTCGACGTAGTTGCGGCCGCCGTTCCAGGTGTAGCGCCCGCCGGAGAGCAGATCGTGCAGCTCGTAGCGCTCCCCCGGAGAGCCGAAGTCGATCCAGCCCGACTGGATGTGCCGCGGGTCGAGGTTCACGACCGCGAGTATCTGATTGTCGGGGGTGGTTTTGCTATAGGCGAGCATCTGGCTGTTGTCGAGCGCGTGGAAGCGCAGGCCCCAGTCGGACTGCAGCGCCGGGTTTTCTCTCCTGACCTTGTTTATTCTTGAAATGAGGTCCTTAAGGCTGTCGGGCCGGCGCCGGTCCCAGCGCTTCACCTCGTACTTCTCCGAGTTCAGGTACTCCTCGCTGCCCGGCTCGCGCGGCGCATGCTCCAGCAGCTCGAACGCCGGGCCGTAGACGCCGTAGCTCGCCGCGAGCGTCCCGGCGAGCACCAGGCGCACGATGAAGGCCGGCCGGCCGCCGTGCTGCAGGTACTCGTGCAGGATGTCGGGGGTGTTCGGCCAGACGTTCGGGCGGAAGTACTCGCGCGAGGGGTGCTGCGAGAGCGCGGTGAAGTACTCGGTCAGCTCCTGCTTGTTGTTGCGCCAGGTGAAGTAGGTATAGGACTGCGTGAAGCCGAGCTTGGCGAGCCGGTGCATCACGCGCGGCCGCGTGAAGGCCTCGGAGAGGAAGATCAGGTCCGGGTGGCCCCGCTTCAGCTCCGCGAGCGCCCATTCCCAGAACGCGAAGGCCTTGGTGTGCGGGTTGTCGACGCGGAAGATGCGCACGCCGTGCGAGGCCCAGAACTCGAAGACGCTCTTGAGCTCCTCCCAGAGAGATTTCCATTCCGGACCTTCAAACTCGAATGGATAGATGTCCTGGTACTTCTTCGGCGGGTTCTCCGCGTACTGCACCGTGCCGTCCGGGCGCCAGCGGAACCACTGCGGATGCTGCTTCACGTACGGATGGTCGGGCGAGCACTGGAAGGCGATGTCGAGCGCGATCTGGATGCTTTTCTTGTTGGCTTCCCGCACCAGCAGTTCGAAATCCGCCATCGTGCCCAGCTCGGGGTGGATCGCCTTGTGGCCCCCCTCCTTGCCGCCGATCGCCCAGGGGCTGCCGACGTCGCCGGGCTCGGCGCTCACGGCGTTGTTCTTGCCCTTGCGCGCGGTGGTGCCGATCGGATGGATCGGCGGCAGGTAGAGCACGTCGAAGCCCATCTCCTCGACGTAGGGCAGCAGCCGTATCAGGTCCTGGAAAGTGGCGTGCTTGCCGTCGTCGCGCGCCGAGCGCGGGAAGCTCTCGTACCAGGTGGAGAAGCGCGCCCGCACCGGGTCCACCGCGACCTCGAGGACCCTTTCGTAGGTGTTGATCCTGTCCCCCGAAGGAGGCGGCGGCGTCGCCTGCAGGGCCGCCTCGTAGCTCTTCAAGGGCTTTCCGAGGAGGTTCGAACCTATCCGCAGGTCGATCGCGATGTCCTGGCCCGCCTCCTGGCGCTTCCTCAGGTCGCGGCGCCAGGTGAGGAAGGCGTCGGCCCAGCCGCGCACGGTGTACTGGTAGCGACCCAGCCGTTCAACGACAAATTTTCCTGTCCAGTGGTCGTTGTGCTGGTACTCCATGGCCACGTTTTTCCATTCCTTTTCTTCTTCGAACTTGAAAAGCAGTTCAGCAACGACCGCATCGTGGCCGTCGCCGAAAACGTCGGCATGGACCTCGATCTCCTCGCCGAGGACACGCTTCACCGGATAGCGGCCGCAGTCGACCTCGGGCCGGACCGACTCGATCACGACCCGCGGCGGCGCGCCGGCGGCGTTATTGCGGCTTGAAGACGAGGACGGCAAGCGGCGGCAGGGTGAGGGTCAGGGAGTGGCTGTATTCCTCGTATGGCATCGGCGTCGCGTCGACGCCGCCGAAATTTCCCGTGCCGCTGCCGCCGTAGTGCTCGGCGTCGCTGTTGAGCAGCTCGCGCCAATAGCCGCCGCGCGGCACGCCGACGCGGTAGTTGTGGCGCGGCACGGGCGTGAAGTTGCACACGACGAGCAGCGGCGGCGCCGCCTCGTCGCCCAGGCGCAGGTAGGAAAGCGCGCTCTGCTCCCAGTCGCCGCGCTGCACCCAGCGGAAGCCGTCGTTCGCGAAGTCCTTCTGGTAGAGGGAAGGATTTTCTTTGTAGGTTCTATTCAGATCTGCCACCCACCGTCTTACTCCCTCGTGCAGGTGGTGGCCGAGCACGTGCCACTCGAGGCTGTCGTCGTGGTCCCACTCGCGCCGCTGCCCGAACTCGCCGCCCATGAAGACGAGCTTCTTGCCGGGGTGCGTCCACATGTAGCCGAAGAGAAGGCGCAGGTTCGCGAACTGCTGCCAGTCGTCGCCCGGCATGCGGCCGATGAGCGAGCCCTTGCCGTGCACCACCTCGTCGTGCGAGAGCGGCAGCACGAAGTTCTCGTGGAAGGCGTACCAGAGGCTGAAGGTGAGGCTGTCGTGGTGGTGCTTGCGGTACACCGGGTCGCGCTTGAAGTAGCCGAGCGTGTCGTGCATCCAGCCCATGTTCCACTTCATGCCGAAGCCGAGGCCGCCGAGGTACACCGGGCGCGACACCTGCGGCCAGGCGGTCGACTCCTCGGCGAAGGTCTGCACGTCGGGGAAGTCGCGGTAGACGCTCTCGTTCAGGAACCTGAGGAACTCGATCGCCTCGATGTTCTCGCGCCCGCCGTAGCGGTTGGGCACCCACTCGCCGTGCTTGCGCCCGTAGTCGAGGTAGAGCATCGAGGCGACCGCGTCGACGCGCAGCCCGTCGGCGTGGAACTTGTCCAGCCAGAAGCGCGCGCTGGAGGCCAGGAAGGCTCTAACCTCGTTTCTTCCGTAGTTGAAAATCGCGCTCGCCCAATCCGGGTGGTGGCCCTGGCGCGGGTCGGCGTGCTCGAAGAGGTGCGTGCCGTCGAAGTAGCCCAGGCCGTGCTGGTCCCAGGGGAAGTGCGACGGCACCCAGTCGAGGATGACGCCGATGCCGGCCTGGTGCAGCGTGTCGACGAGGAACATCAGGTCCTGCGGCGTGCCGTAGCGCGCGCTCGCCGCGAAGTAGCCGGTGCACTGGTAGCCCCAGGAGCCGTAGAACGGATGCTCCATGATCGGCATCAGCTCCACGTGGGTGAAGCCCATGTCTTTGACGTACTGGGCGAGCTGCGGGGCAACCTCTCGATAGGAAAGCAGGCGCGTGGGATTCGCAGGGTCCCTCCTCCACGAACCCAGATGCAGCTCGTAGATCGAGCAAGGGGCGCCCAGGGCGTTGCGGTGCTGGCGGCCCTTCATCCAGTCGCCGTCGCCCCATTGATACGAGAGGTCCCACACCACCGAGCCGGTGCGCGGCGGCGACTCGGCGCGGAACGCGAACGGGTCGGACTTGTCGACCCTGAAGTCGCCGTGCTGCGAGACGACGTGGAACTTGTAAATGCTGCCGTGGCGGGCGCGCTCGGCGCGCGCGGTCCAGATTCCCGCGTCGCTGCCGCGCATCGGGTTGGCGCGCGGGTCCCAGCCGTTCCAGTCGCCGATCACGGCCACGGCGGCGGCGTTCGGCGCCCAGACCGCAAAGTCCACGCCGCCTGGAACGACGTGCGCGCCGAGCTTCTCGTGGAGGCGCGAGTGCGTGCCCTCGCGGAAGAGGTACTGGTCGTGCCCCGTGAGGGCCGTCGAGCGTTCGGTAATCGCCGTCATTTCATATACTTTGACTATGCAAACGGACTACGTTCAGCGCTTTCTGTTTGAGGACCTCGACATCCGTGGCCGCCTGGTTTGCCTGACCGCGGCCTGGCGGCGGATGCTGGACGGGCGGGACTACCCCGAGGATATCGCGGCCCTGCTGGGTCATACCACCGCACTAAATGTGCTGCTGGGCGCCAATCAAAAGGGCGCCGGTCGTGTGACCCTGCAGGTGCAAGGCTCGGGCCCGGTCAAGCTGCTGGTCTCCGACTGTACCGCCGAGCTGCGCATCCGGGGCATGGCCCAGTACGAAAGAGAGGTGGAGGGCAAGAGTGAGAGAGGCCTGCTCGGCGACGGCCGGCTCTCGGTCACCCTCGAGGACGTGAAGAGCGGCCGGCTCTACCAGAGCCTGGTGCCCCACGAAGGCCAGACGCTGGAGCAGATCTTAGAGCACTACCTCTCGCAGTCGGAGCAGCTCTCGGCCTTCCTGCGCCTGCGCGCCGACGGCGACGCGCTGTGCGGCCTGCTGCTCGAGAAGCTGCCCGGCGCCGAGCGCCGCGACCCCGACGGCTGGAGCCGCGTCACCCACCTCGCCTCGACGCTGACGCTGGACGAGACGCGCGACGCGCAGCCCTACGATCTCCTCGCGCGCGTCTTCCCCGAGGAGCTGATGCGCGTCTTCCGCCTCTACGCGGTCGAGTACCACTGCCCGTACGACAAGGAGAAAGTGAAGGACATGCTGCGCGGCCTCGGGCGCAAGGAAGTCGAATCCATCCTCGCCGAGCAGGGCGAGGTGGTGATCCGCAACGAGATGTGCAACCACGAGTACCGCTTCGGGCGCGACGACATCGAGCGCCTCTTCGCCACCCACTGAAACATCTGCTCGCCGCGCGGGGCGCCGTGCGGTGCTTCGTTCGTAGCTGAAGGGCGACGAGGCGCTGGTCGCGCGCCGCATGGCGGCGCGGCACGGGCACTTATGCCGCCGAGCCTGCTGCGCAGCCAGTTCGAGGCGCTGGAGGCGGCCGACCTCGCCGGACTGGGCAAGCGCATGGCGGGCCGCGGCGCGGCGGCGTCGCAATAACGAACGCGGGATTTCACGTACGTGATAATCGTTCACATACGTAGACTGGGCCCCGGAAGCTGCGCTAGGGTGCTGCCGTGCGCGCCATCGATCTTTTCGACCGCGGCGCCGAAGCGCACCCCGATCGGGTGTGCCTCCGCTCGGGCGACGCCGCGCTCTCCTACCGCGAGGCGCGGGCGGTCACGCAGCGCATCGCTGCGGGCCTCGCCGCGGAGGGCTTCGCGCCGGGCGCCAAGGCCGCGGTCTTCAGCGGCAACGACCCGCTCGCCTTCCTCTGCATCCTGGGCCTCCTGCGCGCCGGGCTGGTCTGGCTGCCCATCAACCCGCGCAATCCCGTCGCGGAGAACGCGCAGATTCTCGCCGGGCTCGACTGCGACGTGCTCTTCTATCACAGCGAGTTCGCCGCGGCGCTGCAGGATATCCGCCGCGCGGCGCTGGCGATGCGCCGGTGCGTGTGCATCGATGGCGAGCTGCGGGAGTGGTTCGAGCGCTTTCCTGCGGAGTTCCCGGTGCTCGACGACGAGCCCAGCGCACTCGCCGCGATCAGCGCCACGGGCGGCACCACCGGCCGCCCCAAGGGCGTGATGATGTCGCAGCGCAATTTCGTCGCCTTCAGCGAAGGGCACGAGCAGGTGCTCAACCGGGACTTTCCGGCGGTGTACCTGGCCGCGGCGCCGATGACTCACGTGGCGGGCCGCATCTGTTTCCCGGTCCTGAAGAACGGCGGCACGGTGGTGGTGCTCGCGAGACCCGATCCGCAGGCCATCCTCGAGGCGATCCCGCGCTATCGCGTCACGCGGCTGTTCCTCCCCCCGACGGCGGTGTACGCGCTGCTCGCGCAGCCCAACGTGCGCGAGTTCGACTACGGCTCGCTGCGCTACTTCATGTATGGCGCGGCGCCGATGTCGGTGCAGAAGCTCAAGGAAGCGATCCGGGTCTTCGGCCCGGTGATGACCCAGGGCTACGGGCAGACCGAGGCGCCGATGCTGGTGGCGCGCCTGACGCCCGAGGAGCACTTCAAGGACGGCCGGCTCGGCGGCGAGCTCGCCCCCGACGAGCGCCTCGCGAGCTGCGGCCGGCCGACGCCGTTCGTGCGCGTCGAGATCATGGACGACCGGGGACGGCTCCTGCCGCGCGGCGAAACCGGCGAGATCGTCGTGCGCGGCGACATCGTCATGCAGGGTTATTACAAGGATCCCGAGGCGACGGCGGAGACCTCGCGGCACGGCTGGCACCACACCGGCGACATCGGGCGCTTCGACGCCGAGGGCTTCCTCCATATCGTCGACCGCAAGAAGGACATGATCGTAAGCGGCGGCTTCAACGTCTACTCGAGCGAGGTCGAGCAGGTCATCCTCGCCCTCCCCGGCGTGCAGGATTGCGCTGTCGTCGGCGTCCCCGACGAGAAATGGGGCGAGGCGGTGAAGGCGATCGTGCAGGCGCTTCCGGGAGCGGCGCTGCGGGCGGAGGACATCGTCGCCGCCTGCCGGCCGCGCCTGGGCGGCGTGAAGACCCCCAAGTCGGTGGAGCTCTGGCCCGAACTGCCGCGCAGCGCCGCGGGCAAGGTGCTCAAGCGCGCCATCCGCGACCGTTACTGGCAGGGTCGGGAAAGGAAGGTCTGAGCGGTGGACTTCGGGAAAGCCAGGCCCTGGCCGAAAGGACGCACCTTCGACGGCTTCTCGCCGGGACAGGTGTTCGAGCACCACTGGGGGCGCACGATCAACGCCGGCGACAACTCGCTTTTCAGCACGCTGACGCTGCACTTCAACCCGCTCTACTTCAACGCGGAGTTCGCGCGCGCGCACGGCCATCCGGACACGCCTGTGAATCCGCTGCTCGTCCTCAACACCGTGCTCGGCCTGTCGGTCGAGGACCTCTCGGAAGCGGGCGGGCCGTTCCTCGGCATCGACAAGCTCGTCTACCTCGCGCCGGTGTACCCCGGCGACACGCTCACGGCGCGCAGTACCACTCTCGCCGTGCGCGAGTCGCAGTCGCGCGCCGACGCGGGCATCGTCACCTGGCGCACGGAAGGCCGCAACCAGCGCGGCGAGACGGTGATCGAGTTCGAGCGCTCGAATCTGGTCCGCAAGGCGCGCGGGCAGAGCGCATGAAGGTCTCCTTGCTGACCAGCCGCGACAACTACTTCGAGGACTTCGCGCCCGGCGAGGTGTATGCGCACGCGCGCGGCAAGACGGTGGGCGAGACCGAGAACGTGCTCATCACCAACCTGGTCATGAACTCCGCCGACGCGCACTTCAACGAGCACAAGATGCGCCGCACCCCGTACGGCAGGCGCCTGTCCTACGGCGGGGTCAACCTTGCGCTGGTGCTCGGCCTTGCCGCGCAGGACACGGCCGAGCAGGCGCTCGCCGAGCTCGGCTTGGACCGCATCCGCTTCGCGGGCCCGGTCTTCCATGGCGACACGCTGCAGGCGTACAGCGAGGTGCTCGAGAAGAAGGACGCGCCGCGGCCCGACGCCGGCGAGGTGCGCTTCCGGCACTGGGGCGTCAACCAGTTCCGCAAGATCGTGTGCGAGGGCGAGCGCCGCGTGCTGCTCAAGCGCCGCAGCCACTGGGGGGACCGATGAGCGCACGCATGCGCCGGCCGCGCCGTGTTCAGCTCGCCGTCCCCGGCTCGAGCGAGAAGATGATGGCCAAGGCGGCGGCGAGCGCCGCCGACCACGTGTTCCTCGACCTCGAGGACGCCGTGGCGCCGGCCGAGAAGGCGCCGGCGCGCGGCCGGATCGTCGCCGCGCTGCGCCGCCTCGACTGGACCGGCAAGACGCGCTGCGTGCGCATCAACGATCTCGCCACCGCGTGGTGCCACGACGACGTGATCGAGGTCGTGACCGGCGCGCGCGAGCACCTCGACACGATCATGCTGCCCAAGGCCAACCGCGCCGCCGACGTCCTCTTTCTCGACACCCTGCTCGCTCAGCTCGAGAAGAAGCTCGGCCTGGGCCGGCGCATCGGCATCGAGGTGCTGATCGAAGAGGTGGACGGGCTGATGAACGCCGCCGAGATCGCGCGCGCGTCGGAGCGCGTCGAGGCGCTCATCTTCGGCATGGGCGATTACGCCGCCTCGCACGGCATCGAGATGCGCGCGTTGCGCGAGGAGGGTTTCTACCCGGGCGACCTGTGGTACTACCCGCGCTATCGGGTCGTGATGGCCGCCCGATCGGCGGGAGCGGTCGCCATCGACGGCCCCTACGCCAATCTCGCGAACGAGCGCGGCTTCGCCGACGAGTGTCGAAAGGCGCTGGCGCTCGGCATGTGGGGCAAGTGGGCGCTGCACCCGAGCCAGGTGGCGGCGGCGCTGGAGGCTTTTACGCCCGCCGACGACGACGTGAAACACGCGCGCGCCATGGCCGCTGCCTATGCCGAAGCGCAGGCGCGGGGCCTCGGCGCCATCGCTTACGAAGGCGCCATGGTGGACGCGGCGACGATCCGTGTGCTCGCCGGCACCCTCGCCCGGGCCGATCTCTACGGCCTATGAGCCCGCGCACCGTCAAGTCCGCCGCGCGGGTGCTCGAGGTGCTCGAGTATTTCGCCGAGCGCCGCCAGCCCGCGGCCCTGGGGGAGATCGCCGCGGCGCTGCGCTATCCCCAGTCGAGCGCCTCGGTGCTGCTGCGCTGCCTGCATTCGCTGGGGTATCTCCGGCTCGATCCCGCTTCGCGACGCTATTCGCCGACGCAGCGCGTCGCCCTGCTGGGCAGCGCGGTAAAACCCGCCGAAGAGGTGCAGCGCATCGTCTCCGCGCTCCACGACGCGACGGGGGAGACCATCATTCTCGCGCAGCAGAGCGGGGCGCACGCCCAGTACATCCAGGTGCTCGAGCCTCGCTCGCCCGTCGGGCTGCATCTCAAGATCGGCACCCTGCGCCCGATCACGCGCGCGGCAGTCGGCCGCGCGCTCCTGGCCGGCCGCCCGGACGACGAGATCGCCCGGCTGGTGCGCAGGTCGAACGCCCTCGACCCGGCCGGACCGGTGCCGGTCGCGGCGGTGATGCGCGCCGTCGGCGAAGTTCGCGCGCAGGGCTGGACGATGACCGACGGCACGATGACCACCGGCGCTGGCGTCGTCGCCGGCCTGCTGCCCGAGGCGCTCGGCGAGCCGCGCCTGGCCCTGGGCGTCGGCGCGCCGATCGAGCGACTCAGGCGCAACCGCCGCGGCATCGTCGCGGCACTCTTTCGATCCATAGGAGGCAAGTCATGAACCGCACCGTCGCCGCGATATGCGCGGCCTTTGTCGCCGCCGGCACTTCGGCAGCGCAGGCGCAAGCCTATCCCGCGAAGCCGATCCGGTTCGTGGTCGCCTTCGGCCCCGGCAGCGCCACCGATGCCGTGGCGCGCTTCGTCGGCAATCACGTGAGCAAGGCGACGGGGCAGCCGGTCGTGGTGGACAACCGCGGCGGCGCGAGCGGCTTCATCGCCGCCGAGATGGTGGCCAGGGCGCCCGCCGACGGCTACACGGTGCTGGTGACCACCCAGACGACGCAGGCGGCCAACGCGAGCCTGTTCAGGAAGCTGCCGTACGATCCGGTCAAGGATTTCGCGCCGGTGAGCCCGGTCAGCCGCGGCGCGCTGGTTCTCGTCGCCGCAAAGGACTTCCCCGCCGACAGCGTCGCGGCGCTCGTCGCGCTGGCGAAGAAGAACCCCGGCAAGTACACGTTCGCAAGCGGCAACGCCTCGAGCCGCGCCGGCGGGGACCTGTTCCGGGCCGTCGCCGGCGTCGACATCCTGCACGTGCCCTACAAGAGCGCTCCGCAGGCGCTCACCGACCTCGTCGGCGGCCAGATCCACCTCATGTGGGCCGACGTGCATACCGGCATGGGGCAGGTCAGGGCGGGACGCGTCAAGCCGCTCGCCACCACTGGCGCAAGGCGGCTGCGCACCGCTCCCGACGTCCCCACCATGGCCGAGCAGGGCGTGCCCTACGAGCTCTACGCCTGGACCGGCATCTATCTTCCCGCCGGCGCCCCGGCGGCGATCGTCGCCCGCCTGAACGAGCTCGTCGCGGCGGCGATCAAGTCCGACCCGGCCTACTTCGAAGCTTCGGGAAGCGAGCCCTTTCCGATGTCGCCCGCGGAATTCGCCGCATTTCAGGCACGCGAGATCGCCCTTTGGGCGAAGATCGTCAAGCTGGCCGGAATCGAGCCGGAATAGCTTCCCTCGAGCGCCGCTCGTGGTTGGCTGATGGCCCGAATTTGCCGCCGCCTGCTAAGGCCAAGGGCGGACTTCTATTCCCAAGGCCATCCCCTTGCCGCCGACGTGCTGTTGGTCGTCGAGGTCAGCGATGCCACGCTGCGTTACGACCGTTGTGAGGCGGGCCGGCAATGCTTCCGATCGGAAGCATTCGCCGGCTGCCAGCCCCACTCCGATCAGGTATCGATCGCGCTCGCCGATTTCGCCCGCTCGCGCAGCAGGTACTTCTGGATCTTGCCGGTCGAGGTCTTGGGCAGCTCGCCGAACACGACCGCGCGCGGCGCCTTGAACCTCGCCAAGTGCTGGCGGCAGAACTCGATGATCTCCGTCTCCGAAACTTCCACATTCGGTCTCAATTCAACAAACGCGCAAGGCGTCTCGCCCCATTTCGCATCTGGCTTCGCCACCACCGCGGCCGCCATGACCGAGGGATGGCGGTAGAGCACGTCCTCGACCTCGATCGAGCTGATGTTCTCGCCGCCGGAGATGATGATGTCCTTGGAGCGGTCCTTGATCTTCACGTAGCCGTCGGGCTGCACCACCGCGAGGTCGCCCGAATGGAACCAGCCGCCGCGGAAAGCCTCCGCGGTGGCCTGCGGGTTCTTGAGATACCCCTTCATGGTGATATTGCCCCGGAACATGATCTCGCCCATGGTCTCGCCGTCCGCGGGCACCGGCCGCATGGTCTCGGGATTCATGACCGCGAGGCCTTCTTCGACGTGATAGCGGACGCCTTGGCGGCCGTTCAGCCGCGCCTGCTCCGCGAGGCTTAGTCCGGCCCACTCGGGCTGCTTGGCGCAGACTGTCGCCGGACCGTAGACTTCGGTCAGGCCGTATACGTGCGAGATGGAGAAGCCCATCTTCTGCATGCCTTCGATGACGGCGGCGGGCGGCGTGGCGCCTGCCACCAGGCAGCTCACCGTCCAGTCGATGCCCTCGCGCAGCGGAGCCGGCGCGTTGATCAGCGCCTGGTGCACGATGGGCGCGCCACAATAGTGCGTCACCCGATGTTGTTTCATCAGCGAGAAGATCTTCTCAGGCTCGACCTTGCGCAGGCAGATGTTTGTGCCGGCGTTGGCGGCCATGGTCCAAGGGAAGCACCAGCCGTTGCAGTGAAACATCGGCAGCGTCCACAGGTACACCGCGTGCTGCGGCATGCCCCAGACGAGGATGTTGCCCACGGCGTTCAGAAACGCGCCGCGGTGGTGGTAGACGACGCCCTTGGGGCCGCCGGTGGTGCCGGAAGTGTAGTTGAGTGCGATCGCCTGCCACTCGTCTGCGGGCCACGGCCATGCCCAGTCCGGATCGCCTTCGCCGAGCAGCTCCTCGTAGGTCTTCCTGCCGAGCCGCTTGCCCGGGCCGCTGTATTGCCGATCCTCGACGTCGACCACGTCGATCGCCCGGTCGACCCTGGCTAGCGCCTGCTCGGCGACGGAGGAGAGCTCGCGGTCGACGAGAAAGAGCCGGGCCTCGCCGTGCTCCAGCATGAAGGCGATGGCATCGGCATCGAGCCGGGTGTTGAGCGTGTTCAGCACCGCCCCGCACATCGGCACGCCGAAGTGCGCCTCGTACATCGCCGGGATGTTGGGCAGCATTACCGCCACCGTGTCGCCCGGGCCGATGCCGCGCCGGGCGAGCGCCGCGGCGAGGCGCCGGCAGCGAGCGTAAGTCTCCTTCCAGGTGTAGCGTTCGGCGCCGTGAACCAGTGCGGGCCGGTCGGGATAGACGCCGGCGGTCCGCTCGAGGAACGAAAGCGGCGTAAGCGAAACGTAGTTAGCGGCGTTCTTGTCGAGCCCTGTGTCGTAGGCGTTAGCGCTCTTCATGTTTGGCCTCGACCGGGGCGAAGACGCGACCCAGATAAGCCTCCTGCGGCTCTTCCGGCGACTCGGCCGACACCCCGGCCAGCGTACGCGCGAGCTGCTTCTTCAGCTCGATCTGCATGCCGCGCGCGATCTGCACGCGCTGCGCCTGGGGCGAGCCCGCGCCATGCATGGATTCCGTCAGGTAGCCGACCGCGTTGCGGCCGAGGGTCATGTTCTCGATCAGCCGCAGGATGCGGATGCGGTGTTCGGTCGGAACCTCGGCCCGTCCCTTGAGGTACTTGCGGAGGACCTCGCCGACCTCCGGATGGCGCAGCTCCTTTTCGGAGGGCAAGGTGACCATCAGCCCGCCGGCGAGGTCCTGCGCCAGGCGTCCGATCTCGTACGGCAGCCGGGTCACGTGGTGCTTGCAGACGTTGGAGAGCATGTCGTCGGACAGGTAGACCCCCGACTTCAGGCGCGTCGCCTGCTGGCTCGCGGCGATGCCGGAGCTCCGCCGGTGGTAGCAAGTGAACCGCTCCACCAGCGTGGCAGCGAGCTCGTGCTCGCCGTCCATAAACACGCGCTCCCAGGAGATGTACGTAATGCCCGGCGCGTCCACGGGCAACGCGCCGACCACGGCGTAATCCTTGTCCGCCGGGCCGAGCCGCATCGTCGGCATCACGATCAGCCAGTGCGAGTTGATGCATCCGGTCTGATGCGCCTTGGCGCCCTTGAGGTAAAGGCCGTCTTTGTTGCGCCGGGTGACATGGACGTACAGATCCGGATCGGCCTGCGCGCTGGGCGGCTTGCCGCGGTCTCCCTTGACGTCGGTCATCGCGCCACCGATCACCACGTTGCCGCGCTGCGCCATCGCGAGGAACGCCTTGAAGCGCTCGTGGTAGGCGGTCCCGCGCTTCTCGTCGCATCACCAGGTCCTCGGGGCCTTGCGCGATGTGGAGGAAACGGTTGACCCGGCCCTTGGCATCCGGCGCAGCGGCGCTTGCCAGCTCGGGGTTGCGCAGCGCGAGGTCGTAGGTCTGCGCCACCGCGTTGATCGAGGGGCGGATCACCGGATGATCCACGGGCTCGGCGACGAGCTCGCCGAAGAGGTAGACCTTCAGCTTGCGGCCGCGCAGGCTCTCGAGGTACTCGGCGCCGGTGCGGATCGGGCGGGATGCAGAGAGGGCGGTCTCAGCAGGGTATCTCATCAGTGCCGGCCCTCAAGGAAGGATTTGATCGCTCCCGCGGCCTTGCCGATGCCGGTGACGCCCTCGAGATGTCCGCCGTCGCCGTCGATGGCGAACATCTCGACCGGCGTGCCCCGCGCGCGCAGCTTCGCCGCCGCGTTGTGGGCGTAGTCGGGGAAGAGCAGCAGGTCGGACTTGGCATACACGAGCAGCGTGCGGGCGCGGATGTTCCTGTAGCTGCCTTCGGGCGAGCCTTCGGCGAGCGAATAGAGCTGGTTCGCCTTCACCATGTAGAGGAAATGGTTGGCGTCGATGAGCTTCGCGCGCGCCGCGCTGCCGCCAGTGAAGGCGGCCTCGATGACGTACGCGTTGTCGAGCGCATGGAGCGGATTCTTCTCCGGCGCTGCCCACTTGCGTCCGAAGGTCTTGTCGGCCCAGCCGTAGTGGCGGGCGGTGACGGCCACGGCGTTGAGCGCGTGGGTCACGCCGTCGTCGGGCTCGGGGCGGCCGTAATAGTCGCCCCTGTTCCAGCGCGGATCCAGCCGGATCGGCGCCGCCCAGGCGTTGAGCGCCATGATGGCGTAGGGGCCGGCCTCGAGATCGTTCGGGATCACGGCGATGACGCGCTCGACCTTGCCGGGGTACGCGGCCGCCCAGACGAAGGACTGCATCGAGCCCATCGACGCGCCGGCCACGGCCTGGAGCTTGCCGATGCCGAGCGAGCGCAGCAGCGCTTCCTGCACGTTGACGAAATCGCGGATCGTCACCACCGGAAAGCTCATGCCGTAGGGCTTGCCCGTGTCCGGGTCGATGCTGGCCGGCCCGGTCGTGACGACGTTCGGATCCTTGGCGCTGAGGTTGACGAGACTGTCGACGCTGACCACAAAGTACTTGTCGGTGTCGATCGCCCTGCCCGAGCCGATGATCGCGTCCCAGTAGCCGGGCAGCTTGTCGTCGGCTTTGTATCTGCCGGCGGCATGCGAGCTGCCGGAGAAGAAATGGCATACGAGCACGGCGTTGTCGCGCGCGGCATTGAGCCTGCCGTAGGTCTCGTAGCCGACGCGCACGTTCCTGATGGCCTTGCCGCCGACGGTCGTGTAGCCCGGCATCGTGAACACCTCCTTCTTGACGATGCCGTCGTAGGCGAGCGCCGCGTGTGCGGCGAACAGCGCGGCGGCGAACAGCGCAGACTTGAGCATTGACGGGCCTCCTGTCAGTAAACGAAGATCGGATTGATGATCGCCTGCACCGCGCCGGTGATGCGCGCCGGGCCGAGGGTGAAGAGCCCTTCGTAAACGCCGTCCTTCACCGCCTCCTCGGCGCTCACGTTCTCCAGGATCATGATGCCGTTCTCGGGAATCAGGATCTGGTGCACGTGGAAGATCTTCTTCGGATCCTCGAACGGGATCACCTCGAGGCCCCAGGTGTCGGCGCCGACCATGGCCACGCCGAGCGAAGCGAGGTAGCGCGCGCCGTCCATGCCGAGGCCCGGCTCGACCGAGCCGTAGCGCTTGTCGTCCTTGCCGATGAGCTTGGTCCATCCGGTGTAGAAGATGACCACATCGCCCTTGCCGATCTTCATCCCGCCCTGTCGTTTCAGCGCCGCCTCGATCTCCTTGCGGTTGAAGGCGGTGCCTTCCTTGACCGGGTCCTGGCCGGTGAGGCCGGCCATGTCGAGGATCACCGCGCGCGTGGCGATGGCGGGGACGGTCTCCATGCCGAACTTCTTCAGCCCAGCCGCGGTGACGAACTCGGCGCCCTTGCTGCAGTCGTAATAGACGCCGTCGATGCCGATGTGGCCGAGGCCGTCTAGCTGCGAGCCGATACCGACCCAGCCGGTAATGATGTCGTCGTTGTAGTTGGTCTTGGTTTCGCCCAGCGAGCGCCCGTACTCCTGTCCGGGAGTAAGCACCGTGAGCGCGAAGGTACGCGGCGG
>JBQTJF010000354.1:0-3047 GCA_052387375.1 Betaproteobacteria bacterium
CGGCAGATGATCAGATCCTGCTCGACCTGCCTCAGGTCCGGCCACGGCGCGCGCGCGCTCCACTCCTGAAGGTAAGCGCGCGGGATCAAGCCTCGACCTCGACCCGCTCATTGATCAGCAGCATCCACTTGGCATTCTTTTCCTGCGAAGAAGCGAGCGCGGCGCTCAGCGGCTTGGCCGCCGGATCGAGCGGCTTCAGGGATTTCGCTTCGCGGGCGAATTGTTCCAGCGCCTTCGCCTGGCGCAAGTGCCGGGCGAGCTCGAGCAGATAACCGAGCCGTCGAACCGACGAGTTCTCGTAAACCTGGGCGAGCTTGGTCAGTTTGCGAGCATCCGCTTTCGCGCCCAAGTCCTTCGCAATCTGCGCCACTCCGTTGATGCCCGCCGCGCGGTGGAGGTAGCGCGCACAATCCAGAAGGGTGAGCTCGATGCCTGCCACCTTTGCGAAGCCGGCTTCGCTTTTCATCTGCCCCAGCCATTCGGGCCGGTTGGCCTCGTTGAAGGCATGCGGAGCCTGATATATGAACTGCAGGCGATGGCGACCGATCTCGAAGCCTCGCAACTGCTTCGGGACAACCACCTGGAAGACCATAGCCGCTTGACCCGACGAGCCGTGGAACGCGGCGGCCCGAAGCAGCGAGATCCGATAGTCGATCCCTTGGTGCTTCATCAGCGGGTCGATCCAACGCACCGGGTCAGGCGCCCCAAGCGCCCGATCCTCCGGCCGAAGGATCAGGTAGAAGCCATGGCGGGGATTCGCCAGCCGCCGCTTTTTGATAAGGCGACTGATGGCGGCGGCGAAGTTCTGCGGCGCGAGGCCGAGCGCGTGCAGCGCCTCCTCTCGCGAAAAGTAGGCGCGACCGCGCTCAAGCTGCTGGTCCAGATACTCATCCAGAGAAGCCATCCCCCAATCGTATGCAAAATATGACGCCTATGCAATTGTTTTGCATATGATTGGGGGGCGATGGTGATGCACAAACCGGTAAAGCCGTGCTGCGCGACCTAGCCCATGCGACGGTCGGTTTTGAGGGGTCTGGCAGCCGAAGTGAAGCTGAACCCCGCCGCATTCAGCGCTAGGCGAACAGCCGCCGCTCCGTTTCTCCTAGTCCGCTCTTCAAGGTTGCACACCATTTTCGGAAAGTCGCTTGGGAAGTGCTTTTCCAATAAATGGAGTGCACAGCCAGCTCCCGGCCCGGTGCTTCTAAAGCGCGCGGGTCGCCGTCTTCCAACGCAGCCCGCAGATACGCGGCCGCCAGCTTCGGATCTGATCGCAGCTCCTGGATCAGCCGCTTTCGATGCGAAACGCTCAATGGACGTCTTGGGACTTCAGTTCGAATCCGCATTTGCCGAGTTCGAATCCGCTTTACCTATAACGCGCTTTGCTTCTACCCCCATGATGGCGGAGAGTGAGGGATTCGAACCCCCGAGCCCTTCCGGGCTAGCGGTTTTCAAGACCGCCGCATTCGACCGCTCTGCCAACTCTCCGGAATGCTTGAAAAAACCCTGCCGCGGCCGCATTTTAGCGCCAGGGTGGTGAACTAACGCTAAACTTGGCGCGTTTTTGGCAGTCCAAGGTCCAGACAAAGGACAAAGGAGGACAAGCATGCAACCGGAACTGAAGCCCGTGCGGACCGACGATAGCCGCTTCGGCCGCGGCAGCTACGACGCGGGGCGCGACGTCGCGGTCAGCGCGGAGAGCCAGAAGGTTCTCCGCAATACCTACATGCTGCTGGCACTGACGATGGTGCCGACGGTGCTCGGCGCCTGGATCGGCGTGCACACCGCGGGCGTCATCATGGCGAGCCCGATCGTCAGCACGATCGTGCTGCTCGGCGGCCTGATCGGCCTGCAGTTCGCCATCGCGCGCTACCGCAACAGCGTCATCGGCATCGGCCTGCTGCTGCTGATGACCGGCATGCTCGGCTGGTGGCTGGGACCGCTGCTCAACGTCGCGCTGTCGCTGTCGAACGGCATGCAGCTCGTCGGCTACGCCGCCGTGGGCACCGGGGTGATCTTCTTCTCCATGGGCGCGGTGGCGGCGACCGCGAAGCGCGACTTCGGCTTCCTGGGCAAGTTCCTGTTCGTCGGCATGTGGGCGCTGGTGCTGGCCGCGATCGCCAACCTGTTCCTGCAGATCCCGGCGCTGGCGCTGACCGTCTCGACGCTGGTGATCGTGGTGTTCTCGCTGTTCCTGCTCTACGACCTCCAGCGCATCATCCGCGGCGGCGAGACCAACTACGTCATGGCGACGACCGGGGTGTACATCAGCCTGTGGGGCATCTTCGCCCACCTGCTGAATATCCTCATGGCGTTCCTCGGCGAGCGCGACTGACGCCCGCGGCTCGCTCCAGTAAAAAGGCGCCTACGGGCGCCTTTTTTGTTGCGCGAGAAGGACGAAGAGCGCGTAGAGCGCGACGACGACGAGGCCGAAGACGCCATTCAGGTACACCGGCGCCGCCGGCGTGCCGGCGAGATCGTAGAGCCAGCCGCCGAGCGGCGGGCAAAGCGCCGCGCCGGCGTAGAACCAGGTGTAGAAGAAGCCCAGGCCCACCGCGCGGCGCTCGGCGGGAATGGCGGCCGCGGGCAGCGCCATCATCGGCGACACCGGGATCGAGCCGAAGACGCTGACCAGGGCGGCGGTGATCGCGACGGCGAGCAGGCTCTGCGTCGCCGCCGCCGCCGGCAGCAGCGCCACGCAGGCGCAGAAGGCGAGCGTGCCGCCGAAGAGCACCGCGAGCGGCCGTCGGGAGCGGTCGGCGAGATGCCCGCCGGCGGGCAGCGCGAGCGTGGCCAGCGCGCTCGCCGCCGCGAGGACGAGGCCCGCCTCGACCAGGCCGAAGCCGCTCGACACGAGCAGCATCGGCGCGTAGCGAACATAGACGAGGAAGGCGCCGTTGTAGAGCGCGAGACCGATGCCGGCGACCGAGAGGAGCAGGATGTCCGCGCCGGAAAGGAACGCCGGCGCCGCGGCGCGCCCGCGCGGCGCGGCCGCCCCGGGCGGCGCGCGGTAGGCGAAGCCGAGCGCCGCCGCCACCAGCGCGGCGCGC
>JBQTJF010000355.1:0-5113 GCA_052387375.1 Betaproteobacteria bacterium
CGGCCTGCCCGCTACGGCTTTGACCGGGCCGGACTTGCACCGGCTGGATCCCAACAAAGGGTTTCACTGACTCATCTCAGATCCTCCCTTCCTGCGCTTTTCACAGCGCGATGACCCCGATTTCTAGGAGCTGTGCGCGGCCGAGAGGTTGCTCTCGAGCCATTTGCGGATGCGGTTGGCGTCGCCGATCCGGGAATGGCGGCCCCAGGAATCGAGCAGCACCACGATCAGGTCCTTCGAGCCGAGGTGCACGCGCATCACCAGGCAGCGGCCGGCCTGGCTGATGTAGCCGGTCTTGGAGAGCTCGATGTCCCACTGCGAGCTGCGCACCAGCCGGTTGGTGTTGCCGAAGCTCATCGGGCGCTTGTATACGGTGACCGTGCCGCGCTCGCGCGTCGAGTACTCGCGGATGAGCGGATAGGCGTTGGCGGCGCGCACCAGCTCGGCGAGGTCGCGCGCGCTCGAGACGTTGCCCGGCGAGAGGCCGGTCGGCTCGACGAAGTGCGTGTCGGTCATGCCCAGCTTCGCCGCCTTGGCGTTCATCGCCTCGGCGAAGGCGTCCATGCCGCCGGGATAGGTGCGCCCGAGCGCGGCGGCGGCCATGTTCTCCGAGGCCATCAGAGAAAGCATGAGCAGCTCGTCGCGCGTCAGGCTCGCGCCGGTGCGCAGGCGCGTGCGGCTGCCGCGGATCGCGCGCAGGTCGTCGCGGCTGAGCACGATCTTGGTCTCGAGATCGAGGCCGCGATCGAGGATCACCATCGCCGTCATCAGCTTGGTGATCGAGGCGATCGGCACGACCGCCTCGCTGTTCTTGTCGATTACGGCTTCGCCGGTCGCGGCGTCGAGGACCAGCGCGGAGGAGGAGCGGAGGAAAACGGCTTTCTGCTTCTTGATCTCATCGGCCTGCGCGAAGCCGATGGAGAGGAAGAGGGCCATGCACAGCGCGAACGCGGCAACAAGGCCCTCCAGCGGATGCAGCTTCCTTTGCATTGCGGTGAATCTTCCCTGAGCGAAGACGATTTTCTTGGTGTCTGTCCATGCCCTACATGGCGTATGGACTTATCGCAGTCTAACCTACCCCTCAAAAAAAACGCAAACAAAATCATGGGCTAGGAACTAATACCTCGAAATACCGTGAAAGATTTGTACTGTCGGGCTGAGGCTACAGGGCTTCCGCCTCTTCAAGCTTGGCCTTCGCTTCGGCCTGCTCTTGCTGCAGCGCCCACATTCTCGCGTATTCTCCTTTTTTCTCAAGTAGTTGGGCATGCGTCCCGCGCTCGACGATGCGGCCGTGGCTGAGCACCAGGATCTGGTCTGCGTCTGCCACCGTAGAGAGACGGTGGGCGATCACTAACGTCGTTCTGCCCTGCGAAACGCGCTCGAGCTCGGCCTGGATCGCCTTCTCGGCGCGCGAGTCGAGCGCGGAAGTCGCCTCGTCGAAGATCATGATGCGCGGGTTCTTGAGGAGCGCGCGCGCGATCGCGACGCGCTGCTTCTCGCCGCCGGAGAGCTTCAGGCCGCGCTCGCCGACAGTGCTCTGGTATCCCTTCGGAAGAGATTCGATGAACTCGTGAATATGCGCCGCGCGCGCCGCCTCGATCACCTCGCCGTCGCTCGCGTCGGGCCGCCCGTAGCGGATGTTGTAGAGGATGGTGTCGTTGAAGAGCACCGTGTCCTGCGGCACGATGCCGATCGCCGCGCGCAGGCTCGACTGCTTTGCATTTCGGATATCCATCCCGTTTATCTCTATGGCGCCTGCCTTGATGTCGTAGAAGCGGTAGAGCAGCCGCGCCAGCGTCGACTTGCCCGAGCCCGAGTGCCCGACCACGGCGACGCGATGGCCCGAGGGGATGGTGAAGCTGACATCGAAGAGGATCTGTCTTGCCGCTTCGTAGCTGAATGAAACCTGCCTGAACTCGACCGTCGCCGGCCCCGGCGGCAGCTCGGGCGCGCCCGGCGGGTCGTCGACCTCGCGGTTCTCCGAGAGCAGGCGGAACATGCGGTCCATGTCGATGAGCGACTGCTTGATCTCGCGGTACACCATGCCGAGGAAGTTGAGCGGGATGTAGAGCTGGATGAGCAGCCCGTTCACCAGCACCAGGTCGCCGAGCGTGAAGCTGCCGGCGGCGACGCCCTCGGCGGCGAGCAGCATCAGCGCCGTCACCGCCGCGGCGATGATGAAGGACTGGCCGATGTTGAGGATGCCGAGCGAGGCCTCGTTGCGCGTCGCCGCGTCCTCGTAGGTGCGCAGGTTGTCGTCGTAGCGGCGCGCCTCGAAGTCCTCGTTGCCGAAGTACTTCACCGTCTCGTAGTTGAGCAGGCTGTCGATGGCGCGCGTGTTGGCCTTCGAGTCGAGCTCGTTGGCGCGGCGGCGGATCTCCATGCGCCACTCCGTGACGAGGACGGTGAAGGCGATGTACACGCCGACCGCGCCGAAGGTGACCGCGGCGAAGCGCCAGTCGAACTTGCCGATCAGCACCGCGGCGACGAGCGCGAACTCGAGGATGACAGGGAGTATTGAGAACAATAAATACGAAAGGAGGGTCGAGATGCCTCGCGTGCCGCGCTCGATGTCGCGCGTCATGCCGCCGGTCTGGCGCTCGAGGTGGAAGCGCAGGGACAGGCTGTGCAGGTGGCGGAACACGCCGAGCGCGACGCGCCGGATGGCGCGCTGCGTGACGCGGATGAACACTACGTCGCGCAGCTCGGCGAAGAGCGTCGTGGAGAAGCGCAGGATGCCGTAGATGGCGAGCAGCGCCACCGGCACCGCGACGATCGCGGTCCGCGCGTCCAGCCCGTCCACCACCTCCTTCATGACCAGCGGCACGCCGACGTTGGCCACCTTGGCGACGACCAGGCAGGTCAGCGCAATCACCACGCGCCATTTGTATTCAAGGAGATAGGGCAGGAGCGTGGCGACCGCCCGCCACTCGTTGCCTAGCCGCTGGACGGGAGCGGCGCTGTGACCGGCCATGCCGCGATTATCGGTGCAGTTTGCGGATCATCAGGAGCACAAAGATGGGAACGGCGTAGGGGTCGATGAAAAGGGGCAGCAGAATCCAAAGCCAAGGCCAGGGGACGTCGACCCCGTAGCCGGCGAGTTGTCCGACGGTGAAGAAGGCCGTGATCGACCCCGCTACCCCCGGCACGAAGCCGAGGCTGGAGGCCACGTATTCGCCGGGCTTTGCGTTCAAGGACCGCCTTAGCAGCGCGTAGTGCAGCACCAGGCAGTAGAGATAGAACAGCCATCCCATCGAAATGAGGATCAGCGCTATCAGCCCCGTTCCGGTCATGCTACTATTCAAACGTTCGTTTGAGTGAGCCTCGACCCTGCCATGCGCGCCGTCAAGCCCGAGCACGTCACCCGCACCCGCATCCTCGACGCCGCCGAGGAGCTGTTCATGCTGCACGGCTTCGAGGGCACCTCGATGCGCCAGCTTACCTCGCGCGCGCAGGTCAACCTCGCCGCGGTCAACTACCACTTCGGCTCCAAGGACGCGCTGATCGAGGCGGTGTTCCGCCGCCGCCTCGACCCGATGAACGCGGCGCGCCTCGCCGAGCTCGATCGCCTCGAGGCGTCTGCCAATCCTTCGCCGGAATCGATCATCCGGGCGTTCGTCGGCCCGAGCCTGCGCCTGATCGAGGACGCGAAAGGCGGCGGGCGCAACTTCATCCGCCTGCTGGGCCGCACCTACACCGAGCCGGCGAAGGAGCTGCGCGCGCTGATCGGGCAGATGTACGCCCCGACCATGGCGCGCTACAAGGCGGCGCTGGAGCGCGCGCTGCCGCAGATGCCGAAGGAAGAGCTGGTGTGGCGCATGCATTTCATGTTCGGCACGCTCGCCTACACGCTCGCCGCCACCGACACCGTGCAGCTCATCGCCGGCTGCAAGCCCGAAGACCGCTACGACGCCGAGCTCCTCGAGGAGCGCCTCAGCGCCTTCCTGCTCGCCGGCCTGATGGCCCCCCTCAAGAGCTCGATGCGAAAGGCAGCCTGATGATCACCTATTACATCGCCGGGACAATCGCCCTCTTCCTCGCCTGCGCCTATCTGCGCCTGCCGCTCTGGGGCTGGACGCTCGCCTTTGCCGTCTTGATCGGTTCAACCCTCAACACGGTCCTGATCGGCATCTTTATCGTCGTCGCGGCCATCCTGAATATTCCTTTCCTGAGAAGACTCGTTTTTTCGAACCGCATTCTCGCGGTGTACCGGCGCATCCTGCCGGACATGTCGCAGACCGAGAAGGAGGCGATCGACGCGGGCACGGTGTGGTGGGACGCGGACCTCTTCTCCGGCAAGCCCGACTGGGACAAGCTGCTCGCGGTCAGGGAGCCCAGGCTCAGCGCCGAGGAGCAGGCCTTCCTCGACGGCCCGGTCGAGGAGCTCTGCCGCCTCTGCAACGACTGGGAGATTTCGCACGAGCGCCAGGACCTGCCGCCTCAGGTCTGGCAGTTCATCAAGGACAAGGGCTTCCTCGGCATGATCATCCCGAAGAAGTACGGCGGCCTGGGCTTCAGCGCGCTCGCGCACTCGGCGGTGGTGATGAAGCTCTCGACGCGCTCGAGCGCCGCGGCGATCACGGTGATGGTGCCCAATTCGCTCGGGCCGGGCGAGCTGCTCCTGCACTACGGCACGGAAGAGCAGAAGGATTACTACCTGCCGCGCCTCGCCAAGGGCCAGGAGATCCCCTGCTTCGCGCTCACCAACCCCGAAGCCGGCTCCGATGCGGCCTCTATCCCGGACTACGGCGTCGTCTGCAAGGGCAGCTTCCAGGGCAAGGAAGTGCTCGGCATGCGCGTCACCTGGGACAAGCGCTACATCACCCTCGGGCCGGTGGCGACGCTGCTGGGTTTGGCCTTTCGCCTTTATGACCCCGAGCATCTCCTTGGGGAAAAAGAAGACTTGGGAATCACTTGCGCGCTCGTGCCCACCCACACTCCCGGCGTGAACATCGGCCGGCGCCACCTGCCGCTCAACGCCGTGTTCCAGAACGGCCCGAACTCCGGCAAGGATGTCTTCATGCCGCTCGACTGGATCATCGGCGGGCCGGAGTACGCCGGCAAGGGCTGGATGATGCTGATGGGCTGCCTCGCCGCCGGCCGCGCCATCTCG
>JBQTJF010000356.1:0-1807 GCA_052387375.1 Betaproteobacteria bacterium
GGGTCCACTCCCGTGCCGCAGCAAGGGCTGAAGCGAGCTCGCCGTCGGCTTCGGCATGCCGGCCCAATGTCGTCAGGACACCGGCCAGGTAAATGCGTGCGCTCGCGACAGCGAGGTGCCCGTCACCCAGGTGGGCGCGCAGGCGCGCCAGCGCCGAGCGCAGCGTCCGTTCCGCCTCCGGGTACTCCGCGAGATACGTCAGAACTTCGCCGAGCTTGGTTTCGCTTTCTGCCAGGAACGACTCGTCCGGGACCGACGCTGCCGCGGCATCGGCGCAGATCCCCCGCAGGTCGTCGGCGGCCGCCTGGTGCTGGCCGACGTAGAAGCGGATATACGCCAGCTGCTGCCGCAGCTGCAGGACTTTGGCGTGGCGGGGGCCCAGGCGCCGGCTGCCCGCCGCCAGCACTTCCTCGTACGCCGGCAGTGCGTCCTTCAACTTGCCGTTGACGTACTTGACGATCAGCAGCTGCCCGACGGCGGCCAGCGCCGTGTCGGAGCCGGGCGCCTCGTGCCGTTGCGCCAGCGCCAGCGCCGCATCGAGCTCCTTCTCCGCGCCCGCGGCGTCGTCCAGCGCAACGTAGGAAGCCCCGAGCGAGGCGTGCAGTTGTGCGGCCGCAGCCGGCTGGCCGGCGAAGCGCCGGTCGACCTGCGCCGCCGCCTGATCGACGAGCTCCTTGACAGTGAGGCTGCGCAGCGGCCGGTCAGAGCTGATCTGCGCGAGCATGTCCTTGCTCAGGAACTCATTGACCGCCGACGCCGTCGCCGCCGCGTTGTCGGCGCGTTCCCGCGCGCGCCGCGCATCCACGTAAAGCAGCGAGCTGATCGTCACTCCGGCCACCAGCGCCGCGAGCGCCAACCGCACCCAGTTGCGCCGCGCCCGCATCCGCTCCATCTGCAGCTTCGCGCTCTCGGCCTCGGCCTTCGCGACCCGCTCGGCCTCAAGCTTGTGCCGGCGCTCTTCGAGCGTGCGCAAGCGCTGCGCGAGCCGGCCGGCGTCGGCGATGCGGCGCTCCGGATGGCCTTCGGCCGCGAGCGCGATGTCCTCGCGCAGCACCTCGTCGGCGACGTCCTGCTCCCAGCCCGGCGCGAGCGCCTTGTTGAAGTTGCCGACCGCGAGCTGGTAGAGCAGCACCCCAAGCGCATAGATGTCAGCCCGCACGGTGAACGGCTGGCCGCCCATGACCTCCGGCGCGAGGTAGGCCGGCGTCGTGCCCACGGCGCCGTGCACAGTGACGGTCTTGGTGAAACCGAGCCGGGTGATGCCCATCTGCTCGAGCCGATGCACGTCGAGCACGCCGCCGCTGCCGAAGTCGCACAGTTTGATCTGCGGCGCACGGCCGGCGCGCGGCTCGACCAGCACGTTCGACGGCTTGAGGTCCTTGTGCAGCACGCCGACCGAGTGCGCGGCGCCGAGCGCGTCGGCGATCTGGGCGGCGAGGTCGAGGCGGTCGGCGAGCGGCACGCGGTCGAGGCCGCCTTGCGCCTTGGCCCAGGTCGCCAGGCTGCCGGCCTCGAGGTAGTCGTACTCGAGGAAATACGGCGGCTCCTCGAGGTTCCAGTCGAGCAGGTGCACGAGGTCGGGCCGCTCGCCGAGGCTGTCGTGCAGCAGCCGGTAGATCGTGATCTCGCGCTTGAGCGTGTGCAGCGCCTCGCCGTCGGCGGCGAACTTGTACACGCGCCGCTCGTGCGTCTTGTCGTGGCGCGCGAGCCAGGCTTCGCCGTGCCCGCCGGTGCCGAGCCGCTCGACGAGGCTCCACAGCGGACGCATCGGCAGGTGCTCGCCTGGCTTGAACTCGAAGCGCGCCGG
>JBQTJF010000357.1:0-4244 GCA_052387375.1 Betaproteobacteria bacterium
CGCTGCACGAGGAGGCGCTCTCGGCGAACGAGGAGTTCCAGAGCACCAACGAGGAGCTGGAGACCGCCAAGGAGGAGCTGCAGTCGGCGAACGAGGAGCTCGCCACCACCAACGACGAGCTGCGCACCCGCAACCAGGAGCTGAACGCGGCGAACGAAACGGTGCGCGAGGCGCGCGACTACGCCGAGGCGATCGTCGGCACGATGCGCCACCCGCTGCTCGTCCTCGACCGGAGGCTGCGCGTGCAGCACGCCAATCCGGCCTACTACCGCCTGTTCCGCACTGCGCGCAGCGACGTCGAGGGCCGGCACTTGTACGACCTGGGCGACCGGCAGTGGGACATCCCCCAGCTCCGCAGGCTGCTCGACGACACGCTCGAGACCACCGATACCGTCGAGGACTACCGCGTGGAGCACAGCTTCGAAGGCCTGGGCGCGCGAGTCATGCTGATCAACGCCCGGCGGCTGCGCGGCGCGCAGAGTGAATCCGAGCTGATCCTGGTCGGCTTCGAGGACGCCACCGAGCGCCTGGGCGTCGCCGTCGCGCTCGCCGAAGCCGACCGCAGGAAGGACGAGTTCCTCGCCATGCTCGGCCACGAGCTGCGCAACCCGCTCGCCCCGATCCGCAGCGTGCTCGACGTCATGCGCGGCATCGACATCCGCGAGGAGAAGCTGCGCTGGGCGCGCGAGGTGCTCGAGCGCCAGACCGGCCAGGTGGTGCGCCTGGTCGACGACCTGCTGGAGATGTCGCGCATCTCGCGCGGCAACCTCACCCTCGACGTGGCGGAGATGGCCCTCGGCGACGCGCTCGAGCGCGCGATCGAGGCGGCGCGCCCGCTCATCGACGCCCGCAATCACCGCCTGGAGCTCAGGCAGCCGCCGCAGCGGCTGCTGGTGCGCGGGGACCTCGTGCGCCTCACGCAGCTTTTCGCCAACGTGCTCGTCAACGCCGCCAAGTACACCCCGGCCGGAGGCGAGATCGGGCTCTCGGTCGCCGCCGGCGAAGGCGAGGCCACGATCACCGTCTCGGACAACGGCCGGGGCATCGCATCCGATGTGCTCGACCGCATCTTCGAGCCGTTCGCGCAGATGGCGAACGCTTCCCGTACGGGCCTCGGCATCGGCCTGCCGCTCGCGCGCCGGCTCGCCGAGCTGCACGGCGGCAGCCTGGAAGCGAAAAGCGACGGCCCCGGCACGGGCAGCACCTTCATCGTCCGGCTGCCGCTCGTCGAGAGCACCCGGGCCGCGCCGCCGCCCGAGCCGGCCGGGCCGCGCCTGGACGGCTGCCGCGTCCTCGTGGTCGACGACAACGCGGATGCGGCCGATACGCTGCGGGCGTTCCTCGAGATCGCGGGCTGCGAGGTGCGCTGCGCCTACGACGGCGCCGCCGCGCTGGCGCTGGCCGAGGCGTTCGACGCCGACGTGGTGCTGCTCGACCTCGCGCTGCCCGACATCGACGGCTACGAGGTGCTGCGCCGGCTGCGCGCCGGCCCGCGCAAGCAGAAGCCGGTGGTCGCGCTCACCGGCTACGCGCAGCCGGGAGACGTGATGCGCATGAATGAGGCCGGCTTCGATCACAGCCTGCGCAAGCCGGTGGGGGCGAAAGCCCTGGCGGCGCTCATCGCGGCGCTGCGATCGTAGGGGATTCACCAAAATGCACAGAATCCTCCTCGTCGAAGACAACCCCGACCTGCGCGTGCTCCTCCAGGACGCGCTGGAGGCAGCCGGCTACGCCGTCCTCGCCGTGCCCGAGGGCGGCGCTGCGCTCGAGGCGCAGCAAAGGGCCGCGGCCGACCTGATCGTCACCGATCTCTTCATGCCGGGCATGGAGGGCATCGAGACCATCGCCGAGCTGCGCAGGCAATACCCCGCTCGAATCAAGATCATCGCCATCTCCGGCGGCAGCCGGCTGCGTGGCGAGGGTGCGGACCATCTGGCCGTCGCGCGCGAGATCGGCGCCGACGGGGCGCTGAAGAAGCCCTTCAAGCCCGAGCAGCTCGTCGAGGCCGTGCGGCAGGTGCTCGGCTAGCGCCGGCGCTCGCGCGCAAGAGCCACCAGCTCCTCAAGGCCCCGGTCCAGCCGCGCGAGGGCCCGTATCGCCGGCTCGAGCACCCGGTCGTGGCGCGAGCCGTCGCGCGCCTTGATGGCCGCGATTGCCATCTCGATCACCTGGAGCTGCTGCGCCAGCTCGTGCGCGGCGGATTCGATGGCGTCGTCTTCGTTCATGGCGAATTTACCCCGGAGGCCGCTGTCCAAGCGCCGATGCCCGGACACGACATCATAGCGATCGGCGCCTCCGCGGGCGGGCTCAAGGCGCTGCGCGAGATCGTCGCCGCGCTTCCCGCCGGGCTCGAGTTGGGGCGATCCTCACGGGCTATCTCGACGACGGCACCGCCGGGCTGCAGGCGATCGCACGCGCGCCGGCGCCCGGCGAGGCCGGCCATCCCTTCAGCCGTGAGCTTCGAGATCGAAACCGATATCGCGGAGCAGCAGATGGACACTCAACGCAGCGTTGCGGAGGCCGAGCGCCGGGAGCCGCAGAACGCCTGACGCAGGGTCGTTCCGGTACGCGGATTGCATGGGACAGCGCGACGAGCACGGAGCGCACCCATGCGGACCCCGGCGAACATAGCGAAACACCCCATCCACCCCATGCTGGTGGCGATCCCCATCGGCCTGTGGCTCTTCTCCCTCGCCTGCGACCTGATCCATCTCGCGGGGGCCGAGAGCGCCAACTGGCTCATCGTCGCCCGCTACACCATGGTCGGCGGCATCCTCGGCGCGCTCGTCGCCGCGGTCCCCGGCTTCATCGACATGCTTTCCCTCCCGTGGGGCCTGAAGCGGGTCGCTTTGATCCATATGACGATGAACCTCACCATCGTCGCGCTCTATATCGTCAATGCCTGGATGCGCCGGGACGGCGTTTCCGAGGCAGCGGTGTGGCTGTCCGCGTTCTCCGTCGCCCTGCTCGCCGTTTCGGGCTGGCTCGGCGGCAAGATGGTCTACGTCCACGGCGTTGCAGTGGAGGAGCCGCCGCAGCCGGCGCCTTCGAAGCATCGCCTCGGGACATAGAAAGGGTCAACGAAAGGGACCATGTAATTCCTACTGAGGAGCACCGTATGTCTGTCGATTTCACCCGGCGCGACGTTCTCAAGGCCGGGGGCCTCATCGTGCTGGGCGGCGCCATCGGCGGTTGCGCCACCGCCACGGGCATCAACCCTGCCGTCCCACCGCTCGCCAAGGTGGTGCAGGACAGCAGCCAGACCCGCACCACTTCTGCCGCCGCCGGCGCGTCCATGCCCATGTCGGGCGAGCCGGAAGACAAGCCGACCTTCGTCGCCACCGCACGCGACCCGGTGTCCTATTCCCGCGCCGACAACCTCTTCTGGAACGACATCATGATGGAGCACGCGGTGTTCTTCCAGATGCTGATGCCCGGGCCGGAGCTCGACGGGCCGCGCCGGCAGGCCGAGGAGTTCCAGCGCCTCTTCGCCGAGCAGCTCAAGCAGTCGAGCGCCATCGACGCCGGCAACTACGCCGCCGTCAACCAGCGCTCGATCGACCTCGCCAAGCGCTTCAGCGACTACAAAAAGACCATGCGCGAGCGCCAGGTGAAGGCCGAGATGCGCAGCCTGGTCTGGCCGCTCTTCTTCGAGCACACCGCACGGGAAGCCGACCGCTTCGCCGCGCGCCTTGCGCTCTACAACCGGCGCCAGGTCGAGTTCGACCGCGGCGAAGTCGTCGATTTCTGGTCGAAGACGATGGGCGAGCATTCCGGCTTCATCGCCCATCTGCTCGATCCGAGCGAAAAGCTGCTGCACGATCAAGCGCACAAGCTGCAGAAGGCCTTTCTCGACGAAGGTTTCCGCGACGTGCCCGGAGACGCGGTGATGAAGGCGGCAAATGAAGTGCTCGACTTCAAGACGGTCGGGGAAAAGGGCATCAAGTCGGGCCGCATCAAGTCGATCATCCATCCGTCCCTCGCGTCCCACGTGCGCCGCGAGGCAGTACGGTTCGTCGACGAATTGAAGCGCACTTAACCACCGAAAGGAGTGCACTGATGAAACGCCAGACCCTCATTGCCGCGGCGATCGCCGCGGCGTTCGCTTTCCCGCTGGCGCACGCGGCCGGCGACAAGGCCTCGAGCGGCAGCTCCGCGCAGAGCCCGAGCGCGACCGGCTCGGCGGGCGCCGGCGCGAGCGGCGCGGCGGGCGCCGGCGCGACGCAGGACGACGGCGGCGCGGC